>DIQB01000082.1:0-471 GCA_002427165.1 Firmicutes bacterium UBA5473
CATAGCCGGTACATACATACCAAACTATGCCAATACTTTTCCGGGATTAAAAACCCCTAAGACGCACCCTCGAACGCGGGGCTCTTTTTAATTGAGAGGAGATTCTAAAAGGAAAAGCTGACCTGAGAGTGCATCAAGTCTGGCCCTCACCCCTAAGGGCACTGTGAGTTTGGGGGAGCCATGTCCGAAGGCCAGACCATAGAGCACAGGAATATTCAGCTGGGAAAGTTCATCTAACAGCTTCAAAAACTCATTTTGGGGTTGAATCGTGGGAGAATAACCGAAAATAATTCCTCGAGCTGCCTGGAGCTTGCCTGCAAGATAGAGCTGTCTGAGAAGGCGATCAACCTTATAGGTGGGCTCCTCTACCTCCTCTAGTAGCAAGATTTTGCCTTGGGTTTTGATTTCATACTCTGTACCTAATGAAGCTGCAACTAGAGATAAATTACCTCCTGTTAAAACTCCCTCTGC
>DIQB01000082.1:679-3525 GCA_002427165.1 Firmicutes bacterium UBA5473
CTGCATTGCCCGGGTGGATGGTTCGGGGAGGAGGGAGCTCTTTGGGATGAGGCAGGGGACCTAGTTTGGGCTCGGTGAGCATCTGCCACAGATTCCTTTCTGTGAAAGGGTCAAGCTGGGGAAAGTTTGAGGCCACCATCGGACCGTGGAAGGTGGTCATTTTTTCATTTAAAATTAGATGCAATGTGGTGATATCGCTATAGCCTAAAAAGATCTTGGGAACTTGTGGCGGCTCCAAGGGCAAGAGCCTCAGGCAGCCATAGCCTCCCCTGGCGCAGAAGAGAGCAGAAAGGGATGGATCGCTGATCATAGTTCTAAAATCTTCCCGCCTAATCTCATCTGTTGCAGCTAAATAGGAACGAGAGCTTCCAAAACAAGACTTTCCCTTTACTACTCGAAAACCTTGTCCCTCCAGATACCTGCACCCTGCCTCAAGTGCTTCCCTGTCCGGGGGACTAGCCGGGGCAATTACCCCGATGCTATCTCCTCCCACGAGTGGCCGTGGTTTTTCCATATAATTACACCTCCCCTTTATCTTATGCCAACGGCAGCTTTTTTTGCATAGGTGGCAAGGAGCAGGCTAACACTAAGGGGAAAGGAGGTTTTGCAATGAGCCAACAACAATCACCGGGGGAACAGGGTTTCCAGGAGCATCTCCTGCCGCCTCTTCCTCTGCGAGAGCCTGCATTTGAGCTCTCCAATCGAGAGAATGCATTAATTCTCAAAGCCACAATACCAGGGTTTCTACCTGAGGATTTAGAAATCACCTTAAACCAAGATCAGCTATTAATTCGTGGCAAAAGAGAAGAAGAAAGTCATTTGGACAAAGGGGACTTTTGGCACCAGGAGCAAAAGAGTAGTGCCTTCATCCGCACCATCAGCTTTCCCCAAAAGATCGATCCAGATAAGGCAAAAATAACTATGGACAGAGGTGTCCTTTCAATCATCATGCCAAAGCTAAATGCTCCTTTGGCTCGGACCTTTAAGTTTGAGTCTCACCCAGAGGGGAAATTCCTCCATTAGGCAGGACTTTCCCCACCTGCTAGCGAAGGATCAAAAGGGTGATGAAGATGAAAAATCTACCACGCGCAGCTGAACGTTTTCTGCGCTACGTGCAAATAAATACCCAAGCAGATCCACTTTGTGCAGAAAGCCCCTCTTCCAAAGGACAATGGAAGCTAGCTCAAGTATTAGTGGAGGAGCTGGCGCAGATGGGAGCCCGAGACATAGAACTTACTCCCCAGGGAGTGGTACTTGCCACAATTCCCGGCCGCGAGCCTGCTGTTGGCTTCCTAGCCCACCTGGATACTAGCCCTGCCGCACCTGGGGGACCAGTAAAGCCTCTTCTCCATGAATATCAGGGAGGGAAAATAATCCTGCCCTCAGGTGAGGTGGATCATCCCCTATTAGCTAAAGCTGTAGGGTGTACTGTGATCACCTCAGATGGTAGCACCCTTTTGGGCGCAGATGACAAAGCAGGAATTGCCGCCATTATGGATGCTGCCCAAAGACTACTGGCAGAGCCAGAAGCTCATGCTACAGTGCGAATTGCCTTCACTCCAGATGAGGAGCTAGGTCGGGGTACAGACCATTTGGACGTGGTCAAGTTTGGTGTGAGTGCTGCCTATACAGTGGACGGTGGGGCTTTAGGCGAGCTGGAGTGGGAAAATTTCTATGCGCAAAATTTGCGAATTGTAATTCAAGGCAAGAGCAGCCATACAGGAGATGCCAAAGGGAGGATGGTAAATGCCGTACGGCTGGCAGGCAACTTTGCCAGCAGCCTCCCAGCTGTTGCTCTGCCTGAGACCACAGCGGGCAGAGAGGGTTTCATCCATGTAGATAGCATCCGGGGATCTGTTGAGAAGGCGGAACTGGAGGTTTTGCTCCGGGATTTCAGTAGCCAGGGACTTGCCCAAAAACGGAGTTTGGTGGAAAACTTACTCGCGGGGATTGTGTCCGAGCCTGGTAGTTATCGGGTGGAGGAGACAGGTGGCTATCTAAACATGAAAGAGGCTGTGGCGAAGAATCCTCAGGTGGTGGAGCTAGCTCGCCAGGCGATGAAAAGAGTTGGCGTGGTGCCATGGGAGAAGCCCATCCGTGGAGGCACAGATGGTGCCATGCTTGCCAAGGCTGGTCTGCCGTGCCCAAATCTTTTCACAGGAGGAGTGGATCCCCACTCTCGCTCTGAATGGCTTGTGGCCCAATGGCTCCAAAGGGCTGCTGATGTCGTAGTTACTATAGCAAGGCTCTGGGGCGAATAGATGGAACAGGAGATTTTGACGGTCAAGGGTTTTGCAGAGCGGGAAATTGTGATTAAGAAGTCCCGCTTTATTGGCCGCACCTGGCCAGTAGCAACGGAAGCGGAAGCTGTAGGCTATATTGACCAAAGCCGCTTGGATTATCCTGGCGCAACCCACTATGTTTTCGCCTACGTCTTAGGGAAAGGTGGGGAAATAGTCAGGGCCAGCGATGATGGTGAGCCCGGTGGCACTGCAGGCAAACCTGTTCTTTCCACAATTCGCCTCCAGGAGCTAACCAACACTTTGGTGGTTGTGATTCGCTACTTTGGCGGTATTTTACTTGGCGCCCCAGGTCTTGTCCGGGCCTATAGCCAAGGAGCGCGTGAGGCTTTGACTGCGGCTGGAATTAAAAGACTTGAGCCAACTATTGAAGGTTCGCTCAAGCTTCCCTATAGCCTCTTAGATCAGGTCCGCTACCAGCTAGAGCAGCTAGGTGCCAAAATAGGCAATATTGACTATACTGATCAGGTTGAACTAGCGTTTCTCTTGCCTTTATCCCAGCTTACGCAAGCTCAGGGAATGCTCTCGGAGCTTAATTTGCACCTC
>DIQB01000082.1:3841-4844 GCA_002427165.1 Firmicutes bacterium UBA5473
CCGCCGTCGAACTAAACTGATAATAGGGAAAGGAGGGTATAGCTATGCAGGCAAAGAGGATGCTCCCTCTTTTTGTGTTTCTGACCCTTCCATTGTTTTTATCAGGTTGTAAACAGGTGATGTTGGAACCAGAGGTAGATCTGAGAAAACTCGGTAGGGTTGCGCTGCTTGAATTCGATAATCTCACCTCAGATTATGGCATCTCCAGGGAAGCCACCACCCTCTTAGCTGAGGAATTATCACAGCTCTCAGGGCTAGATCTCATAGAACCACGCTTTGGTGACTCCCTCTTCAGTTCCAGAGCTGCCTCAGAGGGTGATGTGGGACAGCTAGCCCGAAGTTTGGGTGCAGATACCCTACTTTTGGGCGCTGTAACCTATTACTTTGAGGATGTTTACCTAGAGCCTCCGCGGAGGGTACTCGTCGATAAGAAAAAAGAAATCCATCGCTGGGAGCTGCGTCAAGAGATAAATGTGGAGGTGGGTATCTCCTTGCAGTTGGTGTCGAAAGAGCGAAGGGTGCTTTTCTCCCGTCAGGCTACAGGTAAGGCTACTAGATTTAAAACAATCGAATTGCCCTGGCCTGGGGATAGTAAATATCTGCCGCCTTTCACCTCAATTCCTAGCCCAGATCGAAGGCAGATCCCCACACTCAGACGGGAAGCTCTCCGGGATGCTACAAAGAAACTCGCCAGCAACTATCTCCCACAATTTACGTATACATGGTAGGGTGATGAGATGCGACAGAAAAACTTTTTGTTAGTTTTAATCTTGGCTCTTCTGGCAACAGGAGTCCAGGCAAGTAGCCGCGTGGCTGTGCTCCCTTTTAAAATGGGGCGAGTCGATCGCTGGTGGAGCTGGAACTGGAATGTGAACCAGGGAATCGAAGATTTAGTTGTGGGAGAGCTGTTGCGGCAAGGGGACTTTCAAGTTGTGGAGAGAGAAAGACTGGAAGCAGTCTTAGGCGAGCAGCGCCTAGGAAGGCTGGGAATGCTTGATCCTTT
>DIQB01000082.1:5010-6649 GCA_002427165.1 Firmicutes bacterium UBA5473
AGCGTCTAGGAAGGCTAGGAATGCTAGATCCCAAAACCGTGGCCGAAGCAGGCCGGATTTTAGGCGTGGACTATTTGCTTTTGGGTACAATCACAGACTTTACAATAGATGATGGTGGCCTTAGAGTCCCTTTTCTGGGAAGGTTTACCAAAACCACAGCTACGGTTTCCCTGGAAGGAAGGCTTGTGGACACCCAAAGCGCAGTGATCGTGGCAGCAGTAGGGGGCAGGGGAGAGGAAAGCCAGACCGGTTTTTCTTTAGGGAGAGTTTTTGGCAGCCTCCAGGGCCTTGCCTTTGACAGCCAACGCTTTCAAAACCATATTTTAGGCAAGGCCACAGGTGAAGCTGTGGGGGAATTTGTAACTCAGCTCTCAGGGGAGCTGCGAAAGCTAAAACCCCGAACTGTCTCAGCCCTAGTGGCAGATGTGGCAGCCGGACAGATAATCTTGAATGCTGGAGCTGACAGAGGAGTTTTTGTGGGGCAAAGCTTTACCATACAGAAGAAAACCCGCGAGATCACAGATCCTGCTACAGGTGAGATTATTTGGGTGGAGCGGGAGACTGTGGCCCAGGCTACAGTGACAGAGGTAACACAGAAGGCTGCTATGGCCAACCTTACCAAGATTATAGGGAATGTGGAGGTAGGACAGGAAGCCATCCCTGACTGAGGAGGTATTCTTTTTAAGTGTTTAAAGCAATTTTGTTTGATCTCGATGGTACCCTATTGCCCTTAGATATGAACATTTTTTTACCGAAATATATGCAGGCTTTAGCAGACAAAGTACAACTGGAGGTAAAATCTTTTTCTCGGGAATTGCTAGCCGCAACCACTAAAATGATAGATAATGATGGTTCCCTCACCAACAGGGAAGTATTCTCCCAAGACTTTTTCCCGCGTTTTGAGAGAAAACAAGAGGAACTGGAGCCTTTGATCGATGAATTCTATAGAGAAGATTTTCCGCACCTACGAGCTGGAATCAAACCTGATCCCAGAGCCCGGGATGCGGTAGAGGCAGCTTTTGCCCTCACAGGTCGCGTTGTTATTGCCACAAATCCCGTCTTTCCCCAAAGTGCCATCTATGAGCGCATGAGGTGGGCTGGGATCGAAGATTTCCCCTACAGCTTAGTTACAAGCTATGAGGAAATGCATTGGGCAAAACCCAATCCCAACTATTACCGTCAGATTGCCAAGCGGATTGGTGTGGAGCCTGAGGATGCGTTGATGATTGGCAATGATGTGGAAGAGGATCTGGTTGCAGCTGAAATTGGCATGAAAACGTTTCTTGTAGATGAGATGCTAATTCAGCGGGGAGATGGCCCTATTCGTTGCCACAGAAGAGGAAACTTAGCTGCTTGTGCCTCATTACTGTGGGAATATGTACAAAGGAAGGAGCAGAGCGATGAAGGCTTTGGAAGCATTGAGAACCAGGCGCAGTGTGCGAAGGTATCAGGATAGGCCAGTTGCGCCTGAGGTTTTAGAACAAATTGTGGATGCAGGCAGGCTTGCTGCCACAGCTCGCAATGGTCAGCCCTGGGAGTTTGTGGTGTTGACAGATCATGATCTGAAAGCCCAGGTGGCTGCAGCCACAGACCATGGCAAGTTTATTGCAGATGGTCCAGCTGCCATCGCTGTTTTTTG
>DIQB01000082.1:6861-7188 GCA_002427165.1 Firmicutes bacterium UBA5473
CCAGCTGCCATCGCTGTTTTTTGCCAAGAGAGTAAGTATTATTTGGAGGATGGAGCAGCAGCCACGCAAAACATATTAGTTGCAGCCCATAGCCTAGGACTTGGCGCCTGTTGGATTGCTGGGGATAAAAAAGAGTATGCCCCAGCAATTGGTAAGCTCCTTGGGGCCCCACAACAGATGCGTTTGGTATCTCTTGTGGCTTTAGGGTATCCACAAGACCAGCTCCCAGAGAAGGAAAAAAGGCCATTGTCTGCTGTTTTGCACTGGGAGCATTTTTAGCCCGATGCGAACCGTGGCTCATGTGGATATGGATGCCTTTTTTGCGGC
>DIQB01000082.1:7471-7932 GCA_002427165.1 Firmicutes bacterium UBA5473
CCGGCGGCTTTGTCCCAAGGGAATCTATCTTCCAGGGAGGATGGAGTTATACCAAAGAGTGTCAGAGGAGATCTTCGAGGTGCTGGCAAGCTTTACACCCCTAGTTGAGGCTGCCTCCATCGATGAGGCTTTCTTAGATCTCACAGGAGCAACTCATTTTTTTAGCTCCCTCCAGGAGCTAGGGGAGGAGATCCAGCGACGAATTGCAAAGAAAGTCGCCCTCACATGCTCTGTGGGGATTGCTCCTAACAAGTTTTTGGCGAAATTAGCCTCAGATTGGAAAAAACCCCAAGGTCTTACCATTATTCAATCTGAGAGTGTGGAAGCTTTCCTGCGCAACCTGCCTGTAGAGAAACTGTGGGGCGTGGGGCCTAAAGCCTGTGAGAAACTTCACCGCGCAGGTTTTGCAACAGCTGGAGAACTGGCCCAAGCGCCCATGGGCAAACTTGTGTCCTTGTTTG
>DIQB01000082.1:8112-8379 GCA_002427165.1 Firmicutes bacterium UBA5473
GTCCTTGTTTGGCAAAGGGGGCAAGGTTTTATGGGAGCTTGCTCGGGGCCACGATGCAAGACCTGTTGAGGTGGAGCGGGAGGCAAAATCCATGGGTCAGGAGCAGACTTTCCCCGAGGATCTACCTGTGGATGCAACTCGGCCTACTTTGGCGCGATTGGCAGCAAAAGTTGGGGCCAGGCTTAGGGCAGAAGGTTTCGTTGCCAGAACAATAACCCTGAAGGCACGTTATGCTAATTTCGAGACTGTCACTCGCAGCTGTACCCT
>DIQB01000082.1:8613-9129 GCA_002427165.1 Firmicutes bacterium UBA5473
GATGATGATCAGATCTTCAAAATCGCCTGGGATCTGTTAACACAGCTTCCTGGGGGCCGGAAATATCGCTTGATAGGAGTTACAGCTTCTCGGTTTTCGGGCTCAAGACAGCTTTCCTTATTTGAGGAGCCAGCAAAAGAAGAACTGCTCTCTACCATGGACAAGCTGCGAGAGAAATATGGAAAACAGGCAATCGTTCGTGGGAGAGAATTAGGAGGTAGATGAAAATGCGATTGAAAATTAGCTTTCTCGCTCTGCTGTGTTTGCTCTTTACCTTTGCGGCCTCAGCTGGAGAGCAAAACTTAGAGGAGAAAATGCGCCAACTCTCAGTTGATGTGCCCAAACAGCAAGCAGAGCTGGATAGCCGCCTTGAGGTGGCCGAAGAGGAAATCGCCAGACTTAAGGAGCAACTTCTGGCGGCCCAGGAGCAGCTGATGAAGTTGGAATCTAGCCAGAGCACAACTGGGGTTGAGGATCTAAGCAAAAATGTAGAATCTTTGAAGCGAGAGGTTGAGC
>DIQB01000082.1:9284-11449 GCA_002427165.1 Firmicutes bacterium UBA5473
TCTCACCCTGAGCTCTAGCAGCAGCTCACCTAGCCCAGATCCTAGGCTTGTGGAACTTGAGTCTGAATTTGGAAATTTTAAAAAGGCCCTTATCCGTACCACTGCCATAGCGCTGCCTTTGCTATTGGGACTGGGGCTTTTCTTTTGAGGTGATGGAATTGGAAAAGATGGAGCGCTGTATTGACTGGCTCCGCGAGCAGGTGAAGAATGCCCACGCCCAGGGCTTGATTGTTGGCCTCAGCGGAGGTATCGATTCAGCCCTAGTGGGCTATTTGATTGCTCAGGCTTGCCCAAATGATGCTTTGGGTGTGATTCTACCTTGCCACAGCTCGGGCCAGGACCGAGAGGATGCTATTTTAGGGGCAAGGGCAGTGAAGCTACCCTGGCTGGAGCTAGATCTCTCCGAGCCACATAGTCTACTTTGGGAAGGTGCAAACGAACTTTTAGGCTTGGATCCGGCAGAGAACAAAGGTGCCAATGGTAATCTGCGGGCACGACTGCGGATGAGTGCTCTGTATACCCTAGCTAGCCTGAAGAATTATCTGGTTGTGGGCACAGATAACAAAGCCGAATATTATATAGGTTATTTCACCAAATACGGCGATGGTGGTGTTGATCTTCTTCCTATAGGCAGTCTTACCAAAGCCGAAGTCTATCTGTGGGCAAGGGAAGCTGGGATCCCCCAGAAAATTCTGGCGAAGGCGCCGTCTGCAGGGCTATGGCCGGGGCAGACAGATGAAGCTGAGCTAGGCCTCAGCTATAGCTCTATTGATCAGTATCTTGAGGGCAAAGATGTATCAGAGCAGGAGCGGGAGCGGATTGAACAACTCCATGGGATCACAGAACACAAAAGGCATACCCCCCCGTGCTTCATTCCTTAAGAAAAGAGCAGGGCCTCATATGAGACCCTGCTCTTTTTAATTAGTTTCTCGATTTGTTTTGTTATCTTTGGGCTCTTTTCCAGGTGGGGCTGCAGGCTCTGTGAAGATGGGCTTGCCACCTGGAGCCTGGGGCTCTTCTGGAGGTGGCAGTTCAGTTTCAGGCACTTCCTGTGGCTGAGTTTCCCCCTCGATCGAAGTCTCACTGCCGTGTAGCCAGCAGGTCTCTGTGGGAGCCTGCCCCTGGAGGAAAGTCTCTTCGCTAGTATGGGGACAGTTGGCTGTTGCCAGCTTGCCACTTTCAGTGCAGATAGTGGCGCTTTCCGTGAGGGAGCTGGGAGTTTGAAATCGACCTGCCCGGGTTCCGGCCAGGGCACTTTTCGCAAATTGCCCCCAGATTCTAGCGGGCACAGAGCTACCTACTCTAGTGCCGCGGAAGATTAAAGGCTGCTTTTGACTATCGTTGCCGATCCAGACTGCAGCCACAAGCTCCGGTGTATAGCCAACATACCAGACATTTGTATAATCGTTAGTGGTACCTGTTTTTCCAGCTGCAGCTCGACCAATATTTGCGCTGCGGCCAGTTCCTCTAATCACTACCCCCTCCAGAAGGTTGTTCATGACAGCACTGACCTCTTGAGGAATTGCCCGCTGTTCTCGAGGAGAGTTGCTCTCTAGCACATTGCCATGGCGATCCTCGATCCTGAGGATGGACATAGGCCAGGTGCGGATACCGCCATTGGCAAGGACGCCGTAAGCTGAGGCGAGTTCCAAGGGAGTAACGCCACGGGTGAGGCCGCCTAAGGCCAGGGAAAGGTTTCGATCGCTGGGCCATCCCTTCTCCACGAGGCTCTCAATCCCCATTCGTTTGGCATAGTCGATAACGTAGTCAACGCCTACACGCTCTAGCAGCTGGATAGCTACAGTGTTTGTGGATTGTTCCAAAGCTGCCCTCAAGGTCATGGGGCCCCTGTATTTGCCATCGTAGTTGCCTGGTTTCCAGGTGCCGCTGGCTGTGGTATAAGTTATTGGCTGATCAACGATGACAGACGATGGTGTATACCCCTGGGCAATAGCTGCAGTATAGACAAAAGGCTTGAAAGCAGAACCTGGCTGTCTTTTGGCCTGGGTTGCCCGGTTGAACTTGTCTGTGCCCCTGCCACCAACCATGGCCCGGATAGCGCCTGTGCGGGGATCTAAGGCGATGAGAGCCCCCTGGGGCTGCATGATGCCATTGCCATCTGTAGGGCCATTTGGCAGATTACCTAGTAGCGCTTTTTCTGCTGC
>DIQB01000082.1:11576-14724 GCA_002427165.1 Firmicutes bacterium UBA5473
AGTAGCGCTTTTTCTGCTGCCTCCTGCCATGAGAGATCTAAGGTTGTATAGATTTTTAGGCCGCCACCGAAAATGATACTTTGATCGTAATGCTCCAAAAGATACTTGAGCACGTGTTCAGAAAAGTAGGGTGCCTTGGCATTCTTGTTTTTTTCTTTCAGGGGCACCACGCCTAGAGGAGCGCTTTGGGCTTTTTGTTTGTCCTCGTCGCTGATGGTCCCCAGCTCCGCCATTCTGGCAAGGACTGTGTTCCGTCTGCGCAGGGCTGCATCCTTGTCCACATGGGGAGAGTAGTAATAAGGGCTTTTAGGAAGCCCTGCCAAGAGCGCTGCTTCTGGCAATTCTAGTTCTCGGGCTGGTTTGTTGAAATAAAGCTGGCTTGCCGCCTCAATGCCATATGCGCCGTGACCAAAATAGATCTGGTTCAAATACTTTTCCAAGATCTCTTCTTTGGTATATTTCCGCTCGATCTGCACAGCCCAGATGGCCTCGGAGAACTTGCGGGCAAATGTTTTATCGTGGCTGAGGAACGCATTTCGTGCCAGCTGCTGGGTGATGGTGCTTCCTCCCTGAACCATGTCCCGATGGCGGATATCAGCTGCAATTGCCCGCAAGATGGCCTTGGCATCAACACCATGGTGATCGTAGAAGCGGGTATCTTCAATTGCAACTATGGCCTGCCGCATGATGGGAGCGATTTTCTCCACAGGCACAGGTGTGCGGTTTTCCACGTAGAAACGTGTAATCACCTTGTTGTTGACATCATAGACAACTGTGGCCATTTTAGGATCAAAGGTGATATCATCGAAAGCAGGTGCATTTTTAATGCTTGCGATGAGGAGGCCAAAGGCTGAACCTAAAATTAGGCAAATGATTAGAAATAGTGCTAACTGGATGGAACCCGAGGAAGATTGAGTGCGCTTGGCCACTGCAATCCCTTCCTTCCAAACATATTTTTCTGGTTTGATCTTACTATAGCAGCAAAAGTGTGTCAAGCTTTCCAGAGAGTCGTGGACAGGAAGCTTTTCCTATGTTAAAATAATTTTACCATTGTTTTGGAGGTTATAGGACGTGGAGAATGAAGAAATCAAAGAACAGGTAGCAAGGCAACTTGATATTTTAAGGCGCGGAACCGCTGAGATTATCTCTGAAGAAGAGCTGGCAAAGAAACTGGCAGCATCCCTCAAAAAAGGTGAGCCCCTGCGAGTGAAGCTGGGGACTGACCCCTCGGCTCCAGATATTCATCTGGGCCATGCTGTGGTGTATCGGAAGCTGAAACAATTTCAAGATCTTGGCCACCAGGTGCTCTTTTTAATCGGAGATTTCACAGGCAAGATCGGTGATCCATCAGGTAAGAACGTAACCAGACCACCACTTACCACAGAGCAAGTTGAGGCCAATGCTCGCACTTATGCTGAGCAGATCTTCAAGATCATGGATCCTGAGCGGACACAAATTGTTTTCAATAGCCATTGGCTTGGGAAAATGTCCTTCGAGGATGTGATTCGGCTAGCATCTCGCTATACTGTGGCCAGGATGCTAGAGCGAGATGACTTTGCAAATCGCTATCATAGTGGTAGACCAATTAGCATCCATGAATTTTTCTATCCTCTGATGCAGGGCTATGACTCTGTTGAGCTGAAAGCTGATGTGGAGCTGGGGGGAACAGATCAGAAGTTTAACCTGCTTGTGGGCAGGGACCTGCAGCGGGAGTTTGGGCAAGAGCCCCAAGTTGCAATGATGATGCCACTCCTTGTAGGGACAGACGGGGTCAATAAAATGAGCAAGAGCTTAGGGAACTATATTGGCATTAGTGAGGCTCCCTCTGAAATTTATGGGAAGGTGATGTCCATCCCAGATGAATTGATGCCCACCTATTTTGAGTTAGCTACAGATTTGCCTTTGTCGGAAATTGAACAATTTATGAAGGATCTAGAAGCGGATCGGGTTCACCCCCGTGATCTGAAAAGAAAGCTGGCCCGAGAGATCGTAACCCTCTATCATGGCTGGCAAGAGGCCAAAGGAGCAGAGGAGGAATTTGATCGGGTTTTTCGACAAGGAGAGTTGCCTGATGATATTCCCTCTTTCCGCCTGGAGGCAGAGGACTATAAAGAAGGAAAAGTGTGGATTGTGAAGCTTCTGGAGCGGACAGGTCTTGTCCAGTCCCGCGGCGAGGCGCGGCGCCTTATCACCTCAGGTGCAGTGAGGATTGATAATGTTAAGAAGACAGATCCCGATCTAGAGCTTAAACCCCAAGTAGGCATGGTAGTTCAAATTGGAAAGCGTCGCTTTGCAAGTCTAGAGGATTAGGAACCTTTTCCCCAGTCTTTGCATATGTATAGAGAAGAAGCAAGAATGGGGGGGGGAGGGCATGGCCCGACGCTGGAGAGGTTCTAAAAGGCGCTGGAACAGAGCTTTGGTAGGCCTGACACTACTGCTGTTTCTGCTGAGTATCGTCACCTTTTGGACCATCGATCGCAGGCTGCGCCCTACATTGCTTCAAATCTCCGAGGCCAGGGCAAGGCAGGTGGCTACAGATGTGATCAACAAAGCCATCTATGAAAAAGTAGCTCTTGCGATTCGCTATGAGCAGCTGATCAGTGTGAGACCAGATAGCCAGGGCAAGATCGCCATGATCCAGTACAATACAGGGGAGATCAGCCGTCTCTCATCCATCACAGCTGTGCAGGTGCAAAGTGCGCTGAAAGAAATAGATCAACTTAGAATTAGGATCCCCCTAGGCCAGGTGCTGGGAAGCCAGCTCCTCGCTGCCTGGGGGCCTGCAATCTATGTTAAAGTAATGCCAATCGGAACTGTTAGCTCTAAGGTAGTTGATCGTTTTGAGCAGGCAGGAATCAACCAGACCCGACATAAAATCTACCTTGTGGTGGAGGCGGATATGCGGATTGTGATCCCCCTCGTGAGCTCAGCTGTAAAGGTGGAGTCCCAGGTGCCATTAACTGAGGCTACCATCATGGGCGAGGTACCTCATCTTTACTTGAATGCAGGCCCCGAGAGCTTGCTCCCATCTTTGAATGGAAATAATAAATAATGTATTGTGGATGAGCATTAAAGAGTATGGTTACAATAATCTTGGTTAACTGGGTCAGATGACAGTTGAGCCCTCTTGCTCTTTAGCGCCAGAGGT
>DIQB01000076.1 GCA_002427165.1 Firmicutes bacterium UBA5473
GCCGAACGGCATGCCAGGTGGTGCGAGAGGGGGAAGAAAATTCCCCCTACTCGATTAAACGGCTATTTTATGCGCTTCTTCGGCGAATGCACCAAGGATTCCAATGTCACGGTAGCGGATAATAATCTTTTGCTCTGCCCCTCTTGAGTAACGTTCACCGCGTTCGCCTACTTCGATGCGCTCAATAAACAGGTGCAGCAGTTCGCTGAGTCAGCTCTGGAATCTCGGTGTAGCGTTTCGCCTTTTCAACGAACCGAGAAACATTGGAGATGCTATCCTGCAGCTTCTCTATTCTTTCCGCAGCTTTGGGGATTCGATCCTTCAAGCGTTGGCTTGACTGTTTACCGCTGGGGATATGTTCAGTGTGAACCTCCGGGGAGGGCTGATGCCAAGCTTTACGGCATCGTATTAGGATTTGGGTCATTGACTTTCCAGGTTCAGCCAATCCTTGCATAAAGACAGTGTTTAGTCTACCTGCCAACAATGTTCCTGTCTATCAGCTTAATCAGCAGTTCGCAGTCAAGCAAGCTCCTTCACGCTGACATATTCTATGATTTCATATCAGCGTGTTTTGTTTAGCCCATTGCACTACGTCTAATTTATTGTTCATCAATGATCATTACAGAGATAGGGAAGATGAAAGAACCGCACCATTCTTCGTGAAGGGCGCGGTTCTTTTTACAGGATATTCAGATCACATATGAAACTGTTGCCCATGGCCTTGCAGTTCCTCCTGCTCCGGTTTCTGCCTATCCAGTTTTATAAGTTGCTCCATGCTGTAATCAATGATTTTTGCCTTTCGTTCTGAGATCATCACAGTATAAAACTCCTTTTGTATTGGAAGCAGCGTCGGCGTTTCGTTGATAATCGTGCTTATTTTCTCCATATCAATCCATGCGGAAACTCTTTTCAGCGCCGCCGTGCAGTCCGGATTTTTCAGAGAAGAGATAAATTCAAAGTAGGAAATTTTCTTTCCATCTTCCTCAATGGACGAGGCGGGGAAGACATAGACACGTCTGTCAATCTCATCCTCACTATTGAGTACAAC
Organism: Firmicutes bacterium UBA5473; assembly: GCA_002427165.1. Classification (GTDB taxonomy): domain Bacteria; phylum Bacillota; class DTU084; order DTU084; family DTU084; genus UBA5278. The sequence goes on from DIQB01000076.1 coordinate 1,049, forward strand.
CTCCATATCCTTGGCTGCAAGCTGCGGATAAAGACAGGAGCCGCAGTCGTAAACGGGAGCAATTTCCGCTGTTTTAGACTGTTCATTTACCAGAATACCCCAGTTGCCATTATGTCTGTCAAAATTGCCAAGCAGGGCATCGGCAATAAACATATCCCAAAAAAAATCCCGAAGCTGATCCGACGGCAGAAGCGTCTGCTCGTCTATTGCCTGTATGATGGAGGAAAGTTCCTTGCCATATCCATTCTGTTCACTGCTGATACAGGTATTCTTCAGATGCGCAAACTCAATCAGTCTTTTGCCGCCCTCGGTAAAATCTCCGCAGGCCACTACTACTTTTTCTTTCCCCCGTGGATCAGTATAGGTGCCGAGCAGGGTTTCCTGAGTTTTGAACCCGAGGGATGCAAAGATATGACAGGCGAGGTATTCACTGATACATCCGTTGGTGTAACTCATAGCTTTATTGCGGCTTGGGACAGGCGGGAATTTAAGCATATAGCTATTTCCATCATAAAGAATATTAATTTTATTCCCATTGGCCCCGCCGTAGGCTCTGAATTTATTTACTTCACACGATGTAAAATCAATCATATATACCATCCTCCTTTCCCTCGGTGCCAAGATATTTTGCACGCAGATAGCCTGCCTGTTCCTCCGTAATTAAGCCAGCCCAAAGATCGGCATTAATGGCTCCATATAACTCATTCCACAGGCAGTCAAGATATAACACCTGCTCCTTTTCTCCTTGTAAATAGTCTTTAATTGCTTTTTGTATGCTTTCCGACAGTCCAGTTTCCAGGTAAGTTTTTTCGTCTGGTGTCCCGGAGGCTGTGCTTTTTTTCGGCTCTGTTTCCAATGCCAGCAGTTCCTCAATGGACAGGCCAAGTGCTTTGGACAATTTGGAAAGTGTTCTCGCACCACACCGGTCCAGATGAGTTTTACCGGAATAAATATCTGCGAGAGTTGCCCATGGAATCCCGCTGATTTTCGATAAACGATAACGGGATATTTTCATATCCTGTAAAATCTGTTGTATTGTCATTTTCATCACCTGCATCCATTGTATCGGTATTCCGATATAATGTCAAGGGATGTTATCGCACGGGATGCAAATGGGATTCAAGGACAGCACCACCGGTGTCACCGCATTAGATGAATAACGGAGTCTCTGATATGCTGTACTTTTCCTCCGTGCCAGTCGGTAAATGGACAGCTTGCAAGTAGATCGAAGTTTTCGTAATTGCCGTCCACAAACAGCGTGGTGAACGGCTTTTCGTCGAGCCACTGCAGCCAGTAACGCTCGCGCTTGGAATCGTCCCAGATGCCGAAGTCTCCGCAGATGATAACATAATCATCTTTTGTCATATTCTTTTGCCCCGGGAAAATATCCACACTGAAACGTGTGAAATCACCGTGCGTTTCTCCGGTCACGAAAATCATTCTGCCACCTCGCTTTTAACTCTGAAGAAATACTTGCCCAAATTTTTTATACCATAAATCAGTGCACTTCCTTATACCGAAAATCGTATATAGGCAACATAGACCTTAAAGCGGGATCTAAAAAACACATAATTCCGAAACTTCAAATCGATACCTAACTTTTTCTAAAATATGACGTAAAAAGAACGGAAACCACATAGCTTTATGGTTTCCGTCTCTTTCCGTATCGGTTTTGGGTATGTTTCATTAATTTGCCCTATTTGAACCGTGCATAAGATGCTCTCTGCCTTTTTTCATCAGATATATTTCTTAGCTTAACTTAGGAAGTGCATCGCCATGGGCCTCAACCAGCTCGTCCACCATGGCCCGCATCTGATTGAGATTCAGCATAGAGGATGCCAACGGATCTAGAGCCACTGCATGATACAGATACTCTTTTTTCCCTGTGAGGAACGCCTCTACAGCCAATCTGTGCACATTGATGTTGGTCATGTTCATGGCAGCGAGTTGGGGTGGTAGGGTGCCTGCATGGCAGGGATGGATTCCGCTGCGATCCACAAGGCAGGGCACTTCCACAGAGCAATCTCGAGGCAGGTTATCGATGAGACCGTCGTTCAGGAAGTTACCATTGAAGGTCCAAGGCTTGCCTGTGGTAATGGCTTTGATAATACCGCTGGCATACTCATGGCTATGCTCTACATCTAAGTGGCCACCGCCTACGATTTTATCTCGAATCTTATCATATTCTTTCAGATTGCGCTCACTGCGGGTGATATATTCGTTGATGGGTATATCTAATTCTTCGATGAGCTTAGGGTCTTTAATAAAGAAAGCTGTGTATTCACTCATATGCTCGCTGGACTCTGTGACAAAATAGCCGAAGTGGCGCATGATCTCGAAGCGAACTTTGTTCTTCTTATAGATCTCAGGATCATCCATAGCTTTGAAGAGGGCAGGGTAGAGATCCTTGCCTTTGTGCTTCAGCTTTAGGAACCAGGACATATGATTGATTCCTGCTACAAAATATTCAAGCTCCTCATAGGGGATGTCCAGATAGCTGGCAAGCTCCTTGCCTGTGCCCTGTACGCTATGGCAGAGCCCAACATAATTGACATCTAGGCCGCGCTGTTTCGTACCTAACAAAAAGCCTAGGCTATTGATGGGCATGGGGTTCGTATAGTTGAGAAGCCAAGCTTCCGGGCAAATCTCTGCCATATCCTCGGCCAAAGATAGCATCACAGGCAGGGTACGCAGACCGCGGAAGATGCCGCCAACGCCTGTGGTGTCGGCGATGGTCTGCTTAAGACCGAATTTAGCAGGGATTTGGAAGTCCAATAATGTGGCCTCATGCATTCCAACCTGAATCATGTTGATCACAAAATCTGTATCTCGCAGTGCTTCTTTGCGATCCAATGTGGCTGTAACTGTTGCCTTGTTACCTAAAGACTGAACTAGATCCTTGCAGATTAGCTTTGCAGTCTCCAGTCTTTCCGGATGGATATCATACAGGGAAAAGGATGAGTTTTCAAGCTCAGGTGTGGTTAGAATATCCATCAACAATTGTTTGGAAAAAACAACGCTACCTGCACCGATAAATGTTATTTTGACAGACATGTTTCTGCCTCCCCTTCAATAAGTTAATTAAATTATAAATGAAAGCTAGGTTCTTGTCTTATGTTTCTGTTTCTTGATCTATCATCTTTTGCGATTTTGTTGCTTTTTGTTTTGTTAATCTATATTGCCCTGGCGTCATACCCTTGTGTTTGCGAAAAACATGATTAAAATATTGTTGACTAGAAAAGCCCACATAATCGCTAACTTCGGCTAGGGGCAGGTCTGTGCGGGCCAGAAGACCAGAGGCACGTCCCAGGCGTAGATTCAGTAAATATGCGCGAGGTGTCTGGCCAGTCTCCTCTCTGAAAATTCGCTGGAGATAGCTGCGATTAAGCCCGAGTTTCTTCGCGAGGTTACCGATGGTGCAGTCCTCATAAAAATGGCTATCTAGGTAGGCTAGAGCTCGGCGCACATGGTAATTTCCCTGGATCTGTCCTTGTCCTTCAATTAGCCGTCCCAGCTCCAAGATCAGTTGCCAGATCATCAGCTCCACAGTCAGCTCTTGGTTTTGTCTGTGGCTGGTGAGCTCTGCGATGATCATTTTGATCAGGGTGGAGATATTTGCATGATCCTCCATGATCAAATAACGAGGCGCCTCTCCATCAGTGGGGAGGGGCAGAATCCTCCGGGAGAGATGGGAATCAGATTGAGGTTCAAAATAGAATTCCAAATTTAAGATCCTCGCTGACTCCTCTACAATCATTCCGTGGGGAGTGCCTCCATCTAGAAAGATAAACTGTCCTGCCTCAAGCTTTTTTTCTCCATCCGGGAGCTGAAAAAGACCACTGCCGCTTTCCAGACACATAAACTCAACATAATTATGGCTATGAGGAGACATTTGGTAGTTGGAGAAGATTCGATTATAGAACAAAAATACCTTAGGTTTGCAGGGATAGGGAAGGGTAAAGAGGCTAGTTCGCCCCATGATCTTCCCTCCTTTCGGGCTTATGTCTTATCATTTCGCGAAAAGCGGGTAAATTCCTGCCGGATCTATAAAGGCCGGCTGAAGCCGGCCCTTAATAGATCTAGTACAATTCCAGTCAAGATGGCAGAAAGTGGACCCAGTTGTTGTTCCAAAGAATCAACGTAAGTTTGCGCGATTGAGATCAGCTTTTTTTGTTTTTGGACCCTTTCTTGAAGAGCTTTGTGCATCGGCTGCTAATACCTCCTTTTGCCCTCGAACATAGCTTATGAGAAGCTTGGTTGCCTCATAAGCTGCTTCAGCTGTCTTGCGATCATAAAAATCAAAAGGACTGCCGGCGGGAAACGCATCCGGATAGCGTGGAGGTATATAGTGATGATCAAGATCTCTAGCTGCTGCATAGATTTCTTCGGTCACTTCAAAACCAGCTTTAGCGAGTTCTTTTAAAAGTATTAGGATAGAATTGCCGAATGACGGAAGTCCTAAAGCACGCAACAGTGCTTTTACTGCGTATTCTCCAGCTTGTTGCGACTTAAAAGCAGACCAGACAAAATCATTCCTGCCCAGATCTTCTCCTGCAGAATCGACAGTATAAGTAGCCTGGTGGAACCAACGGAGGTATTCATCCCCATCAATTAGATTAGAAGCGTTCACCTTAATCTTTCTTTTTTAAAATTTCATTAGGTATATCAAAAGTATTGCGGATCCTTTTCCTTCTTAGAGGTGAAGTGTGATTTTTCCGCACTGCGCTTACATCTTCATAACCTTCAGGAATAGAGCCGAACTTTTAGCCTTCATGAAATTTGGGTCTGTGGCAAGCGCCTATGCATCTTTCAAAGGGCTTTGCAGGTGACGTACCTACAGGGAAATATACCACGGTTCGTAGCTTTGGATCAATTTACCGTCTTTTCCTGGTTGCATCTACCTAAATTCTAC
>DIQB01000006.1 GCA_002427165.1 Firmicutes bacterium UBA5473
GCCCAGCCTGCCTGCGCGAGCAGTTCCCGGCCGATCACAGGCTCCACCATCTCAGTGCGACGTTCCTCAACCTTGTCGAATTTCTTCGCAAGAGCCTCATCCACCTTGCGAATCTGTTGATCCGACAACGCCTTCGTTCGGATCAAAGCCTCAGAGCCATCACCAATCTGAATTACACTCTGGCCAAGATCCATAGATTTGAGCTCTGGACCTGTGAGCACCTCGCGAATCTGGGCTGCAGTCACAGGCTTCTTGAAATCTCGCTCAAGAAGCGTTCCGCCTGTAAAATCCAGGCCAAAATTCAGGCCTCGTGTTAAAAGCAAAATTAAGCATCCCAAAACTAAGATTCCTGAGAGGGTAAGCCAGGTCTTTCTGGTTCCCATAATATTGAGCTTAGCCATTATGCGCTACCCCCTTCCCAGTAAAGCTGCGCGTGAGGGCCTCAGGATTCTTCCTTGCTATGGCCTCCATCAGCCAACGGGTAATCACAATACAGGTAAACATACTCACCACAATACCAAGACCCAAAGTGACAGCAAAGCCCTTAATGGGACCTGTGCCGAAATAGAAGAGAATGGCTGCTGTGATGAGAGTGGTAATATTAGCATCCAAAATCGAGGAGAGGGCCCTGTTGAAGCCAGCTGAGATACCAGCATGAAGCCGTTTGCCAGCCTTCAGTTCCTCTCGAATCCGCTCGAAGATAATCACATTAGCATCAACCGCCATTCCCACACTGAGCACAAGCCCTGCAATACCAGGCAATGTCAGCACAGCATGAAGGCCTGCCATAGACGCCAATACAATAGAACCATACACAATTAAAGCAAGATCTGCTACCAAACCCGAAAGCTTATAAAACAGAAGCATGTACAGAAGCACAAGCCCAACACCTACAAGCCCAGCCTGCAGACTCTTTTGAATTGATTCCTTCTCCAGGATCGGACTGACATTGCGAACCTCTGTAGGCTTGAGGTTTACAGGTAGCGCACCGCCCTTCAGCAGCACTGCCAAGTTCTTAGCCTCATCCATGGACATGTTACCCTCAATGATCGCTTTACCATCGGTAATGGCCTGGTTCACAACGGGATTGGTCAAAACCTGCCCATCCAAAACAATAGGCACGTTCTTGCCAATGTTCTCTTGCGTGAGCTTAGCAAACTTCTCCCGGCCTTCGCGAGTGAACTCTAAAGAAACAACAGGCCGACTGTACTGGCCCCCGTACTGGGCCTGGGCATCTTTTAAATCTCCACCAGAGAGGCGCTTATTCCCTTCAGGATCCTGAAACTCCAGCTGCGCAGTTTTACCAATCAGATCGATTGCCTGTTTGCGGTCTCCCACCCCAGGCAGCTCCACAATAATCCGGCTGGTTCCCTGGCGCTGCACCAAAGGCTCGCTGATCCCAAGGCCATTGACCCTGCGCTCAATTACGCTTTTGGCCTTATCCATGGTCTCGGAATTTATTTTGACCCCGGCTGTAGGCTGTGCCTCGAGGACAATGTGGCTACCACCCTTGATGTCCAGTCCATAATTCAAGGGTACCATCTTGATGGTAACCGCGGCTAGTGCGACGATAATGATAATCGTCAAGATTTGCCACTTTCCCCGCATCTTCTCTCCTCCCCTAAACTTCATAATTAAACGACAACTTAATTATACTCCCTAGGTGGCATGATGTCAACGCAATGGGGCTCTCGCGCTGCAGTAGTTTCCGGCACTTAAGACAACTTCTGCCAAGCTACAGGAGCTTGGCCCCATTGATCACAAGCCGAAAATAACAACCCAAAAGTTCCGCTGCTCGCCGACACATAACCATCCTGGTTAAAAAGATCTCGAAGTAATCCATCACAGGACAGATCTCCGTCTCAATCTGGAGTTCTAAGGTGATAGTTTTCTCCTTCGCATCCACATCCACCCGAGATTTAACTGCAGCATAGCTCACCCGATCGTGTATATCGAAAGTGGCAACATCACGATTTCGCACCCGAGACCTGTGAACATCGCTTTTATCCGCCAAAATCACAGCAGCCGAAACCGGACTTACAGGCTGACCCTGCTCCTCCTCATGATTGCCTATGGCCCCCAGAATCGTTGCTATCTCAGAGGCAGGCATCCCCATAGAGGGCAGAATTTGTGCGGCCAGCATGGCCCCGCTTTGCCCATGATCTGAGCGTGCCACTAGGTTCCCAATATCGTGCAGGTAGCCGGCAATCTTCGCCAGCTCAACCTGCCGCGGAGGGTAATCCAACTGCTCTAAAATCCTCCCGGCGATGGTGGAGACCAATTTTGCATGGCGAAAGCCATGCTCTGTAAACCCCAGGGCACCTACGTGCTCATTGGCCTTGGTAATATAGATCTCTACCTGTGGGTTTTCACGAATTTGCTCTAAAGTAACGATGAACGTCACTCCCCAGATTCAAAATACGATCCCCCTCAGGCTACCTGAGTGCCTGAAAAGGAAAACAGCCCCAGCTTCCCCTGACTAGTAGATGACAGTTGCCAAGGGTCGGGAGGGCTACTACTCAATAGAAAAAATGGAAGGGGAAGCCGAAGCTGCCCCTTTTTGCCTATTTCTTGGCCTTGCTTTGGACACCGGAGCGATCTAGCTTAATCTCAACCTTGTCCGCGATGCGCAGCGTTAGCACATCCTCTTTCAAGACTGTGATCTCGCCGTGGATCCCGCCCCAGGTTACAACCTTATCGCCCTTTGCCAGCGAATTCAACATCTCCTGTCTTTGCTTCTGTTGCTTCTGCTGAGGACGAATTAGCACCAGCCAAAAGAAAACCAACATAATGACAAAGGGCAGAAAAAGGCCCAAAAGCGTTCCAACTTGCTGTTCACCCATTTTTTGCTTCCCCCTCTCTTAAAATTAACCTTGTCCTATATTTCTTCCCCGAAACCCTATTCTCCTTCCTTATAACCATAACGCCGCAAAAAGTCTTCCTTGAAGGCTAAAAAGTCCCCTGCCAAAAGATGCTCTCGCACCTGGTGCATTAGCTGCAAGAGAAAATGTACATTGTGGTAGGTGGTAAGGCGAAGGGCCAGGATCTCCCCTGCTTTGAGCAGATGCCTGATATAAGCCCGAGAATAGGTCTGACAAACCTTGCAGCTGCAATGGGGATCTAGCGGCTTTGGATCATCACGGAAAGGCGCATCCCGCACTGTTAGCCTGCCCTCTCGTGTGAAGACCGTGCCGTTTCTCGCGATCCGGGTGGGGAGCACACAGTCGAACATGTCCACTCCTCGAGCCACACCCTCAAGTAAACAGTCAGGCGAACCTACACCCATCAGATAGCGTGGCTTGTCCTGGGGCAGCACAGGGTGGAGCACCTCCAGGATCCGATACATATCCTCCTTAGGCTCACCCACTGACAACCCTCCTATACTGTAGCCAGGAAAATCCATGCTCACCAGGTCCTTTGCGCTTTGGAGGCGTAAGGCGGAATCCGTCCCTCCCTGCACAATCCCAAATAGTGCCTGATCTTCTCGGGTATGGGCCCTTTGGCAGCGCTCAGCCCAGCGACTAGTTCTGGCAATAGACTTTGCAATATATTCCCGGGTAGCGGGAAGGGAAATACACTCATCGAAGCACATGATAATATCTGCACCCAGTGCCTCCTGAATTTCCATAGCCAGCTCTGGCGTGAAAAAATGGGCGGAGCCATCTAGGTGGGAGCGAAAGCGCACCCCCTCCTCTGTAACCTCTCGCAATTTACTGAGGCTGAAGACCTGAAAGCCACCACTATCTGTGAGGATAGAGCCAGGCCAGTTCATAAACCCATGAAGACCCCCAAAAGAGCGTACCAAGTCATGGCCTGGCCGCAGATACAGATGATAGGTATTGGAAAGGATGATCTTGGCACCAAGTTCCACCAGTTCCTCTTGGGTGAGGGCCTTCACTGTGGCCTGGGTGCCCACAGGCATAAAGCAGGGTGTGGGAATCTGGCTATGTTTCGTGGTGAGGACACCCACCCTGCCGGCTGTCTCCTGGGATTGGAATTGTACCTGAAACTGCAATGGTTTTCCCCCTCAATTTTTAGAACTTGTCTCCCAAGCGGCTAACATTTTAAAACTTTCATCCTGCTACTGCCACATAAAACACGAGACAATTATCCCCTCTTTAATTCTCGCAACCTGTCTTCAATACTTGCGAAAACATCCTCTGCCGGCCTCGTGCGCCCTTCCTTAATGTCAGCTAAGCCTTTTTCAAGTATGGCACACAACTCAAACTTCCCCACTAGCTCAGAGGAGATTTCTAGATGGTCGTCCGCGCAATTTTAGTGTCCACAATGAGGGAAGAGCAAGATAAATTTTACACTACAAGCAATATATTATGATAAGACTGGTCCTCTTATTTCACGCATGCCTTCTCCAGTCCCCCAAAAACAGTTTAAATTATCAACATAGCATCGCCAAAACTATAAAACCGATATTTCCGCTCCACAGCCTCCCTGTAGGCTTGAAGCAATCGCTCCCGAGGCACAAGACAGCTCACAAGCATCAAGAGAGTAGAGCGGGGAAAATGAAAATTCGTAATCAGGCCATCTACTGTCCGGAGTTTATATGGAGGGTAGAGAAAAATATCTGTCCAGCCTGATGTGGCTGCAAGCTCTCCACCCCGTGCTGCAGACTCTAGCGCCCGTACTGTGGTAGTACCCACTGCAATCACCCGCTTGCCTCGCCTTTTGCAATCAGAGATAGCAGCCACTGTTTCTTGGGAGACCTGAAAATACTCTGCATGCATCTGGTGTTCCGCGACTTGCTCGCTGCGCACTGGCCTGAAGGTGCCCAGTCCCACATGGAGAGTTATATATTCAATTCCCACGCCCCTTGCCGCGAGCTCCCCCAGGAGCTCTGGTGTAAAATGGAGCCCGGCTGTAGGAGCTGCAGCTGAACCCTCCTCTTTTGCATACACTGTCTGGTAGCGCCCAGGGTCCTCAAGTTTCTCGTGGATATAAGGCGGCAAGGGAACTTCCCCAAGCTTTTCCAGGAGCCTGTCCCAAGATCCCTCGTAGTGAAACTGAATGATTCTGCCACCGCTTTCGGTTGTAGAGAGTATAGTCCCTTGAAGAAGATCACCAAAGGCGAGAGTGACGCCTGGCTTTGCTTTTTTCCCTG
>DIQB01000087.1:0-7636 GCA_002427165.1 Firmicutes bacterium UBA5473
GCGCTAAGCTCCACAAAGCCCTCTTCTGTATAGCTAATGGCGTTATCCAATAGGATCAAGAGCACCTGATGGAGGAGATCCTTGTCCCCCATCACTAAGGGAAAATCCTGGGGAATATTTTTTCGCAAATCCAGGTTCTTTGCTGCGGCTTTAGTGCTCACAAGCTCCACTACCCTGGAGGCTACCTTCCCCAAATCCACAGGCACTATGGGGCGCTGGTGACGCCTGGTTTCCAGGCGCGAAAGATCTAACATATCCTCCACGAGCCTGTAGAGGCGTGCAGCCTCGCGCTTAATCACGCGTAAAAAGTGAGGACAAGCCTCAGGATCCTGCCAGGCCCCATCCAGTAGTGTATCCACAAACCCCTGAATAGAGGTAAGGGGAGTGCGCAGCTCGTGGGAGACGTTACTGGCAAAGTCCCGGCGCACCTGATCTAAGCGTTCTTTATCTGTGCAATCCACCAGCATTATCAGGTATTTGCCACTGGTAATGGGGATAATCTCCCCTTTCAAACAGCGGTTCGCCACAGAAAACTCCAGCTCCTGTGGTTCTTCTGTCTCTTCAACCATTGTGATCTTTTTCCTCAGTTCCGAGGAACGTACCACCCTGAACAAATTCTGACCCACAAGCCGCTCCCGGTCCCAACTTAAAAGCTCACCACTGGCCCGGCTTGCCAAAAGGATCCTTTTTGTTGTGCCTACTAAAAGCACACAGTCGCCAATAGAGGAGAGAATCAGCTCCAGTTCTTCTCGAGTAGCTACTAGCTCTTGTTTAGTGCTGCCTAGGCGATCTTGTTGGGCTTGGATCTGGCAAGCTAGACGATCCAGCTTCGGGTCTTGAGATCTGGGCAGAGAACCCCCCTGCTCTAGGTTTTCAGTTGCCTCAATGAGCACAGCGAGAGCCCTGTGAAGTCTCCTCTCTGCTAACCACTCCCCCAAGATAAAAGCTAAAAAAATAAGGACCCAACTTGCGCAGACAAAGACAGAGGGTAGCAAAAAGCATACCACAAGCCCCACGATGAGGAGTAAAAGTGTAGGTAGTCGCAAAAACATAAAAAAACCTCCCACATAAGAAAACGGCGCCTCGCGCCGTCTCCCTAGCCTTCCACCTTTTGCCAGTCCGCCAGGAACCTTTGGATTCCCTCCCGGGTTAGGGGGTGGAAGATCAACTTTCTGAGCACAGCCATGGGCACTGTGGCGATGTCTGAGCCACAAAGAGCTGCCTGGCTAAAATGCACAGGATGCCGCACGCTGGCCGCAATGATTTCAGTCTCTAGGTTATAAGTTGCGAAAATCTGGGCTATCTCGGCTAAAACTCCGATTCCCTCTTGGTTGATGTCATCAAGTCTCCCCACAAATGGACTTACAAAGCTGGCGCCAGCTCGAGCAGCTAGGAGTGCTTGATTGGGGGAGAAGATCAAAGTTACGTTGGTGCGGATTCCCTCCTGCCTGAGCTGATGCACAGCCCGAAGCCCCTCTTCGGTGATAGGGACCTTGATTACTACCTGCTCCGAGAGGGCAGCGAGCTGCCTGGCCTCCTCCACCATCCCCCGGGCGTCAGTGGCGATTACCTCAGCGCTCACAGGACCATCTACTAAAGAGCAGATCTCGCCAATTACCTCGTGGAAGTCTCGTCCCTCTTTGGCTACCAAAGTTGGGTTGGTTGTGATGCCACTGATTACGCCCCAGCTTGCTGCCTCCCGGACCTCGTCCACATTGGCTGTATCGAGAAAAATCTTCACGCAATCTCCCTCCCTTTATTTAGGGAGCCAGGGCCGCGTCCACGATTTCTCTGGCCGCTGGCTCATCCATTCGCCAGTGGTTACCGCTGAAATTGCCAGGCAGGGTTCGGGTTTGAATTTGCTCAAGTCCCACCTTGCGAAGATAGGCACCGATTTTTGCGATCTCAATTTGAGTCATGTTTGTTTCCACATTCCGCTCCACAGCCTGATACATGGCTGGCCAACGACTAATGCTCTGCCAGCTCAAAGCCTTTTGTGCTGCTTGGGCTAGCAGTTTCTGCTGTCTGCGGACCCTACCAATATCCCCTAGAGCATCATTTCTAAATCTTGCGTATTGGAGGGCTTCTTCGCCATTTAAAACCCGCTTACCTGCTTTTAGATCGATCTTAAAACCGCCTGCCCGATCGTAGTATTTCAGGTCACGCTCGATCTCAAGCTCCACGCCTCCCAGAGCATCCACAAGCTCTTGAAAACCGTCAAAATCCACTACAGCCCAGTAGGGGATGTTAACCTCCAGCAGCTGCTCTACAGTCTCCACTGCGAGACCCGGGCCACCCCAGACGTGGGCCGCATTGATGAGGCCAGACCCCCGACCTGGAATCTCTACCTTTGTATCCCGGGGGATAGAAAAGAAAAAAGCCTCTTGCTTGGTTGTGTTCAGGCAGGCTAAAATAATTGTATCTGTGCGTGCATGCTTTTCTTGAACCCCGCCACCTTGGTCATAATTGCGGTCTGTGCCCAGAAGCAACATTGTTACCATTCCAGGATCTCGCTCCAGGCTAGTTAGATCACCGCTGCCGAGTCCCCTGGAAACCACAAACAGGGCTGTGGCTGCGGTTACAATCAAAAAAAATAAAATTAAAAGTGCTCTCCTCTGCCCTTTTCCCATACTGCCCCTTCCTTTCTAAGTTCCGCAAGATCCGCTTCCACCTGGACCACCAACGCTTGGGGGCTAGAAAAACGGCGCTGGGGCCTTAAATATCGAATGAATTCCACGCTCAAGTCCTGCCCGTAAAGATCCCCCTCCCAGTTGGGGAGAAACAGCTCCACAGTAAGCTTCATTTGCTCAAAGGTGGGGCATGGTCCTAAGTTCAAAACGCCTAGCTTGCCATTGAGCCTCAGACCATGGGCTCTGGCTATATATACGCCCTCTCGGGGCAATAGTACAGGCTCCTGGGGGGCAATATTGGCTGTGGGTAGCCCCAAGGTTCTCCCCCGGGCCGCTCCTCTGACCACTGTTCCTGAAAGAGAATAGGGCCTGCCAAGAAGCATGGTAGCTGTGGGGATCTCACCTTCAAGAAGGGCAGTGCGAATGGCACTGCTGCTGGCCAAGATTCCCTCCACTACTACAGGTTCCACAATTTCCACAGGAAAGGGTGCAGAGGCAAGTTTTTGGGCACCTGCTGCGCCCCCCCGACCAAAAGTATAATTATACCCCACAACTGCTCCCCGAGTACCTCGCTGGGCGAGCCACGCAATAAACTCTGCTCCAGTTTGCTGTGCAAACTGGGGAGTGAAATCCACCATGAGCAGCTGATCCACGCCCAGCTTAGCTAGAAAATCCTCCTTGCTTTTTGCTGTCATCAAAAGGGGAGGCGCCTGGCCAAAAAGTTGCTGGGGATGATTCTTAAATGTGAGCACTGTCAATGGTAGTGAGCGCTGGCTAGCCCATGATCTGGCTTTCGCAATAATTGCTTGGTGCCCCAGATGGATCCCATCGAAGGTGCCCAAGGCAACGATCCCTAGGTTGTCTGTGTCGGTAACTACTTTCAAGTTCCCCCATGCCCTCCCTCGATAAAGCTTTGGGCAGTGGCCAAAACCTTTTCTTTGGCAGTAGCGAGAGGCAGGGGAAGTTCGCACCCCGAGGCCCTCATATGACCGCCACCGCCGAAGGAGGCAGCGAGCTTTCCCACATCTAAATCTTGGGAGCGGAAGCTCACCCTAACCTTCTGGCTATTTTCCCGAAAGAGGATGGCAATCCTCACGCCTCGGATCATTCTTACATAGTTCACAAAGCCCTCACCCTGGGTATCATCGGCTTGAGCCTTCTGAAACATCTCCTCTGTGAGATCCATCCAGCCCAGTTTTCCGTCGTCGGTCACCTGGAGGGTGGCTAAAGCCTGCTCTAGGAGCCTGAGGCTGGCGAGGGATCTTGTTTCAAAGACCACAGTTGCGATTCCGTGGGGGTCCGCACCTGCCTCCACAAGTTTGCTTGCAATAGCCAGGGTGCGGGCGGTGGTGTTTGCATAACGAAAGGAACCACAATCTGTAACGATGGCTGTATAGAGAGCTGTGGCGATTTCGGGAGTGATTGCCCCTAGCAAAAGTTCATAGACCAGCTCTCCTGTGGCAGCAGCCTCCGGATCGATCCAGGCAGGATCGCCAAATGCCTCACCTGTGGCGTGATGATCAATGCTGGCCACTCTGTGGCACCGGGCCAAAAGCTCCTCTCCGCCAGTTCCTAGTCTGCCAAGATCGCTGGCATCAACGGCTATAGCCAGCTGATATTCTCCAGGCAAAGCTAGAGCTTCCTGGTTCGTAAGCACTCTGTCCCAGCCAGGAAGGAACTTGTAGAGATCTGGAACGGGATCTGCACAGACCATGGTTACCTGCCGCCCTGGGGCAAGATAATGCCCCAGGGCTAGGAGGCAGCCTAGGGTATCGCCATCTGGATTATGGTGAGCCAAAAGGAGAATCCGCATGGATCTGTCCATTAGCTCCCGAATTTGCTGTGGGTACGTGCTCACTTGTCGTTCTCCAATTCCCGTAGTAGTTTTTCGATCTTCGCTCCCTGCTCGATGGAGTTATCTAAGTGAAAACTGAGCTCTGGGGTGTAGCGGAGTCTGATTCTACTCCCCAGTTCACTGCGGAGAAAGCCCATGGCTCGCTCTAAGATCTCCATGGTGAGGGTCTGTTCCCGCTCAGTTCCCATGATGCTCACAAACACTTTCGCATATCTTAAATCTGGAGAAAGTTCCACATCAGTCAGGGAGAGAAAGCCCAGACGGGGGTCTTTCATCTCGGTATGGATAATCCGGCTGAGTTCCTTTTTAATCTCTCCCGCTGCCCTTTGGGCTCGCTGAATGCTCATTTTATAACACCCTCTTTATGATGCAGTTTGCTTTCCTACCTCTTGCATTTGGTAAAATTCCAGGACATCGCCTTCTTTAATGTCATTGAAGCGTTCAACGCCAATGCCGCATTCGTAGCCCTCTGCCACTTCTCGGGCATCATCTTTAAAGCGTTTCAGTGAGCTGAGTTTGCCCTCGTAGACTACAATACCGTCCCGGATTACTCTTACACTTGCAGAACGAAGAACCTTGCCCTCGGTCACGTAGGAGCCTGCAATGACGCCCGCCTTAGGCACCTTGAAGATGGCTCGCACCTCTGCCTGCCCTAGGACCACTTCCTGTTCCTCAGGTTTTAGCATGCCAAGCATAGCTGCTTTCACGTGCTCGATGGCCTCGTAGATCACCCGATAGAGCCTGATGTCTACGTTCTCCCGCTCAGCGAGCTTTTTGGCGCTGTTATCTGGCCTTACGTTAAAGCCGATGATAATGGCCCTTGATGCTGTGGCCAACATCACGTCTGATTCGGAAATAGCGCCTACAGCACTATGGATCACTTGCACTTTCACCTCGTCGCCCGTGAGCTGCTCTAGCGACTGGCGCACTGCCTCGGCAGAACCCTGAACATCGGCTTTAAGCACGATCCTGAGCTCTTGAGTATTGCCCTCTTTCACCTGTTCAAAGAGCTCTTCTAAGGAGACCTGGCCTCCTGATGCCATCTCCTCTTCCCGTCTTTTCTCTAGGCGTTTGTCTGCAACCTGCCGCGCTAATTTATCGTCCTCTACTGCCTGGATATTATCCCCTGCGTCTGGCACATTATCCAGGCCAAGGATCTCCACAGGTGAGGAAGGTCCTGCCTCTCCAATAGCCTCACCAAGCTCGTTGAACATGGCACGGATTTTACCTGCAACCTCGCCTACCAATACGCTGTCTCCTACCCGCAGGGTTCCGTTTTGGATCAGCACAGAGGCCACAGGCCCCCGGCCCTTATCCAGTTTTGCCTCAATGACGATCCCTTGGGCTAAGCGTTGGGGATTGGCCTTCAGCTCCCGAAGCTCTGCCACAAGTAAGATCATCTCTAGTAGTTGATCGATTCCTTCTTTGCGCAGGGCGGATACTGGAACGCAAATGGTCTCTCCACCCCACTCTTCAGGTACTAGCTCATATTCTGTAAGCTCCTGCTTTACCCGATCGGGGTTTGCAGTTGGTTTATCCATTTTATTGATGGCAATGATAATAGGTACATCAGCAGCTTTGGCGTGGTTGATGGCCTCCACTGTCTGGGGCATTACACCGTCATCTGCTGCCACCACTAGCACTGCAATGTCTGTGGCCTGGGCACCTCGGGCACGCATGGCTGTGAAAGCTTCGTGACCTGGGGTATCGAGGAAGGTGATCTTCCTTCCACCAGAATCCACCTGGTAGGCACCAATATGCTGGGTGATGCCACCTGCTTCGCTGGCCACCACTTTGCTAGCGCGGATGGCATCTAGGAGTGAGGTTTTGCCGTGGTCAACGTGTCCCATAATGGTAACCACAGGTGGTCGTTCCCCTAGGTCCTCCTCCTTGTCCACGATCTCATCCACAGGCAGAACTGTCTCATCGCGAATTTCCTCCAGTTCAACTTCTAAACCAAAGTCTGCAGCCACAATAGCGGCAGTCTCCTGATCGATGAACTGGTTAATATTTAGCATCATACCAAGGCCCATAAGCTTTTTGATGATGGCAGAGGCTTCAATGCCCATCAGTCCTGCTAGATCCTTGATTGCTAAGGAGGCAGGGATTTTAACCATAGTTGGTTTGGGCTTGATCAGGGCCTTCTGCTTGGACCTTTGCTGCACACGTTTTTTGCTGGGTCGTTTCCCTTTGCCCCGTCTTGCGGCAGCAGGCGGTGCAAAACCTTCAGTCTTAATCTCAGGAGCACTGGTGTCTAACTCCTCAGGCTTAACTGTGCGGCTGAGCTTGCCCTTTTGTTGTTTGGGCCGGCGTGGCTTCTCCTCTTGCTTGCGAGGTGCTTTGCCAGACCGATCGTCCTTTTTTTCCGCTGGAGCTACTGTAGCCTTTGCTTGCGGCTGGCTCTGCTCCTGGGGACGTGCTTTTACTGGAACTACCTTCGCTGGAGGCTCCTGCTTTGTCTCAGCAACCGGCTTGGGCTGGGCCTTGGGTTTTTCAACCTTAGGCTCTGCAGCTGGTGGTTCAACTTTCTTTTTGCTTGCAGGCTTCTTCTCTGCAAGCTGAGGTTTTTGCTCTGTTGGCGTCTCTTCCTTTACCTGAGGCTTCTCCACCGGAGGCTCTACAGGTGGAGCTGCTTCCTTCACCTGGGCTGCAGGCTCTTCCTCAATTTCAAGGCGAAAACGGCCTGCGTCTGGTTTGTTAAAACGACGCCAAATGAGATCCGCTGCCTTGTCGATCATCTCTTCGCCAACATGGCTTCGAGGACCCTCAATTGGGGAGCCAAGCTCCAAGAGGACCTTCATCACATCTTTAGTTTTTATTTCCAATGCATTTGCCAATTCTTTAACTGTCATAGGCATCTGTCATTCCCCCAATCCTTTTCTCTCGGTTAACCGGAGGATGTTCTGAGCAAAATGCGCTTGGGTTACCGCAAGCACCGCAACATCACCGCTCCAGCCAATTTCCTTTCCTAGTTCCTCTTTCCTCCCGTAGCGCACAAGGGGAATTTCTCCTCTTTGTGCGTTAATTTTTTCCCAAGTGCGGGGACTGGCGTCCTGGCTCACCAAAAGCAAAACAGCTTTTCCCTTTTCCAAGGCTCCGATTGTGGCCCCAGTCCCAACAGCTAGAGCTCCGGCGCGGCGTGCAAAACCCA
>DIQB01000087.1:7865-14455 GCA_002427165.1 Firmicutes bacterium UBA5473
CGTAAATCTGGCTTCCAATTCAGCCATTAAATCCTTTGGAACTGCCGAGCGCAGTGCCCGCTCCAGGCGTTTGCCTTTTGCTGCCTGGTTAAGACAATCAGGATGGGGGCACAGGTAGGCGCCTCTTCCTTTGGCCTTGCCGCTTACATCGAGAATGATTTCTCCCTCAGGTGAGCGCACCACCCGCACTAGCTCCCCTTTTGGGCGTTTTTTATTACAGCCCAAACACATGCGCTCAGGATTGCGCTGTGGTGCCATCCCTTATTCCTCCTCCGAGGCAGGGGCTACGATGAGCTCACGGAAGAACTCCTCGGCCTGGCTATCGCTTTTGATATCAATTTTGCAGCCGCTAAGCTTAGATGCCAAGCGTGCATTTTGTCCTTCCCTGCCGATGGCAAGGGATAGTTGGTCATCAGGAACGATGACCAACATGTCCTGCTCGTCTCCTCCCCGCTCTAGGGGGTGGGGAGTTACCCTGTTCACTTTGGCGGGGCTTAAGGCATTGGCGATAAGCTTCGCTGGATCATCATCCCAGGGAATAATGTCTATTTTCTCGCCCCTAAGCTCGCTGACTACAGCCTGGACCCGCACTCCCCTGGCGCCAACACAAGCACCAACAGGATCGACATTGTCCCTAGTTGAGGCCACAGCTAGCTTGGTGCGTTTGCCTGCCTCCCTGGCTATTTCCCGAATGATTACAATCCCCTCTTGGATTTCAGGGGTTTCCAGCTCAAAGAGGCGCTTCACCAATGTGGGATGGGTCCGGGAGACGATAATCTGCGGCCCCTTGGGCGTTTTTTTTACTTCTAGCATATAGAACTTCAGGCGTGTACCAAACTGATAGTTCTCGCCATTCATCTGCTCACTAGGCGGCAAGAGGGCCTCTGCATTACCAATATCAACTATGATGCTGCGGCCTTCTTTACGCCGGACAATACCGGTTAGCACCTCATCCACCCGCTGGCTAAATTCGTCATAAACTATACCCCGCTCTGCCTCCCTGATCCTTTGCACCACTACCTGCTTTGCAGTTTGGGCAGCGATGCGCCCGAAATCCCGGGGGGTGATCTCCAGCTCCACTATGTCGTCTTCCTCATAGCGGGGATCGATCTTTTGTGCCTCTTCGATGGAGATCTCAAGGCGGGGATCTTCGATCTCCTCCACAACCAGTTTCCGGGCATAGACATGTACCTCTCCGGAAGTAGAGTTAATCTGAACCCTTACATTTTGTGCTGAATTGTAGTTTCGCTTGTAGGCCGAGACAATAGCCGCCTCTATGGCCTCAAGGAGAATTTCCTTAGAGAGGCCACGTTCTTTTTCCAGCTCCTCTAAGGCATCCACCAATTCGCTCATCTTCATACCCTCCTGCAATCAAAACTCTGCTATGAGCCGTGCTTTCGCTACCTGCCCGTAGGCTATTGTCTGCTGTCCTTTGCCTTCCTCCAGCACAAGCTCTTCATTCTCAAAAGCTAGCAGGCGACCTTCAAACTTCTTCTTTCCATCTATAGGGGCATAGGTAGTTATTTGGACTAGCTTGCCAATACTTTTTTTAATATCCTCCTCATGGCGCAGTGGTCGCTCCAGCCCCGGTGAGGAGATCTCTAGCAAATACTGGCCCTCTATGGGGTCCACTCGATCCAGCTCCCCGCTTAAAGCTTGGCTCACAGCTTCGCAGTCATCAAGTGTGACTCCCTGAGGTTTATCTATATATACCCTCAGGTACCAGTCTGCTCCTTCTTTTACGTATTCCACGTCAAATAGCTCCAGATCTAGCTCCCTGACAACACTCTCCGCTAGATCACGAACTAGATCCACCACTTTGGACAAAGCGTCACTTCCTTTCTGGCAAATAAAAAGGAAAGAGTGGGCCAGACCCACTCTCCACTACTCAACAGCACAACTAGTTTCTCCAATTCCGTCCTTATTATATCACTACCATTCCCACTTGACAAGGTCTAATGGAAAACTCTAACTGGCTGGCAGATCCCATCCTCGCACCTGGCTAAAGCAAGGAGCGTACCTGCCCGATCCTCAATCCGGACCATGCCCACTGATGCGCCTGGAATCTTGCCGCCGTTGGCAACGGTCCTGGCACCTTCCTCTTCTACCTGAACAACAGGCCAGCTAGCGAGCCCCTGCCCCATGGGAATAAGGAAGTTTTCGAGCTTCCCTTCGTTCTTTGCTGTCTCTACCGCCTCTAAACTCACTGCATCATCTAAGCTAAATTGCCCTACCCCTGTTCGCACCAGCTTCCCCATATGACCGCCGGTGCCCAGCTCTGCACCTAGATCCGCACAGAGGGTTCTGATATATGTACCTTTGGAGCACTCTACATGGATTTTCGCAACTGGGCTTTGAAAGTCCCGAAGCTCCAGTTTATGGATAGTTACTTCCCGGGGCTCTCTCGCCACTACCTGCCCCTCCCGGGCCAGCTCATAGAGGCGTCTTCCCTTGTGGTGGACTGCAGAGTACATAGGCGGGAGCTGCTGGATTGGGCCGCGGAATTTGCTCAAAGCCGCTTCTAGTTGCTTCTCTGTTACCGCCACGGGCTTTGTCTGTAAAATCTCTCCGTCCCGATCCTCTGTGGTAGTGGTGGTGCCCAGCACCAGCTCTGCTACGTAGGACTTTTCCATAGCCTCTAGGTATTGGGCGATGCGAGTTGCCTGCCCCACGCAGACTACAAGCACGCCAGTTGCTCCAGGATCCAATGTGCCTGTATGGCCGATCCGTCTGAGTCCCAGGATCCGCCGCAGCTTCCCCACTACATCATGGGAGGTGAGGCCCTCCCCTTTATTGATATTCAAAATTCCAGAGATCTGTTCCATGCTCCTGCCTCCTACATTGCGAATTTAAGGCCTAGGTAGCCCATCTTCCCCTGGCCGCCCCGCCAGGAGTATTCAATTGTTCTCTCACCAAAAGCCATGCTCAGGCCAACAGATGGGACTATTCCATCGTAACCTAGATGTAGATCCAGGCCCAATAGAGAAAAACTGAACCCTGCCCCATAGCGCAAGTCAGATCCCTCAGGCCAAAAGTCTACAGCTGCGCTGATAATGCCTCCCTCCCAAGCTAGGCCTAAAACCGGTAGCTGTGCTGGTCTGTGCCAGCTGCGCCAAAGGGGACCCTGCCAGGTTTCAGTCCCTGCTAGATTCCGCCATAGAAGCCCAACTTTACCCCTATCTCCTTGCCACAGAAAGCCTAAATCCAGCATCGCTCCTCTGCCCCCAATATTGGGTGCAGAGCTGAGAAAGCCACTGAGGGCTACCCCTGCCTGGAGCTGTTCTCCAAAAGAGACAGATTTACCCGCCCAAAACAGCAGGTCTGTGCCGCCCCAGGCGCTAGGATCAGGACTTGCCAAGATCCTCCCGCCTAGTCCCCCGCCATCTTTGGCCAGGGCGAAGGTGGTGCCCGAAAGACTCAAACCATAGGTTTGGCTTCCCACAAAAAGGGCGCTGTTGCCAAAGAGGGCGCCTGGGTTACTGAAGACGGCATCAATTCCGCCACAAGTTATAGAAGCGCTACCCAAAGCTAGGCTCCGGGGCATTATCTCACCTGGTGCAGCTACGGCGAAAAGGGAGCTGCTAATAATGATTATAAGGGAAAATAGTAGTTTCTGCAAAGCACACTCCTCCCTTTGAGGTGATTCGCCCTTTGCGTAGTATTTCCTTTGGGGAAAAGCTGCCTTCCTCTCCCTTTTTTTCCATTTGGAAAGCAAAAGCGGTAAGATTTTGTAACTTGCTGAATAAAACGTCTAGATAAGTGCAAGAATTAAGTATAAGCACTTATAAAAAGGATGGTTGATCATGAAGAGATGGATTCCGCTTCTGGTATTCTGCTTGTGTGCCCCGCCACAGGCTGCTTTAGCCGCAAAAAAACTTTCCGTCACTTTATATTTTCCAGATAAGGATGCAAACGGGTTTCAGTCTGAGGAACGTATGCTTCTGCTAGAGTCAGGTGAGCAAATAGAACGAGCGGTGCTTTGGGAGCTAGCAAGGGGGCCTGAGACAAAAGGTAGTTCTAAGGTTATGAATAAATATTTTGAGCCTCTGAGTGTTGAAGTAAAGAGGGTTGTCTATCTAAACTTTCCCCGAAGGTTTTATGAGAAAAACAGATTTGGTACCACAGGTGAGACTTTTCTTATCGGTTCGATTGTGAATTCTCTTCTTGAATTACCTGGTATTGAGGGTGTCCAGTTTTTGGTTGATGGTGAGGTTGAAGAAGCTGCCTTTGGGCATATCTGTACAGATGAGCCTTTTGGGGAGAAGTTTGTCTACTAGGGTACGGGATGTGGCCAAGGTTTAATATTTTTGCATTGCCTGTTGATGCCCCTCAATTTGTTCGAAAAGTTTAAAACAACCTCCCTTTGTGCGAACAGGGAGGTTGTTTGTGTATCACCAACCTTCTAAGAGGTGCAGCCTTTTCTCTTTTCTATCTAGAACTCGAGAGCAACTCTCCCATTACCCTCTCTACCTTGGCATTGCAGTGAATATGGAAAGGATGATATTGGGGAAGTTCATCTGTTTTCTTTTCAGCTTCCTTAATTTCGTTTAAGGCCACATCAATCCAGACATTCTCTAAGATATCGGTGAACTATTAGCAAATAATTTCCAGTTTAAGGGGTTGTAGATCTAACAAATATTTTGCTGTAATCAAATCGTCATCGCAAAGTCAAACCATTGTTTAACTGTGTTGTTCTTTTCCATAAAGCTTCACCCCATTTTTGAAAATCTTTCTTTCAATAGTTGGCAGCTGCTTCCGCTGATTAAAAACACTTTCCTTGCCTACAAGAATATCTACTGCCCGAATATCTTTCCGGCTAATCGCACTGCCAATTTTGTGCATAGCTTCAATAGGGCGCATACTGTCGTCAGGGATCACCACATAAAGGTCAAAGTCGCTATCTTTATTGGGTGTTCCATAGGCATAGGAACCAAATAAATATATTTCATTAACAGGCATAGGAACCAAATAAATATATTTCATTAACAGGCATAGTTTCCAAGATGGCTTGTTTTATACAATTCAATTCTCTACCTATTGCTGCATCCATAAAACAACCCTCCTCTCTTTCTTAACGCCCCAACACACCTCTGAATGCTATATTCTAGAAACACTATTGCCTACTTATACTTTCACATTTTAACCTAGATCAGAGGATCTTTTGGTGTAATCACACCACCTGATATTATTAGCTTCAAACCTTCCTCCACGCTCATCTCAAGGAATGTGACATCTTCTTTGGGAACAAAGACCAAAAAACCAGATGTGGGGTTGGGGGTAGTGGGAATAAAGACGTTCAATACCTCGTGCTCTGTTTTCCGCTGTACCTCCCCTGTACTTTTCCCGGTGATAAAACCGATCACCCATAGCCCTCGCCTAGGATACTCCAGCATAGCAACGCGCTGAAATGCATTGGTCTTTTCTGGAGAAAATGCTTCAACTACTTGTTTGAGGGCACTGTAGACTGAGTTCATAATCGGGACCCTGCTTATCATCTGCTCCAGAGAGCTGAGGAGTTTTTTGCCAAAGATATTTGTGGCAAGAAACCCTGTAAGTAGGATTAATAACAAAGTAAAGAGGATTCCTACCCCAGGCAGGGGTCTGCCAATTATGGATTCAATTATTTGACCGAAGATACCATCCATTAGATTAAAGACAAAAATCAAAATGTAGATGGTAGCGATCAAAGGTAACAAGACCACAAGCCCTGCCACAATGAGTTTCCGTATTCTTTTCATAGCTCCCTCCCAATAAACAACTATCGTCTAACTGGCTCTTCGGTTTTTTGTCTGTTTTTCTTGTGCTCTAGATACCTCTGCCTTCCATTCTCAAAAGCTTCCTTTTCTTCTTCAGTTTCAACTAAAAGCCCTGGAACCTGGCAGGGTTTGCCTTCCTCATCAAGAGCTACATAGGTAAAAAAAGCTGTCAGTGCTACTTTCGTGGGGAGCTCATTCATCATGTCCTCCACTTTCACCGTTACCTTAACCTCCATAGAGGTCCTGCCGGCGAAAACTAGCTGCGCTTCGCAGATTACCAATTGCCCTACCATAATCGGCTGATGGAAGACCATTTCATCTACTCTTACTGTTACCACATTTGTTTTTGCATGTCGCATTGCAGCTACTCCACCGCAGTTGTCCATCATCTTCATTATCTCGCCACCGTGAACTTTCCCTGAGGGGTTTGCCTGGCACGGCAGCATGATCTCAGAGAGAACAGATCTGGATTGCATGCTTTTTTTCATCTTCCGGCCCCCTTTCCGATTAATTATCCTCAGCTTTCAGCTGTGCCCACTCATCTGCCTTAAATCCCACCAAGACACCACTGTCGCCAATTAACAGGGGCCGCTTCACAAGCATCCCATCTGTTGCTAGCAATTCAATCTGCTGTGCATCAGTCAGTCCCGAGAGCTTATCTTTCAGACCCAGCTTCCTATATAATTGACCGCTGGTATTGAAAAACTTCCGTGCAGGCAAACCGCTACGTGGAATCCACTCTTTGAGCTCTGCTTCAGTTGGATTCTGCTGGGCAATATCTCTATACTCATAGGAAATACCATTTTCATCTAACCACTTTTGAGCTTTTTTACA
>DIQB01000087.1:14724-17032 GCA_002427165.1 Firmicutes bacterium UBA5473
TCAAAGTGCGAAGATTTGTCTGGTATCATTATACCAGGATCCTTATTCTTCCTGCAACAAATAATTGGCACATCTTCGCAATATGGTATAATAAAGATCAATGAAAGTGTGCAAACCCTAGGGAGAGTTAAATAGTGGAAATATCCTTATTTCATGGAATTCGAATCACAATGAACTTTAATGATCGTGTACCACCCCATTTTCACGCCCAGTATGCCGAATATAATGTGCAGATCGATATCATACGCGCAGTAGCCATAAGGGGGTTTTTCCCTGCCAGGCAACTTAAACTCGTGCTGGCGTGGTGTGAACTCCATCGTGATGAATTAATGCAGAACTGGGAGCTGGCACAAGCTGGAAAGCCACTTAACAGGAGCAACCCACTAGTTTAAGGGAGGTATGCGTTGTGTTAGATCTTCAATATTATTTCCCCAAAGTTTTGCAAGCTGTTCCTACAGATGACTTCAAAGTCTATGTTTATTTTGATGATGGTTCAATTAAGCTTTTCGATGTTGCCCCGCTGCTAGATAAAGGTGAGTTCAAAAAAATAGCAGACCTAGCTGTGTTCAAATCTGCCCTTACAGTCCTCAATGACACTGTGGCCAGGGATCTGAGCGGTAACTATGATCCTACAAGTTGCCTTGATCTGGATCCATGGCCAATCTACCAGGGTCCTAATGTTCCAGATCCGCTGAAGTAGATAACTAGATAACTTTTTCCTTCTATTGACAGAGGCCTGTCCCCTGTTCTATGCTGAAAGTATAAAAAAGTGAAGGAGAGATAACATGAAAAAGATGGTCTGGGGATTGCTTGTGGTTTTGCTTCTCAGTTGCACAGGTGTCCTATTTGCAAATGAAGAGGAACAAGTACAGATGACTATGGCTCCCTCTTTCTTTCTTCTGGATCAAAACAAATTGGAGCAGCTCAATGAGATTGTGTCCGCAACTGAATTTGACTCATTTGGGCAAAAAGTTTTTCCTGGAATTTCCATCAACACTATCGTCCAGATGCCAGGCAAAAACCTCTTGTTGGGCACAAACACTCAGATAGCAGGTGCTATCTCCAAAGCCTCAAATGGGCAGACACTTACTTTCGTTGCAGTAGGCATAACTTTCTCCCTTGAAAAGCCAGTCCAATTGGCACAAGGACTAACCGCACGCTACGGTGGTTCCTTCGGCTATGGGATTAGTTCTTTGGGGGCACAGTTTAAAGAAGATGGAAGTCTCGGTGAGCAGCTTAGAGAAGCAAACTACAGTCAGGCCTATGAAATGTATTTTCTAGCTGGTGCCAAGGCAGCCGTAGATTACGCTATTACTGAAAAAATTGCTCTCACAAGCGAGGCTCAATACTTACTGCCTTTGGGAAGCTGGGGTACAAAAGACTTCAACCTTCCGCTGAGCGGACCCAATATTACATTGGGAGTTTCGTTTCTGCTACCATAATTAATTGACCAAAGAGCTGCCCCGGGGCAGCTCTTTTTTCCTGCTCCACGATGAATATCCTGGCTTTACCCTAGAAAATGAAGGCCCTCTGAACTTCAACGTGGAATACCCCCACAAGCTAGGAAGAGCTCACCTGTTAGTTAGGGCCCTTTTCGGTTGGTTATATTGCTTTATTCCCCATGCATTTTGCCTTACTTTTAGATTAATGGCACAGGGGGTAGTAAGCTTCCTAGCCTGGTGGGCAATTCTTTTCACTGGTAAAATGCCAGAGAGCTTTTTCAATTTTACGGTTGGTTCCTTGCGCTGGTCTGCGAATCTAGCGGCTTATGTTAACTTCCTGACCGATGAATATCCTCCTTTCTCAGGGAAAGAGGAACTTCCCATTAGTCAGGGAGTTGCAATGTAGTTCCAAGCATTAACATTCCAAGCTTAAAAGGGCCCCCGGGGGCCCTTTACTTCTGTAATTCTTAATATGGCTTTGGGCTAATGAAACATAGCACACAAGCGTAATTTGAAGGTAATTACTGTTAATCAACCAAACGGAAGCCGAGCAATTTCTGACTGATATTTTAAGATATCCTCAGTATAAAGTCATGTACTGTAGATTATGTAGATGTAAGCTTCTCTAACTGCAATTCATAGCAAGGGAAAATGAGCCTTAAACTCTTTCGAAAATGGGTTCTATTAAGTCCTTTTGCATTTACTACTTTTAAATGGCACCACGATGTTGCGCCACAGTCCCAACAGGTGGGCATTTTGAATAACGTCTGCGAGTTGCAGAAGTCCATCCGCCTTAGATAGCTCTTATCTTAGGCGGATGGATTTGGGGCGAAGCGCCAGGTTTTGCCCAGATTATTTACATCAAG
>DIQB01000103.1:0-128 GCA_002427165.1 Firmicutes bacterium UBA5473
GCACCGGTGCTTTATTGGAAGGAAGATTAAAAAAAGAGGCGGCAGATGCCGCCTCTTTTAGACAGTTACGACGCTCGGTCGTTTTTTTCCCATGTATTAAACTGTCTACTTAGAAAGGGAAAATTCGA
>DIQB01000103.1:330-5138 GCA_002427165.1 Firmicutes bacterium UBA5473
GTGACCTTTTGCGAAACGAGTCGTTCACAACTTCGGCAGACACCGCGATCTTTTTCTGCTTGAGTAATGAGTACGTCTCCACAGCAGCGACAATCGGCCATATAACCCACCTCCTTTAATAAGTCCAGTACATTGGAGGGCTTGTCTTTATTATAGCGCATATTTTCACGAATAGCAAATTTTGATAGGTTAAATTTATATAAATAGGAGGATTATATTGAATCAGGACTACTATTTTACAAAAAATCCAAAATCTGGGCATCAGATCCATAATTTCCAGGTGCAAATCCGGGGGTTAAACTTAAGTTTTTGGACTGATGCTGGGGTGTTTTCCAAACGGAAACTGGATCGGGGTACCAAGCTCCTTTTGGACAGCATTGAGCCAGGTGGGGTTCAGCAGATTTTGGATCTAGGCTGTGGCTACGGGCCAATTGGCATCACCCTAGCAAAGCTGGCACCTCAGGCGCAGATCTATCTGAGCGATCCCAATGGCAGGGCAGTGGAGCTGGCGCAGCGCAATGCCCAGGAGAACAAAGTGGTTGTCCACGTGCGCCAGGGAAGCGGTTTTGAACCGTTTGCAGATGAAAAGTTCGATCTGATTGTGACCAATCCTCCAGTGCGGGCTGGCAAGGAAGTTATCTACCAACTTTTTACCCAGGCGAAAGCTCACCTCTCAGAGGGGGGAAGCCTGGTTTTAGTGATGCGAACCCAACAGGGAGCAAAATCCGCTCAGAGGAAGCTTGAGGAGCTTTTCCCTCGGGTTTCACAGATCGCGCTAGGTGGTGGCTTTCGGGTCTTCCAGTGTTGGCTAAGATAGGTTTTTTTAGTGCTAACTCTCCCTCCAGGTGCATATGGTTTAAAGAACTGCCTGAGGGGGGACACATATGCGACGGAAAATTATTATCATCAGTTATCTTGAGCCTGCCAGCATCAAATTGCTAGTGGGGCTTTGTTTACTCATTTGCACAGGCATTACTCTGTCTCTTTCCAGGGGCCGCTTTTTAATTTGGACCACGGTTCCCCCTGGGGCAATCGCAGGCAAGGTTGTGGTGTTGGATCCTGGCCATGGTGGTATTGATCCGGGATGTACGGGCAAAAGTGGTGTTCAGGAGAAGGGGATCGTCCTTGAGGTGGCCAAGTTAATAGGTGAGGAGCTGAAAAAGCATAATCTTCGGATTATCCTCACCCGGGAACGTGATCAGGCGCTAGCGGAAAACGGCGATCCTCGCCTTCCTTGGAAGCGGCGGGATCTCAACGCTCGGGTTGAAATTGCAAACCAGGCCAAGGCAGATCTCTTCATTAGCGTCCATGCCAATAGCTTTCCTGAGCCCATCTGGTCTGGGGCCCAGACCTTCTATCATGGTGCATCCCCCCAAAGCAAGCTACTTGCAGAGTCCATCCAGGACTC
Organism: Firmicutes bacterium UBA5473; assembly: GCA_002427165.1. Taxonomy (GTDB): domain Bacteria; phylum Bacillota; class DTU084; order DTU084; family DTU084; genus UBA5278. Next base: position 1,739 of record DIQB01000103.1, read on the forward strand.
TTTGGTGGGAGAGCTGGGGCCCAACCGCAGGCGGGCATTAGCTGCAGATTATCGGGTGCTGCGGGAGAGCAAGATGCCCGCCGCTGTGGTAGAGATTGGTTTTCTGTCTAATCCCAGGGAGGAGACCCTGCTTCAGGATCCCGCCTACCAAAGGAAAGCAGCCAGGGCCGTTGCAGCTGGTATTATTACCTATTTTGTGGAACAACACCAGGCTAGCCGGGGAAAGGTGACCAGAACAGTTTCAGTATCAGCAAAGCTTGAGCGTACTTTAGAGCAGATGCGCAGACTCCGCGGGGGCCTGGCTCAAGATCAGATCCTCCTCTACTTTGAGGGTCTAGATCCCAATGATGATTCTTTAGTGCCTGTGGTGCATAAACTAGCAGTGTCTAAAGAGACACTATCAACACAACAACTGGCCCAGGTCATTGTGGAGGAGCTCATCGGCGGACCTAAAGCCAATAGCGTCCTGTATCGTACCATTCCCCCTGAGGCAAGGCTTTTGGGACTTAAACTCCAGGGCGATACTGCCACTGTGAACTTTAGCCAGGAGTTTATCACCAAACACTGGGGCGGTAGCTGGAGTGAGGAATTGACTATTTATTCACTTGTTAACTCTCTAACAGAGTTGCCGCAAATTAAGCGTGTGCAGATCCTCGTGGAGGGAGAGAGCAATGTTAGCATCGGTGGTCATGTGTTTTTAGATCAGGTCTTTCAGCGTAGAGACGATGTGGTGCTGCCTGTGCGCAGCTCCGAGGGAATTGAGAGGAGGTAGAGAACTTGGGAATTGTGTTGAGAGCTTTCTGTCCCCACCCACCACTCCTTGTGCCCCAGGTAGGGGGGATGGAACTGGAATTGGTTCGGAAAACTAAAGGGGCCATGGAAACTGTGGCCAGGAATGTGAAAGAGGCAGAGCCTGAGGTTGTGATCATCATCAGTCCCCATGCGCCTTTGTTTAGGGATGCGTTCTCGCTGTGGGAGTTACCCCAGATGGAAGGTGATTTTGGCCAGTTCGGGGCACCCCACCTTCAGCTCAAAAGGGAGTTGGACTTGGGTCTGGCTGCAAAAGTTGCAAGCCGGGAGAAGAATTTGGTGCGCCTAAATCAGGGGCAGGTAAACAGCTATGGGCTGAGCACCAAGCTGGATCATGGTTGTCTTGTGCCCCTGTACTATCTCCACAAGGCAGGAGTTGATGTGCCAATTTTGCCCCTTGGCATGAGCCTTTTGCCCTTCCCCAAGCTTTATAATTTCGGGCTATCACTCCGAGAGGCAATAGAGGAGCTGGGAAGACGTGCTGCGATTATTGCCAGCGGCGATCTTTCCCACTGCCTCACGGCGGATGCACCTGGTGGGTATCATCCGCAAGGCGAACTTTTTGATCGAGAATTTGTGGACAAGCTCGTAAAAATGGATGTGGCAGGTCTCTCAGCCCTGAATTCTGATTTGGTTGAAGCTGCTGGCCAGTGTGGCTTCAATTCCCTAGCTATCCTCTTGGGCACCTTAGAGGGACTCGAGGCAAGAGCAAGTGTCCTCTCCTATGAGGGGCCCTTTGGTGTTGGCTACTGCACAGCCCAGATCGCAGCGGGAGAGGAGGATCCCACGCGCTTTCTAACACAGTCGCTAGAAGCTAATTGGCAGCGGATGCAAGCTAATAAAAAAACTGAGGTTCACAAGATAGTGCGCCTAGCTATGGATGCAGTGGAGGCTTTTGTGGAAAGTGGGAAAGTCATCTCGCCTGAGGAGGCACCAGAGGAATTGTTAAAAACCCGTGCTGGGGCTTTTGTTACCCTGAAGCAGGGGGGACAATTGCGGGGCTGCATTGGCACTATCGGTCCTACAAAAGCCACTTTGGCCCAGGAGATCATCGCCAATGCCATAGCTGCAGCCACAGAGGATCCCCGTTTTTCCCAAGTGGAGTCAGAGGAGCTTACCCAGCTTACATACTCTGTGGATGTCTTGGGGGAGCCCGAGGCAATTGATTCCCTCTCCCAGCTAGATCCGGAGCGCTTTGGCGTGATTGTGAAATCTGGAAGGCGCCGCGGCTTGTTGTTACCGAACCTGGAAGGGGTGGATTCTGCCCAAAGGCAGGTCGCTATAGCCAAAAGCAAAGCTGGCATTGGTCCTGAGGAAGACGTAGAGCTATTTCGTTTCCAAGTGGTGCGCTACAGGTGAAGGAAGCACTTTTTTGGCACAAGGAAGAGGAGAGGATTCGCTGTGAGCTCTGTCCCCACAGTTGCCTTCTGGCGTCAAGGCAAAGGGGGCTTTGCCGAGGCCGGGAGCACAAAGAGGGGAAGCTTTTGGCCACCACCTATGGCCAGCTCACAAGTTGCGCTGTTGATCCAATCGAAAAAAAGCCCCTTTACCACTTTTTACCAGGATCCAGGGTGCTTTCTGTAGGTACTGTAGGGTGTAATCTGCGGTGCGATTTTTGTCAGAATTGGCAGATCTCCCAGCAGGATGCCCCCACGCAAAAGATGTCTCCCCAGGAATTGGTGGAACTTGCCTTGAAGCTGAAGGATGGGGATCCTGCCCTCTGTGGGATCGCCTATACTTATTCTGAGCCTTTGGTTTGGTATGAGTATGTGGTGGAGGCAGCGCAGCTAGCCCAAGAAAAGGGTCTAGTTAATGTTTTGGTTACAAATGGGTTTATTAATCCCCAGCCCTTGGAGGAACTATTGCCCTTTATGGATGCAGTTAATCTTGATCTGAAAGGGATGGATGATGCGTTTTATAGTAAGTATTGTGGCGGTAGTGCACTACCGCCTCTGGAGAGCGCGAAACAGATAGCAGACAACTGCCACCTGGAGCTGACTTGTCTTCTGATTCCAGGGGCCAATGATAGAGAAGCCCAGCTGCGCCAGCTTGTGAATTGGATTTTTGAGAACCTCGGCCCCGATGTGCCGCTGCATCTATCTCGTTATTTTCCTAGCTACAAATTAGAGCTTCCACCCACACCCCTCGAAACCATGAAGCGGGCTTTGGCAATTGCCAAAGAAAAGCTCCATTATGTTTATTTGGGTAATGTCTGATTTTCCTATGCTCTACCCTTGGATAGAAGTTGTAACGCGCTTGTGGATGAAAAACTACAAGGGGTGACAAACTATCTTTGAGTATGAGGAAAGGAGGCATTAGATTGTCAAATATTAAGTGCAGTGTCAATAACTGTCATTATTGGGATAGCGGCAATATTTGCCAGGCATCACAGATTTTGGTAACATCGGATTCGCTTGCAGATCCAGCGCCAGATAGTTTGGATGCGCCTCAGGCAAGTTCAGTTGGAGCTACGCCTGTGGAGACCTGTATGGAAACGTGCTGTAAGACCTTTGTGGAGAGGAACTCAAGCCATCTTTATGATGATCAGATTACCCGGAAATAAAAAAGGGAAGAGGTTAATCCTCTTCCC
>DIQB01000103.1:5414-6552 GCA_002427165.1 Firmicutes bacterium UBA5473
TAGGTGGTCATGTTTTCCCAACCCTTTTCCTTAACCTTCTCTAGGAGGCCAAGTTCTGCTGCTGTTTCATACTTGAATCTGTCAAGGATTCTTTCTGCACCTGGGACGATGTGCTCTTTACCTCTTGGCATTGTGGCATCACCCCCTGGCCAGCATTGTGCGGGAAAGTTTAAACTCTATGAGGGCCTGAGGCTAAGCCTCAGGCCCGATGTAGTGGCTACTGAAGGGTAATTCCGGAATCCTGAGGTTTAGATGTGTTAGTGGGGGATAGGGGAGCTGAGTCGATGCCTTTGCCAATCTGTTCTTGGAAACCAACTTTCACACCTTGAGAAGCTTGCTGAATCAGTGCCTGCTCAGCAGCCTGGATCATCCGGCGAACCATGTTCCCACCAACTGCGCCGCAGTCCCGGGAGGTCATGTAGCCCCAATAATCATTAACAATACGAGACTGATCGATACCAAGTTCGTTAGCAACCTCATACTTGAATTGATCTAGAGCTTGCTTGGCCTGTGGATACATTACCTGTTGTCCACTCTCTTGACCTGTGCCCATTTAATTCACCTCTCTTTCAGTGGTTTGTTTGTAGTATGCCCTCGGGCAACTAGTGCATGCTAGAATTGATTGGTAGCTATGGATCTCCTTGACGTTTTTGCGCTATCCTCTCAGCAAAAGCGAACATTTGCTTTGGGGTAAAGTCACGCCAGCCCCGACCCGAGAGAAAAGCATCGGTAAGCCCCATTTCCTGTGCGACCTCAAAGCCGAGGCGCTGATTTTCATCTGTAATTTCTTGGGCACCGCGCTGTACCATCTCCCGCACTAGGTTGCCTGCATCGCGGCTGGTGAGATTGCCCCAGCCCTCTTCCTCAAGCTGAGGCAGAAGACCAATCTCTTCAGCTGCAGCCCGTTTGAGATCCTCTGATGCTTTCAAAGCAACACCTCCTTTCCCTCTTAGTCTGCCGCTGAAGTTCGTTTTCACACGGGGAAATAGTGACAGAGCAATATCCGGCAAGATAATTGGAGGTGAAGGGCAAAAAAACGGGGGCAAAACGGGCAAAAAAATCCATCACACACCCCTTGACTTTAAACGCCCGATTAGGTATACTCAATATTGCTGAGGGCGAATAGCTCAGTTGGCTA
>DIQB01000072.1:0-181 GCA_002427165.1 Firmicutes bacterium UBA5473
GCGATGGCAGCTTCAGAGCCCCCGGCCAGCATCACCTCTGCCTCCCCGTGCTGGATAATGCGCATGGCCTCGCCTAGGGCATGGGTGCTGGAGGCACAGGCTGTAACCACAGAAGTATTGGGGCCTTTGGCTCCCAGGGAGATTGCTACCTGTCCTGATGCCATATTGCTGATCATCATGG
>DIQB01000072.1:316-13090 GCA_002427165.1 Firmicutes bacterium UBA5473
ATCATGGGCACAAAAAAGGGACTAACCCGATTGGGGCCTCTTGTGTGAAGGATTTCGCCTTGCTCTTCCATAGTTTCAATGCCACCGATGCCAGAGCCGATGATCACTCCCACTTCATCTGGATCTTCGCCAGAAATGTCCAGCTTGCTATCCTCCACTGCCATTTTTGCTGCCACCACTGCAAACTGGGTGAAGCGATCCATCCTTCTCAGCTCGCGTCTGTCCAGGTAATCCTCTGGGGCAAAATCACGAACCTCTGCTGCGATCTGGGTGGTAAAATCTGTGGGATCAAAACGGGTAATTCTACCCACACCGTTTTGTCCGGCAAGTAAGGCTTGCCAGTAGCTTTGCCAGCCAATCCCAAGCGGCGAGATCACGCCCAGACCTGTAATCACAACAGGTTGGCACTCACCTCGCCAGCGTTTCATCCTCTCCAAGTTCAAATTTCTTCCCCCCTGAGCCCATGGTTATTTCTAATTAGGAGGCCCACAGCTCTGTGGGCCTGTGTTTTATTTGGCACGATCGTTAATGTAGTCTACTGCATCTCCCACAATTTTGATCTTCTCTGCATCCTCATCTGGGATCTCCAGTTCAAATTCTTGTTCCAGTGCCATTACAAATTCCACTACATCTAGAGAATCTGCACCAAGATCCTCCACAAAAGAGGCCTCGAGAGTTACTGCCTCGGGATTTACCCCTAGGTTCTCTACGATCAGATCTTTCACTTTCTCGAAAATATCCATTCCTCTGTTCACCTCCTTCCAAGGTTCATGCTGATTATACTATGGAAGGGGCCCTTTTGCCAAGAGCCTACATTGCCATTCCGCCATCAACTGCCAAAACTTGGCCTGTGATGTAGCGGGCCCCATCGCTTGCTAGAAATAAAGCTGCCTGAGCAATATCCTGAGGGTAGCCCAATACCCCCATGGGGATCTGCCCCTCTAGCTTTGTTTTTGCCTCCTCAGACAATGCTGCTGTCATCTGGGTTTGGATAAAACCTGGAGCTAGGGCATTGACCCTGATCCCTCGGGGTGCAACCTCCCGGGCTACTGCTTTGGTAAAACCGATAACACCAGCTTTACTAGCGGCGTAGTTAGCCTGACCAGGATTGCCCATGATCCCAACAACTGAGGCAATATTGATGATGCTGCCAGCCCTTTGCTTCAGCATGGGACGGATGGCAGCGCGAGTAACCTTAAATACGCCTGTGAGGTTTACAGCTAAAACTTGCTCCCACTCTTCGTCCTTCATCCGCAAAAGCAGGTTATCCCGTGTGATGCCTGCGTTATTGACCACAATATCGATCCTGCCCCATTTTTCTAAAGTTGCAGCAATTAACTGGTCTGCAGCTTGGGTTTGCGTCACATCGGCTGCAATTTTCAGAGCGTCGATCTGGGCTGCTTCCAAAGCATCTGCTCCCAGATCACAGATTGCCACCTGAGCACCTGCTAGAGCCAAAGCTTGGGCTGTTGCAAGCCCAATGCCTCTGGCAGCGCCTGTAACCACCGCCACCTTACCCTCAAGCTTCATCATACATTCTCCTTTCAATCTCCCTGATTGATGCCTGTAAATTCTCATATGTGTTTGTGGGTAGCACCACCACCTCAGGGGCAATCCGCCTGGCCAAGCCTGATAAAACCTGCCCAGGGCCCACTTCCACAAACAGTTCATAGCCATCGGCCACCAGCTGCCGCATACTTTGCTCCCAAAGCACAGGGCTGCTTAACTGCCTGATAAGAGTATCTTTAATTTCATCAAGATCCGTATGGTAGCTTGCGCTCACATTGGCAAGGTAGGGAATGGTAGGTGCAGCTAGCTGCACCTTCTCCAAAATGTTCCGCCACTGAGGTGTGGCTCGCTCCATCAGGGAGCTGTGGAAAGGACCACTGGTGGCCAAGGGAATAATCCTTTTGGCACCAGATTGCCGGGCACGAGCTGAAAACTCCTCAACACTACTGGCCCAGCCACTGACCACAATTTGGCCTGGGCCATTGTAGTTTGCAGGCTCCACTGCCCCCACTTGGCTGCTCACCTGGTGGCAAAGCTCCTCCACAACTTTAGCTTCCAGGCCTAAGACCGCTACCATCTGGCCACCTTGGGGTACTGCCCCCTCCATCAGTTCGCCGCGTTTGGCCACGAGACTGATAGCCTGGCCAGCTTGGAGTACGCCAGCTGCAACCAATGCCCCATACTCACCTAGGCTATGGCCTGCTGCAGCCTGGGGCTTGATTCCCCGCTGGTTCAATACTGCCATGGTGGCCAGAGACGTAGCCAAAATTGCAGGCTGGGTGCGGCTTGTGCGCCCCAGCTCCTCCTTTGGGCCCTCCCAACAAAGACGGCTCACCTGCCAGCCTACTGTGATGTCAGCAAGCTTATAAATTTCTTTGGCAGCTGGCTCCCTTTGGGCCAGCTCTTGACCCATACCCACAGTTTGTGAGCCCTGACCTGGGAAAAGATATGCTATTTTCATCTTTCCCCTCCTCCCCACCATCTGATCACATTGCCAGCCCAGGTGAGGCCTGCACCGAAGCCCACTGTAAGTAAGATATTTCCATCCCCGATCAGCCCTTGTTTCACAACTTCATCTAAAGCTATGGGAATAGAGGCAGCTGAAGTATTACCAAAGCGCTCCACATTTACATATACCTTTTCTCGTGGCAGAGAAAGACGTTTGGCTGCTGCATCGATGATCCTAATATTTGCCTGGTGGGGAATGAACAGGTCCACATCCTCCTGGGTGAGGCCTGCCTTCGCTAAGAGTTCCAATGGTACCTCGCTCATAACCCGAACTGCAAATTTAAATACATCTCGGCCATCCATTCTAATGCAGTTTGTTTCCTTGCATAATTCTAGAAAACGGCCGCCTTGTCCATCTGCACCCAAAGAATTGGCTAATATGCCATAACCCTCTGGCACCAGACCCAAAACTGCAGCACCTGCACCGTCGCCAAAGAGAACGCAGGTAGTGCGATCGGACCAATCAGTAATTTTCGAGATCTTTTCCGCGCCAATAACCAACACGTGTTTATACATCCCGTTCTCGATAAACTGCGCTCCTGTAGCCAGTCCATAAGCAAAGCCGGAGCAGCCAGCGGACAGATCAAAGGCTGCGGCCCTCTTTGCGCCTAAAGCTGCCTGCACCAAGCACGCAGTTGCAGGAAAGGGGCCATCGGGGGTGATACTGCAGACGATGATCAGATCGAGCTCCTCGGGTCCTATATTTGCTGAGGCCAATGCCTTCTCAGCTGCGTTGGTTGCGAGCTGTAGAGTATCTTCGTCGTCTGCTGCTATCCGCCGCTCCCGGATCCCTGTTCTGGTGACAATCCATTCGTCTGAGGTATCCACCATTTTCTCTAGTTCCTTGTTGGTGAGCACCCGCTGGGGGATATAGGAGCCGGTGCCAATTATACCTGCCTTTTTCAAATTACTGTCCCTCCTTGAGCTGCTGTACAACTTGTTTCTCCACACAGGCAGCTGCGCTCTCGATGGAATTCAAAATAGCCCTCGCATTGGATCTACCGTGTGAGATCATTACCACGCCCCCTACGCCCAAAAGCGGTGCGCCGCCGTATTCTGCGTAATCGAATCTTGCGGCTAGAGATTTGAGGGCGGGTTTGGCCAGACCCATGCCTAGTTTGCTAAGACTACTTTTCTTAACTTCGTCTTTGAGGATCGTAAATATACTTGCGGCCATGCCTTCAGCGAATTTTAAGATGATATTGCCCACAAAACCATCGCAGACGACGACCTGGGCGCGGCCACCAGTTAAATCCTGTCCCTCAATATTGCCGATAAAGTTCAGATCGCTCTGAAGCAAAAGTTTATGTGCAGCCACGGTACACTGGTTACCTTTGCTCTCCTCCTCGCCGATGTTAAGGAGCCCTACCCGGGGCCTCTCGGCCTTAAACACAGCCTGGTAGTAGTTGGCGCCCATCTTAGCAAACTGCAGTAGGTTTTCCTCTGTGCAATCCACATTGGCGCCTGCATCTAGAATCAGGCACGGATCTTTAGTCACTGTGGGCAGGGGGATAGCAATGGCGGGTCTTGAAATACCCGGTATTCTGCCAAGGCTCAGTAGCGCGGCCCCCATGGTGGCTCCACTGTTGCCTGCACTAATTAGGGCATCCGCCTTGCCGTCCCGCACTAATTTTGCGGCCACCATCAGGGAGGAGTCTTTTTTACGCCGCAGGGCAATTGCTGGCGATTCGTCCATTTCGATCCACTCTGAAGCCTCAACTAGCGTCATCCCTTTGGGTATTGACTCCCGCAGAAACTCTGGCCCCACCAAGGTGATCTGGTACTTTTCCCTAGCCGCTGCTGCACCACGGATGATCTCCTCAGGTGCCCTGTCGCCGCCCATGGCATCAATTGCGATCCGAATCATTTTTTCCCTCCTCCATAGCAAACACAACAAAAGTGCCCACTAGGATTTCCTGCTCCTTGGCTTTTGTCCTTACTTCCACAGTATATTTATTTTTGGTTTTTTCTATTACTTGGGCTTTGGCAACCAGTCTCTCCCCTACCTTCACCGGTTGGCAAAAACGAACCGTGGCGGTACCTGTCAAGGCCACTGGGGCGTCAACTAAGGAGATAGCCAATGAGTTTGCCTGAGCAAATAGATGGTGCCCCCGAACAATGCCAGATCTGGCGAAGGCCATCTGGCCTGTTGTCTCCAAAACAGAGATAGCACGCTGGCCCAGCTCTAAATCTAGTAGCTCACCCATAACCTCCGTCTCGCCCAGTGAGCGCACTTTAGTTGCTGTCTGTTGGGCTACAGATTTAATCCGCTCTCTTACCTCTGGAACACTTAGCTGCATCCGATCGAGACGAATTGTCTGTACGCTTACTCCAAAGGAGTCCGCTAATTCCTGATCTGTAAGAAATGGATCTGCTTCTATTTTCTGCAATAGCTCCGCTTGTCTTGCTTTGCGGCGCTGGGTTCGTTTACCCATTTTCGCCTCCTAGGTACCAGATATTAAGACCTGGTATAGTTTTTAGTATAGCGAAAAAAGCTTCCTTTGGCAAGTATGAGTTTTGCCACCTGCGGCAGCTATGCCAAAATATGTTAGTGTTGGTGATTATTTTCCCCTCTTGCGCCCTGCAAGAAAAACAGCCGCCTTAAGGCGGCAAAACAAACTCAGCTGTCACAGTTTAAGGGGCCTTTTTTACAAAGGTGAACACAAGCCATATATAAAAAATAACCATTGAAAACATCAAAATCATCCCTGCTACGATGGTAGCTTTGAATGAAAAATCAACATCACCTTTTTTGGTCCCTTTACTCTGAGTAGCAGTGATTTGTTGCTGAGAAAACAAAGAGCGCAGTTGGACATGGTTCCGATTGATTGTTTCCTCTAACCGCTGGGTTCTCCTTTGAAAAAAATCCCGCAGTTCCCTATTCTCTCTCCTGAGAGCACTGAGCTTCTGCTCCATAAATGTTAGCTTCTGCTCAAGTCGGGCAATTTGATAGTCCATATATCTTCACCTCCATAAAATTAGGCAAGCACTGGAACATTTATACCATGAAGGTGTGAACCGAAGGCGACTTTTAAGATGCGGACATGATCTGGCATTATCTCCATGGTCTCAATGGTGATGCCAAGCCTATTGGCTCGTTCCAATAGAATCTGTTACTGCGCTGTAGGCCCCTCGTTTCAACATTCTGATTATATATTTGTAGTATTTTATAAACATTTTGGAGACACGAGTAGTGTGATAAATATCTTTAAATGTCTCGCTTTGCTACTACAGATTGATTAGACAAGCTCACTTGAAAGTCCTGCTAAGTAGTGGAAAATATTATTAAATTCCTTGCAATAGGTTTTGGTGGTTTTGAAAATGAACTGGCAGAATTTTTGGACAAGCGGTCCTGAAAATGGGCAAAAGAAAAAGGCCTTAAGGCCTTTTTCCTATTTTGCTTCCTCAGCAATTACTTCCCGTCCGCGGTAGAAGCCGCAGTTGGGGCAAATTCTATGCTGCATTTTGGGCTGGTGGCACTGGGGACAAGCAACCAAGCCAGGTCCGTTGATTTTCCAGTGAGTGCGTCTTTTCGCTCCACGGGCTTTGGAATGTCTTCTCTTAGGTACTGCCATTTTTTCCACCTCCCCCTAGGGGTTCCTTTAATAATTCACCTAAAACTGCCAGGCGCGGATCTAAACTCTCTTCTTTGCAATTGCACTTTTCCAGGTTGCGATTTTTCCCACAGATCGGGCATAGCCCCTGGCAATTATTGTCACATAAACCACGCAGTGGCAAACTTAAGTTTAACCCTTCTTCGATGGTTTCGTCAAGTACTATTTCGTCTCCCTGAAAGCGACGCCAGTCCTCCTCGGCATCTGGAGCCCCACTTTTGGCATAATTCTCATCCAGAGGCACACGCACAGATAGCTGATAGCGTTCTAGACATCTAGCACAGCAGAGTTCCAACTTTGCCTCAAGTTTGCCGTCTAAATGATAGCAAGAACCTGTATTGGTGATTGTGCCCTGAAGGTGAATGGGACCGATAGCCTTTATCTCCTCACCTGAGGGACCGATGAGCCTGGGTGAAGGTGCTAGAAAATCAAAAGGTATGGTAGCTCCAAGTTGATTCTCGAGTCCAACTATGGAGATCTTCATTTTTTACACCCCAATTATTGTTTAAGCTCCGCCAGAAGTGCCGGAATTATTTCAAATACATCCCCTATGATCCCGCAGTGGGCAACTTGAAAAATAGGCGCGTCTGGGTTCTTATTAATAGCGATAATGGTCTCAGCAGACTGCATGCCAGCCAAGTGCTGAATTGCCCCTGAGATGCCACAGGCAATATAGAGTTTAGGTGAGACAGTCTTGCCAGTCTGTCCGATCTGATGGGGATAGGAGATCCAGCCTGAATCCACAGCAGCGCGGGTTGCACCTACAACTCCACCTAAAGCCTGGGCTAACTCTTCCAGGAGCTTGAAGTTCTTTTCATCTACAAGGCCCCTGCCTCCTGCCACAATCACTTCTGCTTCCTGTAGATTCACATTCTCAGCTTGCTCACGAACCCGCTCTATGAGCTTGCTGCGCAGGGTAACCTGGGGCGATTCGACTTTGATGATCTCACCGGTTCGGCTAGGGTCCCGGGCTGCACTTTGAAAAACCTTAGGCCGCACTGTAGCCATCTGTGGCCGATGGCTTGGGCAGACAATAGTGGCCATAATATTGCCGCCAAAGGCTGGCCTGGTCTGCAACAGCATTCCGTTTTCAGGATCGATGGCAAGGCCTGTACAGTCTGCTGTAAGACCGGTGCCGACACGAGCAGAAACCCTGGGTCCTAAAGAGCGACCGATGGTGGTGGCTCCTAGGAGGAGTATTTCTGGATGCTCTTTGCCAATTAACTCCGAGAGCGCCATGGCATAAAGTTCGTCATGGTAATTGAAAAATTGCGGATCGTCAAGTAAATAGACGCGGTCTGCTCCAAAGGCAATTAAATCACGGGCTGCCTCTTCCATCTCGCTGCCAAAGAGCACTGCCCCGAGGAGCTCACCCTTGCTATCTGCTAGCTTCCTGCCCTCGCCTAATAGCTCATAGACAACAAATGCAATCTGTCCCTCAATTTGCTCAGCATAGACCCAGACGCCAGAGGAGTCAGGAGCTGCCTCCTTCTGCGCCACTTCTCGGGTGATGGCATTAAAATGACATGCATCAACGCATGCACCACACATGGTGCAATCGTCTGTGATTACAGCTTTCTTCTCAACAATCTCAATGGCACCGAATGGGCACTGTTTTGCACAAAGGCTACAGCCTGTGCAAAGGCCCAGATCGACCTTGATCCCTCCCACCTCAGTTGCCCCTCTCCTCTAGATGATCTTTTTTAATTCTTGGGCCAAAACTTTGGCCATCTCCTCTGCTGTTCCCTCCAAAACGCGACAGTCTCGTGCCCGCTGCGGAGTGAAGATCTTCACCACTTGGGTAGGAGATCCAGCGAGGCCCAGCCTCTCTTCCTCCACATCAAGATCCTCTTTGCCCCAGATTTCGATTTGAGCTTTCTTGGCCCGCAACTTGCCCTTAAGGGAGGGCAGGCGGGGCTGGTTGATATCCTTGAGCACAGTGATGAGCGTTGGCATGGCAAGTTCGATTACCTCATAGCCATCCTCTGTCATCCGCTCTACTACCATCTTCTCCTCGTCCACGCTCTGTACCTTGCGGACATACGTGGCATGAGGTATATCTAACTGTTCTGCCAAAGATGGTCCCACCTGTGCCGTGTCCCCATCGATGGCCTGTTTGCCGCAGATAATGAGGCCGAACTCCCCGAGTTTAGCCACACCCCGCGACAGGGTATAGGCAGTGGCCAGGGAATCTGCGCCTGCAAAGGCGCGATCCGAAAGTAAGACTGCTCTGTCTGCACCAAGGCTCAAGGCCTCGCGTAGAGAGTCCTCAACTTGGGGCGGGCCCATGCTCAGGACTGTTACCTCTCCTTGGCCCAAGCTTTCTTTAATCCTTAGGCCTTCCTCTAAGGCATACATATCGAAGGGGTTGATTACGCTTTGCACCCCTTCCCGCATGAGAGTGTTCGTTTCTGGGTTGATCTTCACCTCAGTGGTGTCTGGCACCTGCTTGAGGCAAACGATGATCTGCAACTCATTCCCTCCTATCGCTTGCGGGCGGCTTGTTTAATCAGCTCAAGGCTAATCACATTGCGCTGAATCTGGTTTGTGCCCTCATAGATCTGGGTAATCTTTGCATCCCGCATCATCTTCTCCACGGGATATTCCTTCATATAGCCATAGCCACCGAGAACCTGCACTGCATCTGTGGTGACGCGCATGGCCACATCTGAGGCAAAAACCTTGGCCATAGCAGATTCTTTAGAGAAATCACGAGCACCACTATCTATAGTTTTAGCAACTGCATAGACCAAAGCCCTTGCAGCTTCAACCTGGGTTGCCATCTCAGCTAGCATATGTCCCACTGCCTGGAAGGACGCGATAGGCTGTCCAAATTGTTTCCGCTCCCGAGCATAGTCCACTGCTATATCTAAGGCGCCTTTGGCGATGCCAACTGACTGGGCACCAATTCCGGGACGCGTCATGTCTAATGTGCGCATGGCAACGATAAAGCCCATGCCTTCTCTAGCCAGCAAGTTCTCTTTGGGAATCCGGCAATCCTCAAAAACCAGCTCCCGGGTCGCGGAGGCGCGAATGCCCATCTTATTTTCCTTTTTGCCAAAGCTGAAGCCAGGTGTGTCTTTCTCCACAATAAATGCACTGGCGCCCCTGGATCCACGGCTCCGATTCGTCATGGCAATTACAGTATAGATATCCGCCTCGCCACCGTTGGTAATCCACTGCTTGGTACCATTTAGCACGTAGTGGTCACCATCGAGGGTGGCTGTGGTCTCAATGGCACTGGCATCACTGCCAGCATTTGCCTCTGTGAGACCAAAGGCCGCGAGTTTTGTACCACTGGCTACATCTGGTAGAAACTTCTGTTTCTGCTCTTCTGTACCAAACAGGAGGATAGGGAAACTACCAAGACCGCTTGCTGCATAGCTAACAGCTACACCACTGCAGGCGCGGCTAAGTTCCTCCACTACCAAAACTTGCTCAAAAATGCCACCGCCCAATCCCCCATACTCCTCAGGCAGCCAGACACCAAAAAGGTCCGATTCCGCGAGGACCTTCATAATCTCCCAGGGAAATTCACCTTTTTCATCGAGTTCTGCTGCTACTGGTTTCACTCGCTCGTCTGCAATTCGTGCAGCAAGCTCCTGGATCATCTGTTGTTCTTCTGTTAAAAAGTACTCCACAGGCAGCCTCCTTCCTTTGATGATGAGATCAGTTTAACATAATGCTGATTGCCATGTCAAGGATTTTAGTGCTTGTTCTTAAGACCTGGTAATATGTTTATCTTCTGCCAGCTGCATAAAGGATCATTCGCTGATGATCTGGACAGGCACGGTTACCTCCATGGGTTTTGCTGCCATAAAAATGCAAGCAAAAGTGGCCGGGAAAACCATTAGCAATGGAGCTTTGTCCGTGAGGCATACCATTGATGGATCCTGCGACCCACTCTCCACCTAGCTCCACGAGGACCGCTCTTCTCTCCCAGCTCCAGCTTCCTCCGTAGATGCTGCGAAGAACCTTGGTGTCATCTGAAGTTAAGGGTTCGCTATCTGCATGCACCTGGCCGCCCCTGCGTTTAATATAAAGGGACTGACCTGTGAGCACATCCACGATCCTGGTGACAGATCCCACGGGAAAACGCAGATTGGCCTCGCTCCAACTAAGTAGGGCAGCTCTGCCGCTTCTAGAACTAATTTTAGTTCCACTTTTTCGCATCAAAGCCTCTAGAGTTTTGGTGCCTGCAATTCCATCAACTGTCAGACCATTCTTTTCTTGGAAGGCTTTCACCGCAGATAGGGTCTTGCTGCCAAAATCTCCATCTATGGTTCCACTATAGTGGCCCAGCTTCTGCAGGGCCTTTTGCAGTTCTGACACATCTGCGCCTCGATCGCCTTGACGCAGGGCAGCAATAGAAGTGGAACACCAAACCAGGATCAGAAGCAGTAGGAAAGCCAATCCACGTCTCATAAATTTCATCTCCCAAGTATTTTTTTTACCTCAGGCAATGCAGCCTCAGCTGCTTTTCTGCCCAAGGCAATGAGCTCGTCTGAAAGATCTAATCGTTCAGGGCCGATAGTACCAACCTGGGGTCTGATTACAAGATCTGCCTCGCCTCCCTGCTCTTGAGCAAGGCGGCTTTCAAAAATGTGAAAGGTCTGGCTGAGGATCCCAAACATATTGTTGATTTTCTCATGTTTTGGCCAACCACCAACGTCAATGGCAATAACTAGATCAGCGCCGAGCTTTCTGGCCGCTACCGTTGGCAGCCGGCCACATACCCCTCCATCCACCAATAACTTTCCATCTAGGTGCACAGGCTTAAAAATACCAGGCAAAGAGCAACTAGCTCTGACTGCTTTGGCCACAGAGCCCTCTTGGATGATCACTTCATGGCCAGTTTCCAAATTACAGGCTGTGGCAGCAAAGGGGATTGCTAGCTCTTTAAATGTTTTCCCCTTTACCAGTATGTCCACAAGCTCTTGCAGTTTATCGCCTCGAAACAAACCCATTCTTGAGAAGTTAGGATCGAGGATCTGTTTCCAATCCAGTTCCCGGGCAATCCCTGCTAGATAATCGAGGTTGCTGCCTGCAGCATAAACTGCCCCTACAAGGGCGCCGATACTGGTTCCCACAACAAAGTGGATGGGAATGTCCTCTTCCTGAAATACTTTCAGAATGCCAATATGGGCGAGACCCCTAGCTGAGCCTCCCCCGAGTACCAAGCCAACTTTCCCCATCTTAGCATCCCCCCCACAGCTCTACCTCTAATATGTCCACTTTCTAATAGTTAGACAACAAACCGCCAATTCCTTCTAAGAAGTGACGGTTTTCTCCAGCTTCAGCTTCCGATATGTGAGTGCCAAGCCGCCCAAACTGGTCTCTCGCAGGGACTCTGGGATGGCTCTTCCCACCTGGCCCATGGTTTTGATCACGTCATCTACAGGCAAAGTGCTCTCCAGTCCTGCCAGAGCCAGTTCCGCGGCTGCTAAGGCATTGACTGCGCCCATCACGTTCCGTTTGATACACGGTATCTCCACTAGTCCCTCAACAGGGTCACAAACCAGGCCCATCACGTTCTTCAAGGCAAAGGCTACTGCATGGCCAATCTGCTCTACCTCGCCTCCCATCAGTTCCACCAGGGCCCCAGCAGCCATGGCAGAGGCAGAGCCACATTCTGCCTGACAGCCTCCTTCGGCTCCAGAGAGGGTGGCAAGGCTTTCGATCACAAGGCCAATCCCTCCTGCCACAACCAAACCACGGACCAAGGCGTCATCATCTAGGCTGTGTTCTTCTGCTACAGGCAGGAGAATTGCGGGCAAAATGCCGCAGGAGCCTGCAGTTGGGGCAGCTACGATCTTGCCCATGCAGGCGTTCTCCTCTGCCACAGCTAGTGCTGTGGCCACAACTTCGCTGAAAAGGCCACCTACGATGCGCTTACCTCCTTGTGCATAGGTATAGGCAGCCCCACTCACCAGTCCGCTGCGGGAGCACAGTGGTTTTGATAACCCCTCTTGTTTTGCTTGCTTCATCACCTCAAGGCGCAGGCCCAGAGTTTCTGTGATTTGTGCCTGGGAGAGGCCTGTTTCCTCTGTCTCGACTTCCAAGATCAGCTCAGAGAGAGGAATTTTTCTTTCTGCTGCTTCAGCTAACATTTTTTGTAGACTTAGTGCCATCTTAATCCTCCAAGGCGGGGATGATCCGCACCCATTTTATTTCTACACCCAGCCGCGCTATTATCTCCTCTGATATGGTGGAGTCCATCTCGGCTACAAGCAGTGCTCCACCACCGCGCTTTTCCCTAGCTACGTTCATCTGGGCGATATTTATTTTCTCCCCTGCCAAAATCGCTGTGATTTTAGCTACCATTCCAGGCTGATCTTGATAGCTAGCGAGAAGAGTAGGATATTCTCCGCCCAAATCAATTTTATAAGCATCTAACTCTCGAACTCTGATCCTACCACCGCCCACCGATGTACCTACTATTCGCAATTCTTGGCTTTTTCCGCCAATGGTTAGATCTGCTTCATTGGGATGATAGCGGTATTCCTCCTGGCCTGTAATGCTATATTCCAAACCCTGTTCTTTTGCTAACTTGTCTGCATTAGGAATCTGTGGATCATCAGGCTTCGCGCCCATGAGCCCTGCGAGGAGTGCCAGGTCTGTGCCGTGGCCTTTGCCTGTATGG
>DIQB01000072.1:13241-13764 GCA_002427165.1 Firmicutes bacterium UBA5473
GCCGTGGCCTTTGCCTGTATGGGCGAAAGATCCTCGCAAAATGATCTCCACTCGTTTTGGCTCCTCAGCTAAAATAAGCCGGGCGTATCTGCCGAGTCTGGCAGCTCCCGCTGTGTGGGAGCTGGAGGGGCCAATCATGGTAGGGCCGATAATATCTAAAATACCCACTTTCTTCCTCCATACATAGCAAAACCCCCATTTTGGGGGCTGCTTGGTTATTGTGCTGCTTGTTGTGCTTTGAGGATTCTCGCAAGACGTGCTTTTTTACGTGCTGCGTTGTTCTTATGCAAGACGCCTTTTTTAGCAGCCTTGTCGATGGCGCTCATGGCGATAGCAAGGTTCTCTTCGCCAGGCTCCTGTTCCATTTTCCGAATCATGGTGCGATACCTGGTTTTAAATACTTTGTTTATGGCTGTTTTCTCTGCAGCGATCCGTACACGCTTCTTTGCTGTTTTAATGTTTGGCACTTAAATGCCACCTCCCCTATAACGCTATCGTTAATATTACCATATATAGGTGCGGA
>DIQB01000072.1:13908-16331 GCA_002427165.1 Firmicutes bacterium UBA5473
TTTTTAACTGTCGAAAATAGGATATTACCATATATAGGTGCGGATTTCAAGAGCTATAAATGAACATTGCAGAGCAAATGAAGTTTTTTCAAATCGTCCCTCTAATTATTATGATATAATAAGAAGCAAAAGCAATCTGCCTTCCAAGTGTGATATAGCAAGAGGCACCAATTGGTGCCTCTTGCTTCGCTTTCAGATGTGCATGCTCCTTAGCAAGAACCTTTTTCTAGAGCATCAAGAACGGCATCTGCTGCTGCATGGGTATCTGAGTCATCTAAAAGCCCCATCCCCACAAGCTGAAGCTCCTCCCCATCTAAGAGGGCCAGGAGCGAAACCAGCACAACCTTGTTCCTTCCAATCTCTTCTTTTCTAATCTCCTCAAGCACAAATTGCGAGTTCGCATGGGCCTTTTCCATAGCGGAGAGAATAGCCTGGGCGATTAGTCTTAGCCTCAGGGTAGGAGTATTGGCACCTAGGGCCATACCCTCACAGCACTGCCCGTGGCGCTCCATCTGCACCTTCACTTCCAGGTTACCATTCGTATATTCTAAACTAAGCTTCTTCAGGCAGATATCTGCTTCCTTAGTGGCTGCGGTCTCTCCGGCCAGTTGGGCTATGCTTACCTTCTTGTGGTCGATTCGCACGTTAAAACGCGCCATGCAAGCAGATTCAATATCGCGCACAATCTGCTTAGGCATCCGCCTGGGACTAGCTAGCACATGGACCTCTTTGATCTCATCATCTATGGCCACAATCCGACAATCAAATATACCGTTAATCTTGCTAACTGTCTCTTCTAATTGAGAAATATCTAGATCCACAGGTTGCATGATCCCACACTCCTTAAACCCTATCCCTCAGGCTCTAGTAGACCATACCTCCCATCCTTGCGCTTATAAAGTACGTTCACCTCATCGTTGTCTGCATTGCGGTAAACAAAGAAATCATGACCTAACAACTCCATCTGCATCAAAGCCTCGTCTGTGGACATAGGCTTGGTGTGGAAGCGCTTAATCCTCACAACTTGCTCGGTGGCACGCTCCTCTTTCTTGTCCGTAGGCAAGAACATCTTCTCTCCACGGATCTTCCTGTTGATCCGGGTCTTATATTTATGGATTTGCCGTTCGAGTTTTTCCACTACCCCATCGATGGATGCATACATGTCTAAAGTGTTTTCCTCACCGCGAAGGATCAGTCCGTCAATTGACAGGGTCACCTCTGCAACATGTTCATCTCCCTCAATGCGCAACACAACTTGTCCATCAATAGGCTCGTTTGGTTCGAAAAAACGAGAAAGTTTGCCGATCTTCTTTTCGGCATGCTCACGCAGTGCAGGGGTGATGTCTATGTTTCTACCTTTGATCATGAGCTGCATTGTATTACCCCCTCTTTCTTCTTCTTACTTATATATTTCCCTAAATCAGGCAAAAATCCTCCCACCGCAAGCTTTTCTCCATAAAAAAAGAACGCAACTTGAAGTTGCGTTCTAATTTTCCTCATCAAAAGCTTATATTGCTCGGCGCTGTGCCTCATAGCAATCTCTGCAATAGACAGGACGTCCATCCTTCGGCTCGAAGGGGACTTCGGTTGTGACGCCACAGCCGGAACATACAACTGTGAACATCTGACGTGGCTTGGTATTGCGCTCCCGCTTGCGTGCTGACCTGCAGTCGCGGCAACGTCCTGGCTCGTTCTCGAAACCTTTCTCTGCGTAGAACTCCTGTTCGCCTGCGGTGAAAACGAAGTCGGCCCCACAATCCTTGCACTTGAGTGTTTTGTCCTGGAACTCCATCCCGATCCCTCACTTTTTTTGTATCTCGGAACCTTGCTCAGCTGACCTGGTCTTTGGCCCCACACCCGCCTGCTGGAAGTTTCGCTTCGGATATCCTCACTAGCGCTTCTCTCCGGGGACGTTACCCCGGGCAGGGCTTACACCTAAACCGCACCATGCTCGGCTACAAGCCTTACGTGGGTCGTTTCGCCTGCGGCTAGCATCGACTTACAACCACAGACCTGAACAGGTTACCAATACTATTATATAACAGGTGGAAGAAAAAAGCAAGGGTTTTGGAAAAATTTTTTCAAATCGCTACTTGAAGGCCACTTGACAAGTTAAACGCAACCCCCAGGGGTTACAATTAGTCTTACAAACCGGGTTTTCGACAGTTCACAACTTAATAAACATCACCAAGATCGCTTAACAGCGACCTTTTTTATGTCAAATGTGCAAAAAAGTGTTGTATGTGTTATATGTTGTTGTATGTTATGCTATAATGCTTATATGAAATTATATTACGATAAGCGAGCAAAAGACCCAATCTACTATGTCCAGCAAGGATTTAGAAATGGTAAAAAAACTACAACTAAAAATTTTGAAAGGATTGGAAAGCATTCGGAGCTTCTTAAAGTTACTGATGATCCTT
>DIQB01000056.1 GCA_002427165.1 Firmicutes bacterium UBA5473
CGTGACTTCATCATGGATGTGAATTATGATGGACCTTTCCTCAAGTTCGGTCTTATTTATCAGTATTAAAAGAAAAGTTCAAAGTCACCCAACTCAAAGATGAATATAACCAGGAGCCCCGCCAAGCGGGGCTCCTATAGAAAAGGAGAAAATTAAGCTATGGATTCTGTTTTAGCCACCCATGATCTGGTTGTAGTGGGCGGTGGACTTGCAGGAGTCTCTGCAAGTCTTGCCGCTGCAAGACGAGGCCTTTCCGTGGGACTTGTGGAGAAGGGCCCATATCTCGGTGGCCTTGCCACAATGGGCCTTGTTGCCATCTATTTGCCCCTCTGCGATGGAGAGGGAAGACAGGTTCTAGGTGGTATCGCAGAGGAGCTACTCCACCTCTCCTTAAAATATGGACCGGGCCAGATCCCAGAGCCGTGGCAGGATCCTGCTGCCACCCAGAAACAAAGGGCCCAGGCCCGCTACAGGGTAACATTCAACCCTGCCTCCTTTGCCCTGGCCCTAGACGAGATAGTGTTAGCCTCCGGAATCACTCTCTATCTTGATACCCTTTGCACAGAGCCCATTTTAGAGGACAGGCGCCTGAAGGGTGTAATTGTGGAGGGAAGAGAGGGCAGACGCTCTTTGCATGCGGACTCTTTTATCGATGCCACAGGTGATGCCCTCCTGGCCCAGAGGGCTGGTTGCAAATGTGCCCTAGGGCAAAACTGGCTCTCCTCCTGGTTTTATTATGTTGGGGCCCGGGGAGAACTTCAGCTTAAAAGTCTGGGCGCGCCTGCCCATGGCACAGGAGATCCTACAGCGAAAAAATATCCAGGCCTTACCAGCGGTGATGTAACTACATATCTACTGGAAAGCAGGAGGCTGGTGAGGGAGTGGTGCCAGGAGAACACGGATAAATATCCTGCAATTTTGCCCACATTAGCCCAGCTGCGTACCCCCAGGAGAATTGAAGGCGCTCTGACTATGGAACCTCAGCGCAGAGAGTATGAGGATAAAGTGGGCCTGATTGGCGACTGGCGCAGACCAGCTCCAGCCTACCAGGTGCCCTTCAGATCTCTTTATACTCTAGAATTTGATAATTTACTTGTGGCAGGCAGGTGTATGGCAGCTGGGGGGGATGCCTGGGAGATTATGCGAGTGATTCCGGCTGTGGCTCTCACAGGCGAGGTGGCTGGCACCGCTGCTAGTCTGCTTGCAGGGGGCAGCGTACAGAACCTGGATGTTCGCTCCCTGCAAGAGGAGCTTCGCAAGTCGGGTGCGCTTTTGGATGAAAACCGAAAGGATTAAAACGGATTGGCAATAATATAGATATCGGGTAAAAGCAGAAAAAAGATAGGAGGTAGAAGATGAAGCTAACAGCAAAGACAAAGCTCTCAGAGCTACTTGCCCAATACCCCTCCCTTGTGGACTTCCTCGCTGCTTATTCGCCAAAATATGAGATCTTGCGTAACCCCCTGATGCGGAATACCATGGGGAAGCTAGCTACCTTAGAGCAGATTGCCCAATTAGGCGAATTGGACTTGGGCCGGCTAACCCAAGATCTTGATCATGAAATCACGCGACTCGCTGAGGCAAAACCTGGATCTAAGCAGGAGATCCTCCGGGGGATCATCTTAGATCTCCACAGAGGCGTCCCTATAGAGCAGCTGAAAGCTCGCTTTGCAGCTTTGGTCCGAGAGGTAGATGCAAGTGAGATCGCAAGCCTTGAGCAGAAGATAATCGCCGAGGGAGTGCCTGAAGAGGAAGTTAAAAAGCTTTGCGATCTGCATGTGGAGGTATTCAAAGAGTCTTTAGAGGAGAGCAAAGGCATCTCTGTGGAGCCAGGCCATCCTGTGCATACATACATCCAAGAGAACGAGGTTGCCACCACTTTAGCCAAAGAGATCCGCTCCCTTCTTGGGAACAGACCCCTTCCCTACAGGGAGCTTTCAGAAAACCTCCAAAAGCTCTCTCAGCTTGATAAGCACTATCTGCGAAAGGAGAACCAGCTTTTTCCCATCCTCGAGGCCAAGGAACTATCTGGTCCCACAGCTGTGATGTGGGCCATCCACGATGATATTCGTACCTTAATGAAACAGGCACAAAGCGTCCTCAGCCAGGAAGCGGAGCCAGCTGAGGTGATCTCCACTTTAGAGCATCTTCTTAAAACTATCGAGGATATGATCTACAAAGAGGAACAGATTCTCTTTCCCACTAGCCTCGATGTACTAACGGAAAACGACTGGGCCCGGGTTAGAGAAGGGGAGGAGGACATTGGCTTTGCCTGGGTGAGCCCTGGGGAAGGGTGGTCTGCCCAAAGTACAGGGGTAGAGCCCCAGCAGGTGTCCACCCCAGACAACACCTGGACCCTAGATACAGGCAGACTAAGCCAGGAACAATTAAATTTAATCCTAACCAATCTTCCCATCGACATCACCTTTGTTGATGAGACTGACAGCGTCTGCTACTACTCCCAAGGTAAAGAGCGGATCTTTCCTCGGACCCCCGCTATTATCGGACGCAAGGTTACCAATTGCCACCCCCCAGATAGCGTGCATAAAGTTACAGAAATCATCAATGCCTTCAAAGCCGGAAAACAGGATACTGCTCAGTTTTGGATTCAGCTCCACGGCAAGTTCATTTTAATCAGGTATTTTGCTATCCGCAGCGATGGCAAATATCAGGGAGTCCTGGAGGTGAGCCAGGATCTCACAGAGCTTCGTAAGCTTGAAGGAGAGCGCAGGCTCCTGGATTGGGACATGAAGGATATTTGAAAAAAGAGGGCTGTCCCCAATTAAGGGGGCAGCCCTCTGTGAATTAGTTGCTTTCCAAGATACGGTAGAACTCAGTTTTATCTGTTGATGCAGCCAACAGGAGCTGATGGAGAAGTTCAGGATCATAGATTTGAGCAATTTCTAGCATGATCTTTGGATCCAGCCTGTCCGGGAATTTGCATAAAACATCCATCAGCGCCCTTTGCAAGGAGATAACACTGCCTTTTTTCTCAGCTTTACTAAAAAGCCTTTTGTAACCTGCAGATTGGGTTAGGTCTAGCATAGCCTCAGCCTCCTTGTAGGCAATATTGATGACATCTGTTTCAAATGCTAGCCCCGAGAATAGTTC
This sequence comes from Firmicutes bacterium UBA5473, assembly GCA_002427165.1. Lineage (GTDB taxonomy): Bacteria > Bacillota > DTU084 > DTU084 > DTU084 > UBA5278. The sequence goes on from DIQB01000056.1 coordinate 3,112, forward strand.
CTGTTTTAATACTAAATCACGTTTTTGTGGCACAGAGAGGGGGCTGCTGAATATTTGAAGAACACAGTTTCGCAAAAAAAGCCCTAGGATCCTCTTTCCTACTTTTCCGTTCTGTTAAAGGTAGGAGGGGGTAGAGAGGAGAGCCGGTTTCTATTAGAGTTTCCATTGAGACTTCCCCAAGATCTAGGATGCCAAAACTGAAATCTAACTTGCTGTTTTCTAGAACATCGAAGAAGATAGATAACGGCATGTTCAGGTCACTTGCGCCTATATAGATTACTTCCTGAAGAATCGGTAGTTTATACTTGGCATATATTTCCGCAGCATACCTGAGCATTCTATAGTCCATTGCCAGATCGTTATAACTTTGGAACTCAAAGTGGACTATTATCTTTTCCCCTTGGAATGAAAAATACAATCCGCGCTTCTGCCCTCAATGGTTTGAAATTCAATATTTAAAGGTTGGGGATTTTCCAAAGGAATTTTTGCAAAAAAATTAATTAATGATTCCTGTTCATCCTCGAAGATTTTCTTCATTGTCAAGTCATATTGTTGAGTCATGAGAAACCTCCTCCATTGCACAAGTATTGCAACAGCGGTTGTAAGTCACTCTTCCTTCCATCAGAGGGATTTCTCACGCTTTTATTATAGCAATATTCTCTGAAAAAGACAAATTGCAAAATAGGTCCTTCAGGGGAAAGAAGGCAAGAAAATTTAAGAATAAGTGATTTAAATTTGTTTTTAGATTGAGAGGTAGCTCCTTTGGGAGGAAGCTCTCAATCTAAAACTAAAGGAGCTCTGCAGCTTCAATCGGATTGGGCAGCTGGAATCCGTGGCCTCGCCTCAGCTAACCATAAAGGGGCTGTGAGCCGAATCCCAATCGCACCTATGGGAGCTGTGAGCAGTATCGCTATCGTCGAGATCGCAAGCATCAAATCTCCTCCCGCGACCCCGGCTCCCAGGGGAACAGCGCCGATTGCAGCCTGCACCGTAGCTTTGGGTAGATAGGCAACCACACAAAAAAATCGCTCTTTCATACTCAAAGTAGACTTTTGGGTACTCACCATTACCCCCAAACCTCTTGCCAGAAGGCCAACTATAATTAAAATCAGGGCCTGTGGTAAGATGCCCCAAAAAAGACTAAGCTCGAGCGAAGAGCCAATCAAGAGGAAAAGAAAGAGCTTGGCAAGATCCCAAAGTCCCTCAAGGCTAGAGGATAGCCCTGCAGCCAAATGGGGAAGAGCATCCCGTAAGGTTACCCCCATCGCCATCACCCCAAGGAGGGAAGCCATGGGAATGACCTCCTCGAGACTATAGAAAAGGATAGCTACACAAATGAGAATGATCACCCTTTGCGTATTGCCTGTTTGAAAGCGGTTAAAAAACCAAGCCAACAACAAACCAACCAGCACACCCAAAATAATACCCAATATGATCTGTCCCACTGTAGATAAAGCCAAAAGTCCAGGGGTAATTGCAGTTCCCCAATACATAGACAAGAATGCACCAAACAGGGTAATGGCCACCACATCATCTGCTGCAGCCCCAGCTAAAACTAAAGAAGGTATCTCATCGCCAAGCCCCTGCTTTTTTAAGGCAAGCATTTCAGGAACAATCACAGCAGGAGAAGAGGCAGCCACGATAAAGCCAATTATCCCTCCCTGGATAAAACTGAAACCCAACAAATAAGTAGATGCAAACGCGATGACTAGCCCCTCGAAGAGGGCCGGAATAAAACTCAGACGCAGAGCGCAGCTGCCGATTTTATCAAGGCTTTTGCGCTCTAACCCAAGTCCTGCTCGCAGGAGGATGATCATCAAAGCAAAAACTCTCAACTGAGGGGCAGCTCGTAGAAGGGTGGGATTGAGAAAATCAATTCCACCGGGACCTAACAAAATACCAAGCAAGATGGTGGCGATTAGCCCTGGCAGTTTCATTCTTTCCATAAGGCTATAGCAAAAAAGGGCCAGCAACAGGACAACAGCAATATTTAACAGCATCAAATCCCTCCGCAGTAGGGGTAAAAAAAATAGATAGCCCCTACAATTAATTGTAGAAGCTATCAGTGCATTGAAAACACGGTTTCCATCATCATGGCGGCAAGCTTCATTGCCTTAGAACTTATTATAGATTGGGTCTTTGGAACAGTCAAGACATTTAGTCTTAAGAATTGATTTGACGCTGATGATAGGGGCCTATATCTATCATTTTGTTACTTCCGCTGCAATGCAGTTTTATATATCCGGGCATATAATACAACGAATCCAAAGTAGAAGGAGGTGGCAAAATGGGCGGCTTCTTCGGTCCTGGAGGATTCCGTGGTATGTGGTGGATCGTTATTCTCATCCTCTTTTTGATTTTCTTCATCGATCCCTAAGGTCACCTCAATGTAAGAACAAGGCTGTTCCAGGGCAGCCTTGTTCTCTTAAACAATGAACTCTAGAAGTCAGATCTTCACCCGAAAAAGAACGCCCCTAGTCAGCTTACAGGGCGAATCTTTTGGGGAATAAGTCCTCCTAACACTGCCACCATAGTTAGGGCTGGGATTCTTTTTGAGCCTTCTCCTCAATTTCTAAGACCACAATATTAGCTGCCAAGATACCACCGATTCCTGCTGCAAGATCTAGAAACTCAGCACTATGAGGCGGATTGTAATAATCCCATACTTCCTTCCCCGCACAGACCGATACTGTGAGCATATTTGCCTTCTCCCGAGGCATGAAGGAATTCAAAGAGGTAGTGAGCACAAATGAGAGCGCGAAATGGAGTAGTTTATCCATTGCTTCCCCCCCGATTTTTGCTACCTATTATATTTTATGAGGGCTAATGGTAATTGAGAATTTCCTGAAGGAGTAAATTTTAAGACAAATCTTTTCTAGGGTGTCGCAGGATGCACCTGGAAAACTGCAATCTCCTGAGCCTCCCCAAAACCTGGGCACATCTAGTAAAAACTTAAAGTGAGCACAAACGCGTAGCTAGCTTCCAGCCTGGTTCTAAATGAACTAGGCTGGGTAACTACTGCGATCATTTGAGAAGTTTTTATGAGAAGTGGACAAGCCTCGGCAGCAGAGTCTCCTTCATAATCGCTATAACAAGGGCTTCTAATCTCAAAGTGCTAGACTTAATCTAAGGCAGAGCTTGTCGATATTAGTACAGTCGATGGATGATAATAGGGAAGATGTATAGCCTGTGCTTAAGAAAGCAGCTATACGGGACTTTTTTTGCTTGATTTATCTTACTGCCTTTTTAGGAAATTGCATCTTTAGTCTTTACAGAAAAGATGTACTAATCTTAAAGCTTGATGAGTTTCGGAAGGGAAGCAAAGACAAGGGAGGAGAGGTTTTGAAAAAAATAATAGTTGCCCTAATTATTTTTTGGGGATTATCCAGGACTACGGTAGCTGAAGACGTGGAGGTTTATCGCTTCGGGGAAAAGTCACAGGTTCCTCAGTCAGGTGTGGCAAATGTTCAACTCAATCTATTGTTGGGTAGTGTTGGAACTGCATTCTGTTATGGAGCAAAACTCGAGGGGGAGTATAGGAAGATCTATGACGACGAAACCTATAAAATTCAGTTATTGAAAGCTGTGACAAATTCGTATTCCACTTCCCAGACGCTTACAGGGGCAAAGGTGACATGCGAGAGGGAATTTCTTTCTAGTGAAATTGTTCGCTGGTATGCAGGCATAATGTTCTTGGAAACTACTGAGAAATTCGCGAGGTTTACATTTGGTCTATCCGCTAATTGGAAACCGAACATGAAGTACTCTGTGAGGGGACAGATCGGGACTGAAGATGGAGTTTCCATGACTATGCAGGCAAAGATCAGCCCCAATCTTGCCCTCACCAGCGGCTTTGAGTTGTTCCCGCTTTTTACCAAAACCTTAAAAAGTCACTTTGATCCTGAAATAAAATGGCTGCAAGCATTGAGCTTGGGATGTAATTATTATTTTTAAGAGAATTGTATTCACCGCAAGCCAGGGAGGAGAAATTATGACTAGAAAATTTTTTATCGTATTCATTTTGCTTTTGATCATAGCGATAGATCCCTCTATTTTTGCTAGCGAGAAGGTATTTTTAATCTCAAAGAATAAAGTAACAATTTTTGATTGGGGCACACGAAAAGCTTCAAGAATAATAAGAGTCAAAGGCGAGGCTCTAGCAGTAGTTGAGGGAAAAGATCCAAATTCTGCTTTTGTTCTCTCCCGGGGGA
>DIQB01000040.1:0-802 GCA_002427165.1 Firmicutes bacterium UBA5473
ACTGTCAATCTTAATGTTGGCAGAAATCAAAGAGATCCTTATCATCTCAACGCCACATGACCTACCCAACTTTAAAAAACTACTAAAGGACGGTAGCCAATTTGGAATCAACCTCTCCTATGCAGAGCAGCCAAAACCTGACGGACTTGCACAAGCATTTATCATCGGTGAAGAATTTATTGGAGATAGCTGCTGCGCTATGATCTTAGGAGACAACATCTTCTACGGCAACGGACTGCGCTCCCTTCTTCTGGCAGCAAAAGAAGATGCAGCCCGAGGCAAAGCTACTATCTTCGGATACTACGTCCAAGACCCAGAGCGATTTGGAGTCGTGGAGTTTGATAATGGCAGGGTGATCTCAGTTGAGGAAAAACCCAAAAACCCTAAATCCAACTACTGTATCACAGGTCTCTATTTTTATGATCAGAGGGTAGTGGAATTTGCAAAACGAGTCACGCCATCCCAAAGAGGGGAACTTGAGATCACAGACCTGAACCGAATGTACCTGGAAGACGAGAGTCTCCGTGTTCAGCTTTTGGGAAGAGGCTATGCGTGGCTTGATACCGGAACCATGGATAGCTTAATTGACGCAGCAGACTTTATCCAAACAATCGAAAAAAGACAGGGCATTAAAATTTCAGCACCAGAGGAGATCGCCTATATCAACAAATGGATTGACAAAGAGGCAATCTTAAAGTCAGCGGAACGCTACGGTAAATCCCCATATGGCCAACACCTCAAACGGGTAGCAGAAGGAAAGATTCAGTATTGATTTGGGAGACAGATATAAAGGAGCAGACTA
>DIQB01000040.1:1089-2981 GCA_002427165.1 Firmicutes bacterium UBA5473
AAATTCCAAGATCATGGCATAGAGCTTGACTTTGTTCAGGATAATCAATCCTATTCCGCTCAAAAGGGGACGCTTCGGGGGATTCACTTCCAACTGAATCCCAAAGCCCAAAGCAAGCTTATCAGGTGCACCAGAGGCGCTATTGTTGATACTGTTGTGGATTTGCGAAAAGGCTCAGATACCTATAGAAAATGGTTCAGCATCGAATTGTCTGCAGAAAACAAAAAACAACTACTTATACCCAAAGGCTTTGGACATGCCTTTTTGACCATAACAGACGATGTAGAAGTACAATACAAGGTAGATGAATACTACTCAAAAGAACACGACCGCAGCATCAAATTTGACGACCCCCAGCTTAATATTGATTGGGGCATTGTAGATCCGATTCTTTCTCAAAAGGACCTGAATGCACCATATCTTGAGGATAGCGATGTAAACTTCAGCATCAAGGTCCTAGTTACTGGGGCTAGGGGTCAACTAGGCTCAGATGTAATAAAAAGGCTAAATGAACTTGGAATTGAAAGCCAAGGCGTGGATATTCCAGATTTCGATCTAACTGACAGAGAAGAAACAATTACTTATCTCCAAAGGAGCAAACCGGATGTAGTGGTGCATTGCGCAGCTTACACCAGTGTCGATAAGGCAGAGGATGAAAAAGATCTGTGTTATGCAATAAACGCAGAGGGAACCCGAGCTATAGCCGAGGCCTGCAGAAAAATAGATGCGAAGCTTGTATATATAAGCACTGACTATGTTTTCGATGGAGAAGGTACCCAGCCCCAAAGGGAGGACAAACCTACAGGTCCCGTTAATTATTATGGTTATACCAAAGCACAAGGCGAGGAAGCAGTCAGGGAGCTTTTGGATAAGCATTTTATCATCAGAACCTCATGGGTCTACGGCAAAAATGGCAATAACTTCGTCAAAACTATGTTAAAATTAGCCCAAAGCAAAGCTGAAATAAATGTTGTGGACGATCAGATCGGAGCACCCACATATACAAAGGATCTGGCAGTTCTAATTTGCGATCTCTTGCAAACCACGAATTTCGGAACATACCATGGAGTGAACAGTGGCTATTGCAGTTGGTACCAATTTGCTCTGGCAATCTTCGAGCATGCAGGAATTGAGATGAAAGTAAATCCTCTGCCCTCAAGTGAGTATCCCACCCGGGCGAGGCGACCCTTCAATTCCAGACTGTCTACAGATAATCTTGTCAAAGGCGGCCAGTCACCCCTACCCTCGTGGGAGGACGCCTTGGTGAGGTTTTTACAAGAGCTGAGAGGAGAACAAGAGTAGATGCAAAATATTTTAGTTACAGGTGGCGCCGGCTTTATCGGCAGCAACTTTATCAAAATGATGCTGAAGAGACATCCCGACTATCAGATTATCAATGTAGATGCCCTAACTTACGCTGGCAACTTGGAGAACCTGGTAGAGATTGCAGATCACCCAAACTATACTTTCATTCGCGCTGATATCCGCGATCGAGAAAAGATAGATCAGGTATTTAGCCACTATAACATAGATGCAGTTGTGAACTTCGCTGCAGAATCTCATGTTGACAGAAGCATAGTGGAACCTGAGGTCTTCCTTACAACCAACATCATCGGCACCCAGGTTCTACTGGATGCTGCGAAAAAAATTTGGAAGCGCAAGCCCGATGATAAATATTGCAAAGAGTATCGGCCTGGGGTTAAATTTCTTCAGGTCTCAACAGATGAGGTCTACGGAGCGTTGGGGGAGACGGGGATGTTTGTGGAGACTATGCCTCTCCTTCCCAATAGCCCCTATTCTGCATCCAAAGCAAGTGCGGATCTGATTGTAAGAGCTTACAATGAGACATTTGGTCTGCCAGTTAATATCACCCGCTGCAGTAATAATTACGG
>DIQB01000040.1:3322-15959 GCA_002427165.1 Firmicutes bacterium UBA5473
AATATTGAAATCGTAAAGCTCATTATCAGGACCCTTGGCAAGTCTGAGTCTTTGCTTAAGTTCGTCAAGGACAGGCCAGGCCATGACAGAAGGTATGCCATCGATAATACCAAGATCACAACTGAGCTTGGTTGGACTCCGGCCTATACCTTTCAGCAGGGGATGGAAGAGACGATTGAGTGGTATCTGAACAATAGGAAGTGGACAGAGAATATTGTCTCTGGAGATTATGTTAATTACTACGATGAGATGTACTCAAACCTGACTGGATAGCTTGGACGAGACCCGAAGAAGGTTGCTCGCTCTCTTTTCCCTTAAAAATGATGTGGGGGAGATAGCTACTGTCTCCTGGGGCCGGGGAAGAGCATTCAGTACATGTACAAGCCTATAGGAAGGGCAGTAGGTATTTAGTTTCTATGTTTGAGCAGCTCCTTTTTGCAGTCGCTTTTATTATAATGGAGCAGAATATCTCCTAGAGCATACTATTTGCAGAGCAATATTGGGGAGGCATTGACTTTGGATAACAAATCCTTTGCCTTAATTGCTTGTGTTAATGATGAAGAGCTTTGGGGCGAGTGTGAGAAGTATATTGGGGAACTTGTTGTTCCCGAGGGATATTCCATGGATGTATTCAAGATAGCTGGAGCTACCAGTATCATGCGTGCCTATAATGAAGTGATAGAGAAATCAGATGCGAAGTATAAAATCTATTTCCATCAAGATACCTTTATCCTAAATAAAAACTTGCTGGAATAAGCGGAAACTACGAAAAATGAGTTACCTACCAATATTGAAGCCATATTTGCCTGTGGCGTGTATTGATGGTTTGCTGATGGCCACCCAATATGATCTACCATGGCGTGAGGATCTATATGGAGGCTTCATTTATTATGAGGGCCCTCAATGTCTAGAGTTTATAAAAAAAGGCTATCGTGTTGTGGTACCCAGGCAAAAGGAGCCATGGTGTCTACACGTTGGGGCAGATAGAAGTAAGGAAGACGATGAGAAATATCATAAAAGCTTCCGTCAAGTTATGGATATATTCAAAAAGGAGTACAGCGCATTTTTGAATAAGAACATAAAAGATATTGAGGCTGTTGTTTCAGGCAGAGGGCAAAATCTATGACAAATATCTTAAGATATTAAAAAAGAGTCGAGAAAACAAGGGTTTCTTGCCGGAATGGTAGAATAGTAATAGTAATCTTGCAAAAAAGTTTTTTGAGAGGTGCATTATGGTCGAGCTGTCGATAGTTGTAGTTACTTATAAGACAAAGGAACTTGTAATTAATTTTCTTACCTCAGTTGAGAGAGAGCTTGAAGCTTCTGGCTTAGCTGCTAAAATAATTGTTGTGGATAATGCATCCCAAGATGGTACTGTGGAATCGGTCAGGGATAAGTTTCCCGAAGCTATTGTGATCGCAAACAATGAAAATTCAGGACCTGCTAAAGCTTTTAATCTTGGAATCCAAGAGGGTATTGACTCGAAATATGTGCTTGTTTCCAATAGTGATATTCAGGTTTTGCCAGGGACAATAAAAGTAATGTACGAATATCTTGAGGCTAATTCTGATATAATGGGTGTTAGCGGTCCCCTGTTAAATGAAGATGGTACACTTCAGCAAACACGGACGCAAATTATGGGTTTTAAATCTCCTAAATGGGATCAGCCTTTTCAAGTAGAGTTTGTTGGAACTACTTTCGCACTTATTCGTAGGGAAGCGTATCTACAGTTAGGTGGATATGATGAGAATTACTATTTCTACAACGAGGACCTAGATTGGGCAGAACGAGCTAAAAGACAGGGGCTACCCTTTATGGCTTTGCCCGAGGCAAAGGTAATTCACTTTTTAAGCAAAGGAATGGTACAAAATCGCTCTCGCATTATGAGAGAGCTATATTGGAGTAACATCTATTATTTTAAAAAGTTCTATCCAAAAATAAGTTGGCTAGTTTATCGCATTCTTTCATTGGAGATTCACTTTAACATAGCTAAACTAAAGAAACAACTGCGCAAGCTTGAAGTCAATCATCAGCAAGATCTAGAACAGCAAATGCAAGATCTGGTTGTTGCTAAAAATCGTATGAAGAAACACTATACTAATTCTCTTGAACCGAAAATACCGTTTTGGGGGCAGATGTAGTAGAATGGATCCAAAAAAAATAGCATTTATCGCTTGTGTGAATGATGAGGAACTATATTCTCGTTGCAAAGAAAACATAGATAAGCTGGAGATACCAGAGGGATATTCCATCGAGATCCAAAAGATTGTTGGAGCCGGGGGGATGCCTTCTGCATATAATCAAGCTATGCAAAAAACAGATGCCAAATATAAGGTTTACCTTCACCAAGATACTTTTATTTGTAACCCTAAAATGCTCTTTGAGATGTTGGAGTTGTTCCGCGCTAATCCTAAGATAGGGATGTTGGGGATGGTAGGCGGTACTAGGCTCCCTAAGGGAGGCATTTGGTTTGAGGACGGTCTACATTCATATGGGAAGGTAAGGGAATATCGTCGAAGCGGTATCAAGTTAATTGGCGATCTTTTTGGTCGAAGAGAGACTATACAACGGTTTTTACCAGTTTGGGAAAAATATAAACCTATGCTTGTCATCGATGGACTATTGATGATAACTCAATACGATATCCCCTGGCGCGAAGACTTATACGATAGTTTCCTCTACTACGAAGGTCCTCAGAGCCTAGAGTTCATCAAGGCTGGATATTTGGTAGCTATACCTGGGCTGAAAGATAAAGATATTTGGTGTATGCACTGGGGACCCCGCACTGAGCGTACAGCAGCTGATCACGAAAAAATGTGGAAGGGAATTAGAGAAAACACAAAGATTTTTATAAGCGAATATAGTGATTTTATCGGTAAAAATATAAAAGATATTTTGGCGAAATATGTTTATAATAGTTAGCTAATAAGTAGAACCTTTCGCCATCTATGGAGAATGTCCCATTTCCTGTGGAATTTGAAAGTAGCGGTTCCTCACTCCAATATGCAGCAAGGAGAGCTTGACGCCATCCTTGCATATCCGGGCAAGCCCCTTTGTGGTGTAATCCCAATTTTCCGGCAGAGAGAGCATGAGGGAGAGAAGCCCCTTTGCTTTCAGCGAAAGTGCGGTATTGCGTAGATGGTGGTTAGTCATCACCGTATAATCCCTGGTTTTTTCTATGCGGAATATTGCCATTGTTTATCAACTCCTTTCAATAGCCTGGAAATACAAAAAGCTGCCGATATTTTCATACCTGCGGCTGTCTTTGGTTCTTGATATTGTTTTATTTTGTCGGACTATGTGGTGAAATTTAGCTAACAAATCACCGCAGAAAAGGAGGTGAATCGTATGGGGAAATACACGGATGACGAAATACGCAACATGCCTAAGATAACCATTAAAATCGCTGCCGGCTATCTCGGCATTTCTCCAAACATCCTGACATTGGGTATGCGCAATAATGTCTTACCGGTCGGTTTTGCGGTACACAATGAAGACCGCTATCGGGATAGTTGGACGTATGCTATTGTTCCAGAGCGCCTAATTGCCTATAATCATGGCAAAATCAACGAGGTTCAGGTTGAGTCTATCGAGAAGAACCTTACAACGATTATCAACCAGTTTGACGAGATGAAGCGAGACTTGCTTTTTCTATTAAAAGAAAACGAGGAATTGGAGGGATAAAACAATTTCAAGCTATTATTTCCGGTGTATCCGAAATGAAAATAGCGACTGAGGATACACCTGTCAGCATCGAACCAGAGGAGCCGCTTGTTATCGATAGTGATATTGTAACGCCAGAACCAAAATCAGTTGTAATGGAGGTGCGTGAATTGGTTGAAACTTTGGTAGTGGAATTATCTCGGCAAGAACTTTATGATAAGATATGGGAAATCTCAGTTGCTGGAGTTGCAAAAGAATTAGATATTCCTTATTCTCAACTAATGAAGCAGGTCAAAGCGGCCAACATACCTATTCCGCCCTCTGGTTATTGGACAAAACTCAGCTTTGGCAAGTCAATTGAGAAAACTCCTTTAAATGAGCCTACTGATACCATCATTTCACTATATAAAAAGATCAAAACAATAATACCCCATCAAACCGTATCCGTTCCTGCCACTCCACCAGTGCCTACAGTTTCTAAAGAAGGTGCAGAGCAATCCACACTTCCTATTGATGCTCCCGCCGAACAAGAAGATTCGACCATACCTGAGAAATCCTATGAGCCAGTTGAAACATATGAGCAATATGGAAAGACCTATAATGTATACAACAGAGAAAAACTGTATCAGGAAGTATGGGAAAAACCTGTAACTGAGATCGCAAAACGTTATAAGGTTTCTGATGTGGCAATACATAAGGTATGTAAATCGCTTGATATTCCAACGCCGGGGCCCGGTTATTGGGCGAGAGTTCGTGCAGGCAAGCCGGTAAAGCAAATTCCTTTACCAAATAGTGACAAACCGGAAACAAAGTCTGGGATAAGAACAAATCTGGAACCGCAACCGGAAATTGCAAAAGATCTGCTTCAATTCTTGTCACTGGAAGATAAATCCATTGTTCTTTCCGTCGCAACGCAAATAAGGACACCTGATGAAAATGCCAGAATGCACTCCAAGATTATTGCGCATCGTAAAAAAGTAGTCGAATGGCATAAAGAGAGCCGAAAACACGACCAGTATTGGAACAGAAGAAATGCAGAATCCCCGCCATTTCTTGCGGATTCTATATCAGAAGCGGCGTTGCCAAGAGTGTGCCGGATTTTCGATGCACTGATAAAAGCGCTCGAATCCCTTGGTTGCTCACTGACTGATAATCTTCGCTTTATTATTAATTGCGAGACTGTATCAATATCCGTTTCTGAATCAAAAGATAAAATTGACCATGTCCCTACAAGGGAGGAGAATATCCAATTACTGAAATACGAAGAAGAAAAACGCAAATATTCATGGGCATCAAAACCAAATATTAGGAAGTACGATCATGTCTATAACGGTAAGATTTCTCTTGTTGTAGAAAACGAAAAGAGTTTCCGAGACTGTAAATCCTATGTAATTGAAGATCGCTTGGGCGATATTCTCGTCTTGCTCTATGAGGCATCAAATGATGTAAGGCTTTGCCGTGAGGCAAGAGAGGCCGAAGAGCGCAGACGGCAAGAAGAACGTGAAGCTGAGGAACGCAGGAAAAAGGAGGAATCCCAACGCAGAGAAGAACGACGGGAAAAGCATAATCTTGAAGTCCAGCGAACAAACGCCCTCGTTAATGCCGCTGCTGATTTTGACACTGCACAAAAAATCAGGTCTTATATTTCTGCCATTGAACAAACAGAATCTATGACACAAGATGATATTGAGTGGATATCCTGGGCTAAGAAAAAGGCTGATTGGTATGATCCAACAATTAAATATGAGGACGAGGTCTTTGGAAAACGAAAGCTAGGGCAAGAATTAAAGGAAGAGGCACCAAAGAAACCTTGGGAGTGGTAGTAGAAACGCTATCCTATAGGCTTGTCTGCCTTTAGGATAGCGTTTTCGTGTGGTTATACGATTTACGCAACCATTTAATCCCCCTCTCGAAAATCGGACAAGAATATAAAGTGGATCCTATCGAAGATCTACGGCCGGTTTGTCCGAACTGTCATTATATGATACATAGTCGCCCGGAGCCATTTTCAATCGAAGAGATGAAGGAGCTTTTAATAAAGCAGTGGCAAAAAATGCCTGGGCAAAGACAACCTTTTTTAACAAATAAAACTTGAGAAAATCGTAAGGGTGGATCTTTTTATCTATAATCAAATTAAACAAATTGTCTCCCTGAATCCTAAATGACGAGGTTATTTCCCGCTCTAGAGAGGAGAGGTGCTAGATGTCTAAGAAAAGAATCCGCTGCACAATCGTACTCTCCCTAAGCTTATTCCTCCTGCTTTGCACAGCGCCAACAGATGCATTTAAATACACAGGCTATGGAGCGAACAGAACAGTAAGCGGCTCCATGCATCTGTTGGAGATCGGTAATGAAAATATACTCCTCGATGCCGGCAGCTTCTACGATCGCGAAGGGGAAGAAGAGGGAAGGTATGATGGGGAATTTATTGCAAGCATCTCTGCCATCATTATCAGCCATGCCCATACCGATCATTTAGGCAACCTCAGCAAAATAGTAAACATGGGCTATGAAGGTAAAATCTATTGCACAGAACCCACAGCCGCCCTTATGCCCACCATGCTTGAGATGGCCAAAATATGGCTATTATGGACTGGAATCATTCTATTATTCCCAGGCAAACGAGGGCAGATATCAAAACATCGCTGTCCATATCTACACCGATTGCCAATACGGCTCTAGAATCAGCCCCCGCAATTTTAAGAGAATCAAACTGACCCGAGATCAATTAGCCCGGGAGAATTTTTATCTTTGTAATGAATGCATACAGATGGAAGTCGACAAGATTATGGAGAAGGTAGTGGCAGTGCCTGCAAACGAACGTTTTGCACCGACAGAAGGTATTATCGCTGAGTTTCTCCTCACTCCCCATATTCCGGGATCTGCCATGATAAAGCTGACAGAACTTACAACCAAAAAAAACCTTCTCTATTCCGGGGATCTGGGAAGTGGCCTTTCTCCATTTCTCCCACCACAGCAGTACCCTCGGGGAATAGACTATCTTATTTTCGAGGCAACATATGGCGCTGGGGTAAAGCCAATCGCTCCTTGTGCAAGAATTATTTTTCAAGCATTAATCGGGTCATATATCAGAGAGGGGAAGCGGGTAATTATCCCTGCTTTTGTGTTAGACAGAACCCAGCAGGTGCTTTTTGAATTAACCAAAGGGATGGAAAAGGGCTTAATCCCCGAAACCCCGATTTGGGTTATTGGCTATAGCGTCGCAAAACTCAACCGGATCTATAAAGAAGACTTCACCCGAGAAGAGTACGTCCAGTATTTCTCAGACCAATATCAAGAAAAAGGTCCTTTCGACTCGGTTTTTACAGAAAGAGGCAGCCTTGGGAAAAACCAGATCCGCCATGGTGAAATTGGCATTGTTTCCACAGGGATGGCTGATGCCTCTTGGGCACATGAATTTGTCAAAGAGTGGCATCAAGATCCCAATACTGTTTTTGCTTTTGTTGGTTATCAAGCCCCCAATACACCTGGCGCCCAACTTACTACCACAGGTGAGCTAACAATTGAGGGTGTCACCCAAAAAGCTAAAGCCCGGATTGTAAAGTTTGATTGCTTTAGCAGCCATGCAAATTTCCATCAGATCTCGGAACTTATAGAAAAAGCCGGGGATGTAGAGGAAGCCTTGATTGTACATTTAAATCCTTATGATTGCGATGCTGTCTCTCAAGCTTACAGGGAAAAGTTTCCTTCGATAAAATTCCATGTCCCGAGGATCAAGGAAGAATATACTTTTGGCGAGGAATAAGATCCGCGCCCTTGCTATAATGTCATGGTAGGGATGCACCAATTCTGAAAAATAGTTATTTAAAATAATAGCAGGAAAAATAGCCCCGGCAAAGAATCCATAAGGCGGGGCTATTTTTATATCCATTTACCCCAGAATTTTCAAAAGAATGAGCAGGAGGGTGAAGAATGGAAGGGCTGATTAAAACCAGTGCAGGAGAACAGGCTTTAGAGGAAGGAGAAAGCAAACGGATAATTGTGACGGCAGATTGGGCTTGCCGTGGACCTCATCTTGAGGCCATGCAAAAAGATCCCATAGCTTTCTATGGAGATTTACTGCCTAGGCTACAGGCAGCAGATCTTGCGATTGTGAATGTGGAAACTACTCTCAGTGAAAAGGGAGCACCAATCCTAAAGGCAGGTCCCAATATCAGTTGTCCCGAAGAATGCGTAGCAGGCCTTCAGGCTGTCCCTTTTCAGGTTGCCTGTCTTGCCAATAATCATATCCGTGATTTTGGTGGAGAGGGTCTGGTTGAGACCATTGAGATCTTAAAGGCAGCAGGTCTTGCTACCTGCGGCGCAGGTGCTACACCTGAAGAGATTACAGCCCTCCTGATTTGGGAGCTTGGAGAAATAAAACTTGGAATTTTAAATGTGGCAGAGGGAGAAGCCTGCCTGCCGCCCCAAGAGGGCGAGCCGGGGGTAGCGGGCTTGGATCTGGTAAGGATCGAAAAACAACTAGCCGAGTTGAAACAAAAAGTTGATCTTTCATTGGTGATCGTCCATGCCGGCCGGGAACATGCACCATCCCCACCACCTTATATTCAAACTGCCTACCGGCAGATGGTCAGGGCCGGAGCAGATCTGGTAGTTGCCCATCACCCCCATGTGCCTCAGGGAATTGAGATTTACCGCGGAGTGCCTATTGTCTACAGCATGGGAAACTTCGTCTTCTGGCAAGAGCAGGCAAACCCATATCAACATAAAGGTTTCTTTGTGGAGTTGGAACTTGCAGGCTCTCGCCTTGCGGAAATTAAAGTGGTTCCTTATGGAATTTATCCTGAAGGTGTTTCCCTTTTAGAGGGACCTGAGAAAAAGCGGTTTTTTGCAGAACTTAAGATGCTCTCCCAGCTCCTTTATGATCCGGAAAAAACCGAAGAGTTATGGAATGCATTTGCAGATCATCACTATGATACGCGCCTGAAACCGGAACTCGTTTTAGACTTCTCTACGCCGCAAGCTGCAGCTAGATCCAAAAACTTTTTTATTACCCCAGCCCATCGGGAGCTGATGATTACCATGATGGAGCGGATCCACTACCGGCAAATCGGTACATCTGAAAGCTGGGCACAAGAGCTTGTGCGCAAGTGGCTGGGGAAAGGTTGTTAAGTGAAAAAATGCGAATACCAGCGGGGCAAATTGTAAAGTTCCTTGTGCCCTTGTTAGTTGAAGCAGGGATAATTCCAAAGGGATGAGAAAATAAGGCTTTGGTATTAGGTGTAAAAGCTAGGTGGAAATAATGGTTGAAAAAATCGTTAACAACGCATATGAAGAGGCGGAGACCCTCCGTTACCTGCTAGAGAAGATAATCGCGAAATTCAATGTTCGGATCAATCTGTCCGATATTGCAGGGATCAGGAAAATCAACAACCAAATAGAGGATGTTTTTAGGCAATATAGCTATCATAACAATTCTTTTTGTAATCATATTAAAAAAGACGAAACCCTTCATGGCTTATGTATAAAATCTAAGAACGTACTTTGCAAAAGGATCAAGAGACCCTTTTATGGAAAATGCTATCTGGGCATCTATGAGCTTTATTATCCAGTATGGTATAAGGAGCAACTTATTGCACTGATCTGCATAGGACAGTTCTCAAATGGTTTGGAGAAGTCTCTTGAATTTGTAAAGCGTAAGGCAGAAAAATATGGATTGGATCCGGCAGCCTGTGCCAAAGAATATGCCAGCATTACGAAAGAAATTAACTTTTCGGTGGATGATTTAAACGGGGATGTCTGGGTTATCTGCAACTACATGTCGCTGCTTTATAGAAATGCGATCCTCCAGCGGTTTATAGAATCGAAACTATCCGGCTCCATGCGTTCGGCTGCAGATTATTATCAGGATAAAGCAATTATTTCCTCTGCAGTAGATTTTATCAACAAGAATTACTCCCAAAATATTTCGCTGGATCTCATTTCCAAAAACTGCTATTGCAATCCGGCCTACCTTAGCTATCTATTCAATAAAGAGATGGGAATGACCATCACCGACTATATTAATAAAAGCAAAGTTGAATATGCCAAAAGGCTTTTGGATCTGACAGATTTTTCCATCACCCAAATTTCGCAGGAAGTCGGGTTTAATGATCCAAGTTACTTTTCAAAAGTATTTAAAAAGACCCAGGGTGCCAGTCCCACGGACTATCGAGAAAGGAAGAACTAAAAATAATCCAACAGCAACTAAAAATATTTAAGGCTGAACCTGGATTTTTCCGCTACCATTAGGATAAAGAGAAAATTGATCTTTTAGTTTACAAATTTAAAATGGGGAGGGTTTGGCGTGTATTCTGTGATTGTTGTTGGAGGAGGTCCTGCCGGTATTGCTGCTGCCGTTGCTGCTAGGCGCCGGGGTCTTTCAACTCTTTTAGTTGAAAGGTATGGCTTTTTAGGTGGTATGGCCACAGCAGGGCTTGTTACACCATTTATGTCCACCCTTGGTGCAGGTGGTCTTTATCCTGAGTTGATTGGAAGGCTAGAGAAATGGGAGGCCATGGATGGACGTAACTTCGACGGAGAGCTTACCAAGTTGGTTTTAGATGAATGGCTTACTGAGGAGGGCGTGGATCTTCTCTTTCATGCTTTGCTCACTGGCGTAAAAGTTGAAAATGGCAAAATTAGTAGCATTACCGTTGCAGGTAAAGGTGAAGAGTTGGAACTGAAAGCTTCTTATTTTATCGATTGTACAGGCGATGGTGATCTTGCTGCTTTAGCTGGCGTGCCCATGAATATGGGAAGAGGCGAAGATCGTCTCTGTCAGCCCATGACAACTTGTTTTCAACTGGGTGGCGTGGATGATGAGCTGATGCTATCTCGGGAGAAGTTAAGCTTGCTTTACAATAAAGCTAAAGCTGAGGGCAGGCTCAAAAACCCAAGAGAAAACGTGCTTTGGTTTTACACCATTCGCCCAAACGAAATTCACTTCAATACCACACGCGTTGTGGGTAAAAACCCGGTCTCCATCAAAGAGCTAACAGAGGCCGAGCTTGAGGCTAGAGGACAAATTGCGCAAATGTTTAGGTGGCTGAAAGAAGAGGTTCCTGCTTTCAAAGATGCATACATCCTTCGGATCGCAACCCAGATCGGAGTTCGGGAGAGCAGAACCATAAAGGGTGCTTATCAGCTGACAGAAGAAGACGTGCTAGGTGGCCGGAAGTTCCTTCAGAGCATTGGCAAATGTTCATATCCAATAGATATTCACAGTCCCAAAGGGGAAGGGACCACAATAGCAACCTTAGCGCCAGGCGATTGGTATGAGATCCCCTACACCACCCTTTACAATCCTGGTTTTAAGAATTTACTAGCAGCAGGCCGTTGTATTTCCTCAACCCATGAAGCGCAAGCGTCGCTACGAATTATGCCTACTTGTATGGTAATTGGGCAAGCTGCAGGTTTAGCCGCCTCCCTTGCTCAGGCAGATGGATTATCTGTGGAACAGGTCCCTGTGGAGTTATTGCAAACAGAGCTGAAAGCAGCAGGGGCAGATCTTTAAGAAAGAAGGCCAGCTTTTTCGAAAGCTGGCCTTCTTTCTTAAAGGGCGAGGGAAAACTTGACTTTAGGCCAGGGCCGCTTAACCAACCGACCGCTGAATTTGTGATTATTTTCATTTTGAGTTATAATAAGGAAGTAAGTGGAACTTTATTTTTTATAAAAGGAGAGATTCGTTATTTTTAGTCCAAAAAAAGTCAAAACGGTTTTGCTAGCAATTATTGTTTGTTTAGTTGTTCTGTTTGCATCTTGCTCACCGAAAAAGGATGTATCAAAAAATGAGCTTGTTTTAGCTGATGCAGGTTGGGACAGTATACGAGTTCACAATTCCATAGCTAGCTTTATTATTGAAAATGGATATGGATATAAGACCGATGTCATTACCGGATCATCCTCTATAACCTTACAAGGCCTAACTCAGGGGGACATTGACATTTATATGGAGGCTTGGACCGACAACTTTAAAGAGATTTACAACTCCGGTATTGACAGTGGCGATATTGAAGAGCTATCCATAAATTTTGATGATAACGCCCAAGGACTTTATGTTCCAACTTATATAATTAAAGGAGACGCCGAAAAAGGAATTGAGCCAATTGCTCCGGATTTAAAGTCAGTCAAGGATTTGCTAAAGTATTGGAAGCTATTTCAGGACCCTGATAATCACCAAAGAGGCAGAATCTATGGTTCTCCCCCGAACTGGTTTGCTGATGAGGTGCTTCGTGGAAAGTTTAAAACCTATGGTTTAGATGAAAAGTTTGATTATTTCAATCCCGGCTCTGATACGGCACTGAATACTTCAATAGTTGCTGCTGTAGAAAAAGGTGAGCCTTGGGTTGGATATTATTG
Organism: Firmicutes bacterium UBA5473; assembly: GCA_002427165.1. GTDB lineage: Bacteria > Bacillota > DTU084 > DTU084 > DTU084 > UBA5278. The sequence continues at coordinate 15,347 of DIQB01000040.1, forward strand.
GGAACCTACATGGATCATGGGTAAATATGACATGACCTTACTTGAAGACGAGCCATATACACCTGAAAAATGGGAAAATGGATTTGCTTGTGAATTCTCAGGTGTTAAAGTCACTGTCGCCGTAAATAAAGGGATGGTTGAAAAAGCACCGGAAGTCGTTGAGTTCTTGAAAAACTATAAAACAAGTTCAGAGCTTACCAACGAGATGTTAGCCTATATGCAGGAAAATGACGCTAGAGCCGATGAAACTGCTATTTGGTTTTTACAAAAGTATGAAGAACTGTGGACACAGTGGCTACCAGAGGATATAGCAAGTAAGGTTAAAGAAGCACTTCAATCGTAAGAAAGCTGAGGGTTAAAGAAAAATGTATAGTTTTCCTGTCTTATTTGATTTTGATCCAGGAATATATGTAAAAGTATTAGTTGATTGGCTCACGGTAAACTTCCAAGGATTTTTTGATGCTCTGACAGTTGGCGTAAAATGGATTGTCTTCAATATACATGATTTGCTGACATTTATACCTTGGTTCTTATTCATTTTCTTGATTTTCCTCCTTGGTTGGAGACTTAAAAACTTCAAGTCAGGCTTGGGTTATGCCATCATGTTTACAAC
>DIQB01000062.1:0-2133 GCA_002427165.1 Firmicutes bacterium UBA5473
ACAGGCGCAGAGCCTGCGAGCTGGTGGATGGCTTCGACTATGTGGATTGCATAGTTAAATTCATCCACGCCAGAGGTGCCATAGATGGTCATGATCTCTCCTCGCTCCTCTATTGGCTCTGCAAGGAAGGCTTCGATCTCTTCTGCGTAACGCACAGAGGAGCTACCTAGGATTATAGCGCCCTGTGCTGCGAGCTGTTCTAGTTTCCTGCAGTCCGCCAGTGAGCCAACTATGGGTTTGTCGATGAATACGGGTTTGTTGCGCTTTATAAATGGCATGGCCTCTTTTATATGTTGATCCCAATTGCAACCTTGGATGAAGCCGACATCTACAAAGTCGGCCATCTCATCGATGCTGTGGAAGCGCTTTTCCAGACCGAACTCGCTCACGAAGCCTTGGACCTCGTCATCTTCGCGAAAGCTATCGTTATAGACTGCGACATAGCGGGCGCGATTGTCGTTTGCTAGATACTCTGCAAAGGCTTTGGGGTGTGATACGTCTATGTTTACTACGCCAATTCTGATCACTGTTTTCACTCCTTATTATTTACTCAACTTTCGCAGTCCAAAAATCCAAACAAACGCTTGTAGTGTATAAGTAATCTTGATAAAAATAAATCAAAAAGGAAATCAATCGGTTGTTGGAGGCTGCAGCCTCCTAAGAACGGTCTCCTTAAATTCCTCTGTATAACTCTTTCCGACTTTATGGTTTCGTTGCATTATCATTCTCCTAGCTTGCGTCGTATTCTCATTGTACATTTATTCCTATACGACAACAAGCCTAATACATAGGGCTCTCCCTACTAATTATCTGATAACTGATTATCTGACAACGACCTACTATAATTTTATACTAACGAGCCTATTTTTTCATCTAAAGTAATTGATATCATGTGCTTTAGCACACTATTTCAGGCTGCGAAAGTTGAGTTAATAAAAAAACTCAGGTTTATACTGCAATGTTTTTCTAGAAATGCTATTTCCCACTATACTTAAAACCATCTACATCTTTTAATCCAAATTTATTCCAGGGAAAGGAATTTACTGCTTTAGTGAAGGCATCGACAATATTCTCCCCTTCTACATCTTCAGGTAATATCTTTTCTAATGGTGGTATATGACCCTTAGAGTCCAATAAGTTTAATCGAAATGGGGGTTTTAAGGTATATGGTTTGATTTCCGTTTCTCTTTGGATAGCTTTACATACTCCATCGTATATCAACTGCTGTGCCCTGATTGGAGTCATAGACCTAGCAAAATAAGGTCCAAGTGCTTTTTTGATTATAGCTGTTTCAATACATAATATTTTCTCCTGTATTTCTTTTGTTACGTATTGATCACCACTAACAAAAATGGTTTTTACACCGTAGTGCCCTGCCAAGGCTGCAGCCATAGAACCCTCGCTCAAATAAACTTCACCACCATTTAAGACCCATTTAGAATGGGGTAGATTAGCTCCCTGGACGTCACCCATGGCATGCATACCAACGAGTAACATTACATCGAAACCATTATCAATCTCAGGAAGCCAAAATGGTTGTGTATTAGCACGACCATGAAATGTTTCGCAGCGAGGATCAAGGTCTTCGAAAAATATATTATATGCGCTACCATGATTATCGTTAACCACAACTTCTGTAGCTCCAGAATCAAAGGCAGCCTTTACAGCAGCATTGACCTCGCCTGTTAATAATCGCCGCATTCTTTGATGATGATAATAATTAAAGATAGAATCATCAACACTATTTTCAAAAAAAGTAACTCCAGCTACTCCTTCAATATCGGTTTGGAGATAAACTCTCATCTAAAAATAACTCCTTCATAATCAAATTTGCAAAAAACGCATTGCCATAAAGGTAATATTTCAAGCCTGAATTCCCGAATTATTATATCGAGAGCAATAGCTTCCATTTGTGAAACATCCTTCAAAACCGCATAAAATCAGCTCTTTTTGTGGCTTCCTTACCAAAAAAATGCTTGCAAATTTCCCTAGCACTCGATATAATAGTTACATTGAGGTGATGTATATGGGCTACAGAGGCGAGCAGGTTATTAAATATTAAAGGTAAAATATATGTCTATGATGCAGTAGCTATCTGGGATCCTGTCAAAAAACATTCTAAACAGAAAAGAA
>DIQB01000062.1:2217-5147 GCA_002427165.1 Firmicutes bacterium UBA5473
TATTAAAGGTAAAATATATGTCTATGATGCAGTAGCTATCTGGGATCCTGTCAAAAAACATTCTAAACAGAAAAGAACTTATATCGGAACAACTTTAGCGAGAATTCAGGTTCAAGGTTTGCTCAAAAAAGTTCCACATTACATCCGGTACCTTTTTCCTGTTTCATAAGCTCTTAAGTAGGTCTCTTGTTCCTTATCAATCGTGGTTAAGTCAAACTTTTTCTCTTAATCTATGGTAGCCATGGTTTAATTTTGGCTGAAAACGACTACTGCAGCCTGTGAAAGCTCTGATATCATCACCCAGATCCAATTTCCATCTTCCTCTACTCTAGCAGTTTCAGGCTCTGGTTGGTCTGTTGTGTATAGAAGCGCCTTCTGCCTTCCTGCCAGCACCTCTTTTGCTACTCCTATTCTAACCTCTATTACCTTAATATCTGAGGAAACTGTCACCACAACCGCGTCATCCAGACGCTGAAAAACGTTACCCTGCACCTTCTCTGGCAGCTGCAAAGGCTGTGGGTGCAGCACCCAGCTACGACCTTTGATCTGCTTTAGAAGAGGTGCAAAACTCCGACACAGTTCCATCCGCTGACTATCTGCAGCTGGTATCAGGGGGCGAGTTTGCTTATTATCTCCAGAGAGCCTCCGGGGCAGATCAAACTTCCATAGTACATCTGGCTGACCACCGCACAGAAGAAGCTTTTTAAAGCCTTCCTTTATGACTTCAACGGGTTGGTCTCCGAACAAAAGCACCATGGGCTTTTCCAAGCCATAATACTGAATTGTTCCCATCCAGGTGCTGGAATGCTCAGCCATATAGCCATCAATATGCTCCATCACCTCAAGACTTGTAGGTCCATTACCCCATACAGCCTTGCCCCGGGCGTGAACCAACTTGCCGATGCGCTCTGCCAATCGTTTCATGGCAAAGCCCAGCATGTAGCAGGGCTTGTTGTTCACCATGGTGACTCCATCGTCATGGGCAAAGTCCCAATGCCGATAATGGAGTTCATCGAAAAAGATGCCATCGCAATTGGGATAATCCTCTAAAATTCCTTCAACCTGAGAGAGGATATACCTACCCCAACCCAGGTCTGGATCTGGGTTCATGCTGACGCCGAAGTAATATCCCTCAGCACAGTAGGTCCCATCTGCGTTCTTTGCTGCAGAATCCTCAAACTGATGCAGCAGATGTTTATCGCATAAGACCGGATTTATATACATAAAAGCGGCAACTCCATTTTGATGGAGGAGCTCAATATAATCGCGTATTTTCTGCTTACTCATTTCCTCAGCTTGTGGATAGTTTGTAAGCACACTATATTCAACTCCCAACGGATCCAGCTTGGCAAGTTTGGTCAGATCCAAGTTTTTCACATCATAATTATGAGCCAGTGTCTGCCAGCTGTCCTCCTGGGGCGAATAGTTGCCATAGCAGGGAAAGAGGTTAGCATGGAGCTCCTGCCAGGCAAAACCCTGCTTCTTCCATATATCTATCTCCCCTGGAGAATGCAACCTAGGTGAGCAAAGCATAGCACCTTCGCTTTTGAAGATACCCTCCCCTTTGACTGAAAAGTAACTGTTGAACCTCTCCTTATACCAACTTACTCCCTCTTGCCAACTACCACCATGTCCTCTAAGGAGCATTTGCACTGTCACTGGAGTATCACTATCCAGACGGAAATTGATGTGCTTTGCCACAAAACCAAGTTCAGATACCTCATGAAAAAAAGAGTACCAAATAGCTGGCACAGAAAGGCCCGCAGGTGCAGCACAGGTAAGGCCCAGATCATGGGTATAAAAACTGATCAGGGGCAAAGATATAGCTCGACCCAGTTCCCCCCGGAACTGATCTCCTCCATAGAGATAGCGAGTATGATGAAAGTCATCTGGCTTCAAAGGTCCATCATGATGCGCTATAAATAGGTTTCTGTCCTGACCTAATGCTGGCAGTACCATATATACATGGGCTGTGGCAGGCTCTTTGTGAATTGTGGTCACCTTTACCTGCCAGAGGATGACATCTTTTTGACTTATAAAGGTATCCTCCATGACTATGCCAAAGGCTGAGAAAGGTCGTGTAATCTGCACTTCATCGTTTTCATTCTTTATCTGTATCTTATCTGAACAATAACTACTACCACTACCACCAATAATCAAATTCTGTCCACATTCCTCTACTGCAGAATATCCTGGGTTTGTAAGGAGTTCATATCCTGAGTGTAACTGAACCAAACTGGTAAGCTGTCCTTGCTTGTTTATTTTAAGTTTTAAATTTCCTCCTATGATTACCATCTTCAAATCCTCCTAACACTTCTAAAGGCTCTCGGAATTCGCCAAGCTATATTAGACATGGGTTTCATCAAACCATCAAAGTTACTTTCCTCCTATTTTGGTAGGAGGCTTTTTCATTTACTCCAAAAAACTTTTTGAAAATAAATCTACCTTTTACTCTGTCAAGTAGGGTAGGGGAATTTCACCTCTCCCTCTCCCAGAACCGAACGTGAACCTCTCGGCTCATTCGGCTCTTATTGTTCAAACCATTTCATTCGCAAGATACCAATGGGCAAACAACTTGGGATTCTTATTTTTAACGGTCCTCAGCCAGTTTGTTGCCTTCTTTCGACTCCTTTTGAGTCTTTTAAACTTTTTCCTAGCCCACTCAATCAACAGGTTATTTAAATAGTCAAACAGAGGTACATTGCTGATTTATAGAAACTCCCATAGTACTGAATCCACCCACGAGCCTTCTCGTTTAATGTATCTGCTAAATCTACTAGTGTTAAAGATATCGTTAGTGTGCATCCTGCATTCCCGTTAACTCATAACGAGGAAGGAGGAGGAATTTCAAACTTCTGATATAGTTTTTCCTGTTTCTTAGTAGTTTCACCTATATGAAGTTTACGACCCGGATGTTCGAAGCATTCAAT
>DIQB01000064.1 GCA_002427165.1 Firmicutes bacterium UBA5473
AGCGAGGAGTTATCTTTTCGAGAATCTAACTTAATCCCCCCATTTTTGTGCATAAGTCTCGGGACATTTCCCCTCGTCAGTGCGTATTATTGACTATAAAGACCACAAAAATGAGGGGGCATTATTGATGAGAATTAAATTTTGGGGGATTATCCTGGTTATTATAAGTTTTCTTACTGTGTGCGCCGGCAGCTTTGCAAGCAACAGTGAGCTCGATCTATTGCTGAAGGATCTGAAGGTTGAATGGCAAAATCCGGATAAAGGCCATGGGGGGGATAAGTGCGGGGAAAGGCACAATATAACTTTTAAGCGCGAGATTGGTCAGTTTGCGGATACTGAGCTTTTGGATACCAGTGTGGAACTTGGGATTGCTGTCAATCCTAAAATTGATCTTGTTGTGGGCGCGACCTTCTTTTATGATAAGATTTGCTACTTTGAAGACTTTGGCATTTTCGCCTCGTTAGGTGCTAGATACAAGTTTTATCAGAGACGTGATTTTAACTCTTATCTGTATAGCAGCTGGGGGGTTGGGTACGAAGCAAATGAGTGGTATACTGAAAGATACAGTAGGAGCAAGTTTGGGCTGGGCCTTGCCTACGATTTATCAGAACACTTTGGCCTCGTTGGTGAGGCTGGCATCAGACACACATCCTATGAAGGACCCATTTCAGTATCTGTGTTGGGCTCTGATGCCTCAGTTGGGTTGAGATATTATTTCTAAAAAAAGGAAGGGCGCCTATGGCGCCCTTGTCTATTTATTTGTCCTTTTTCAAGCAGAGGAACCAATCCAAACAATACTTTCCTTCCTCTTTGGATTCCATCCGCTCTTTGGCTGCACCGCAGGAGCCAGGTGGGGGAATGATCACATCGTCACCAGGCTGCCAGTTAGCAGGAGTGGCCACAGAGTCCTGATCCGCTTTTTGCAAAGCGATGATCATGCGCTTGATCTCAGCCATGTTTCTGCCAGTGCTTTGGGGGTAGTAGAGGATTGCCCGGATCTTGGCCTTGGGATCGATAATAAACACTGCCCGCACAGCCTGGGTAGTGGAAGCATTGGGCTGGATCATCCCATATTTAGTTGCAACCTCCATCTTCAGATCCTCGATTAGAGGGAAGAGCACCTCTACGTTTTTCATGCCCTTGTATTCGATCTTCTCCTTAATAGTACGGAGCCAGGCGATGTGGGCGAAAAGGCTGTCTATGGAAAGACCAATCAGCTCTGTGTTCAGTTCCCGAAATTCATCTTGCATGGTGGCGAAGGCCATGAACTCAGTTGTGCAAACAGGTGTGAAGTCCGCAGGGTGGCTGAAGAGGATCACCCATTTTCCTTTATAGTCCTGAGGGAAGTTAATTGTACCCATGGTGGTTTCTGCGATAAAACTGGGTGCATCATCACCAATTAAAGGCAGTTTGTAAGCTTCATCCAATGACAAGACCTCCTTTATTTGAATAACTATAATATTAGCTTATCACAAATGAATACTAATTGCAAGGGGCATTTTGAAATAATGTTCATTTGAGGCCTGATTGCGTACTTGGCAAGAGAATGGTATAATGTTACGTGGTGATAAATTTGAAGAATAAACAGATCAGAAACTTTTGCATAATTGCACATATCGATCATGGCAAGTCCACTTTAGCTGATCGGCTACTGGAGCTTACAGGCACAGTCACAAAAAGGGAAATGACCAGCCAGCTTCTCGACCAGATGGATCTGGAACGGGAGCGGGGGATCACTATTAAAGCTAAAGCTGTGCGCATGAGCTATCAGCACGACGGTGAGGTCTATGAGCTGAATCTCTTGGATACCCCTGGCCACGTAGACTTCAACTACGAAGTCTCCCGGAGCCTCGCTGCCTGCGAGGGAGCACTCCTTGTGGTAGACGCTTCCCAGGGGATCGAGGCTCAGACCTTGGCTAACCTCTATTTGGCTCTAGATCATAATCTAGAGATCATCCCTGTGATCAATAAGATCGATTTGCCCAATGCAGATCCAGATATGGTTCGGGGTGAGCTGGAGGAATTAGGCTTAGATCCAAATGAAGCTATTCTCACCAGCGCCAAGACAGGCCAGGGCGCAGAGGAGCTCCTCCAAGCGATCGTGGAACGCATCCCGCAACCAGGACGGCAAATAGAGGCACCTTCCAGGGCGCTTATCTTCGACTCCCACTACGATCCGTATCAAGGCGTAATCGCCTATGTGCGGGTAATGGAGGGGAGACTTGCGCCTGGCATGGCCATCCGTTTTATGGCTAGCCACAGCGAGGCAGAGATAGCGTCTGTGGGCGTATTTCGGCCTGCCATGGAGCCTGTGGATGCCCTTGCTGCAGGAGAAGTTGGCTATGTGATCACCGGGATCAAAGATGTACGGGATTGCAGGGTGGGAGATACCATCACTCAAGCCCAAGGAGGGGCCACGGAAGCCCTACCTGGATACATGCCTGCAGTACCTATGGTGTATTGTGGTCTCTATCCTGTGGAAAACGACGACTTTACAGATCTTCGAGAAGCACTTGAGAAGCTACAGCTAAATGATGCGGCTTTAGTCTTTGAGCCTGAAACTTCAGGTGCCCTGGGCTTTGGCTTTCGCTGTGGTTTTTTAGGGTTACTTCATATGGAGATCATCCAGGAGCGGTTGGAGCGGGAATATAACCTGAACCTAATCACAACAGCACCCAGCGTGGTCTATAATGTGAAGAGAGTTTCAGGAGAAGAGTTCTCCGTTCATAATCCTGCTCAGATGCCAGAGCCCCACGAGCTTGAAGAGATCACAGAGCCCTATGTTCACGCAACGATCCTGGTGCCCTCAGACTATGTGGGCCCGATTATGGAACTTTGTCAGGACAGACGGGGGGAATACCGAACCATGGAATATTTCCCCGGCTCCAGAGTGCTTCTGCACTATAACCTGCCCCTCTCTGAGATCTTGTTGGATTTTTTTGATAAGCTTAAATCCAGATCCCGGGGCTATGCCTCATTGGATTATGAATATATTGGCCACAGAGCCTCTAAACTTGTGAAGCTGGATATCCTTCTCAATGGCAATGCTGTAGATGCCCTCTCCTGCATTGTGCATCAAGATAAGGCTACAGTTCGGGGCAGGCAACTAGCGGAAAAGCTCCGGGGCGTGATTCCTCGGCAGATGTTTGAGGTGCCAATCCAGGCTGCAATTGGGGGTAAGATTTTAGCTCGTGAGACAGTACGGGCCATGCGCAAGGACGTGCTGGCTAAATGCTACGGCGGCGATATTACCCGCAAACGCAAGCTCCTTGAGAAACAAAAGGCGGGCAAGCGGAGGATGAAGCAGTTAGGAAACGTAGAGGTGCCCCAGGAGGCATTTATGGCCATCCTCAGCATCGATGAATAAGGCGGGGGTGTATGTTCATATACCCTTTTGCCTCCAGCGCTGCCCTTATTGCAGCTTTCAGTCCCAGGCCATTGGCAGTTTATCAAAGGACGCCCGGGAGGAGCTGTTCTCGGAATACATTGAGGCTGTGAAAAAGGAAGCAAACCTTTGGCAGCTGGATTTTGCTCCCTCCACCCTCTACTTTGGCGGTGGCACCCCGAGTCTACTGGGAGCCCATCTTGGCCCCATGGTTAGGTGGCTCCGGGAGCGTTTTGCCCTAGATGGTGGCTCTGAGATCACAGTGGAGGCTAACCCTGCCACTGTAGGGAGGGACGATTTAGTCTCCCTTGTGCAAAGCGGCGTTACAAGGCTTTCATTGGGTCTGCAAAGTAGCCATGATTCTTTGCTTACCACTTTAGGTAGGCTCCATACCTGGAGCGATTTTTTAAGAACCTGGTCAGATGCAAGAGAAGCTGGTTTTGAGAACATCAGCCTAGATTTGATCTACGGGCTTCCAGGACAGGATAGCTGCTTGTGGCGCCAGACTTTAGAGGATGTGCTTGCCTTGAGGCCAGAGCATATTTCCCTCTATGCCCTCACTGTGGAGGAAGATACGCCTTGGGCAGCTTTGGCCCAGGACATATTCCCGCTTCAAGATGATGTGGCAAGTGAATATGAACTAGCCTGCCAGCTGCTCTCAGAGAGGGGCTATGAGCACTACGAGCTCTCCAACTGGGCTTTGCCTGGCAAAGAGAGCCAGCATAACCTTCTGTATTGGACTGGAGGAGAATATCTGGGGCTAGGCGCAGCTGCTCACTCATATTTGGGAGGCTCCAGGGTCTGGAACAGCTGGCCCCGGGAACGGTATCTTGCACAGATAGCCCGAGAAAGGCGGCCCCTCAACTGGCGCTGGGCTTTGCCCCAGGCCTGGGGCAGCTGGGGTGGATTGGCAGGGGGAGAAAAGCTTCCTTTCGCTGCAAGACGGGCCGAAGCGTTAATTTTAGGCCTGCGCCTGGTGGGGGGTGTGGATTTGGAGACTTTCAGCGCCAAGTGGGGGTTGGATCCCAAGTGGCAAGAGCAGATCGAAATTTTAGTCCAATCGGATCTTCTCGCCACAGAACCCCTGCGTTTGACTCCCCGCGGGCTCCTTTTGGCCAATCAAGTTTTCCTGCGTTTTCTGGAGAACTGATCAAACTTAGCGCTTTTGCTCTGTCATGCCTTGACATTGTGGAGCAGGGGTGCTATTTTATTAATTAGAGATTAGCACTCTCTTCTCTAGAGTGCTAAAGGGGAGGTGGGAACTGATGACGTTAGATGAGAGGAAGAAGCTAATCTTGCGGGCTGTGACCGATGATTACATCACCACAGCAGAACCTGTGGGCTCTAGGACTATTGCTCGGAAGTATAACTTGGGCATCAGTCCTGCCACAATTCGCAACGAGATGGCTGATTTGGAAGACGGCGGCTACCTGAGGCAACCCTATACATCAGCGGGACGCATTCCTTCAGATAAGGGCTATCGTTTTTATGTTGATGTCCTAATCGAGCCGGAACCTGTGGGGGTGCGTGAGCGGGCAGCATTTAAAAATACTTTGCGTAAGCAGCGCAAACTGGAGCAGCTGCTGCAGCAGGCAGCGAGGCTGCTGTCTGATCTCACCCAATACACAGCGGTAATTTTGATCCCCAAACGGCAGAAGGCTATTTTTCGGCAGATCCAGTTTTTGCCCCTCTCCCCAGGCCATATCATGGCGATTTTAGTTACAGAGCCCGGGTTTGTGGATCATGAGATCTTCCAGCTAGAGGAGAGCATGAGCCAAGAGGAGCTCTTTGCCCTGGCAGCCTGGCTCAATGAGCGCCTCTGTGGGGTGAGGTTAGCTGATTTTCAACACAAGCTCCTCGAGGGGCTACCCATAGGTGGTAACCGGGCGCTTAGAGACTTCATCGCTGAATTAATTCATCTGAATCTGGCCTCCTCAGGAGAGCAGGTGATGATGGAGGGAGCCATGGGTTTTCTCCGGCAGCCAGAGTTCAGCGATCTGGAGCGAGCCCGGCCGGTTTTGGAGCTGTTGCAAAGGCGCGAGGTTGTCTCCACTTTGCTACAGAACATCTCAAGACCCGGCGAGGTGGTGGTTGTGATCGGCCCTGAAATGCACATGCCAGTAATGGCTCAGTGCAGCATCGTTGCCGGCGCCTACTACCTAGGACCAGGTGCTTTAGGTGCCATTGGGGTCATCGGGCCCACGCGTATGGACTATATGCGGGTGATCTCCCTAGTTGAGTTTCTCACCGCGGACTTGGAAAAAACATTGCGCAGTTTAACTGCAGGAGATGAGGGGTAAGGGAATGGAAGAGAAGGAGAAAATTTGTGAGGTTGGAGGGGAGGGGACAGAGGCTACATCCCCACCAGAGTTAGAAAAGCTTGAGAGGGAAAAAGCAGAACTCGAGGAGAGGCTTCTGCGGCTGCGAGCGGATTTTGATAACTTCCGCCGGCGTTCTCGCCAACAGCTAGCAGAAGGCAGAGCTATGGCAATCGAGGCAGTTATCTCCTCGATCCTACCGGTAATTGACAATCTGGAGCGTGCTCTTTTGGCCTGTGAGGAGGCTGAGGCTGGGAGCTTCAAAGCTGGGGTGGAACTAATCCACAGGCAACTGTTAGATGTGCTAGCCCAAGAGGGGATTAGTCCCATCCTAGCGGAGGGAGAGCCGTTTGATCCACACCTGCATGAGGCAGTGGCAGTGGAGGAGACAGACGAGTTTCCTGAGGGCACAGTGACAGAGGAGCTGCTCCGAGGATACTTAATTGGTGAGAAAGTTTTGCGCTATAGTAAGGTTAAAGTTGCACAAGGAAAGACCACGGGAAAGGATGAGGCTGAAGATGAGTAAGGTAATTGGGATTGATTTGGGAACCACAAACTCTTGTGTGGCAGTAATTGAGGGGGGAGAGCCTACAGTAATCCCCAATGCAGAAGGAGGAAGAACTACTCCCTCTGTTTTAGCCTTCACCAAAGATGGTGAGCGGCTGGTGGGTCAGGTTGCCAAACGGCAGTCTGTAACTAACCCAGAGCGTACAGTGCTCTCCATTAAAAGACAAATGGGTACAAGCCACAAGGTGAAGATCGACGACAAAAACTATACACCCCAGGAGATTTCTGCCATGATCCTGCAGAAGTTGAAAGCAGATGCAGAAAGCTATTTGGGGGAGCAGATTGATAAAGCTGTAATTACAGTGCCTGCCTATTTTACAGATAGCCAAAGACAGGCTACAAAGGATGCAGGCCGGATTGCAGGCCTGGAGGTGCTGCGGATCATCAACGAGCCCACAGCTGCTTCATTAGCCTATGGCCTGGAGAAAGATCAAAACCAGACCATCCTTGTTTTTGACCTGGGCGGTGGCACCTTTGATGTTTCGATTTTAGAGCTTGGAGATGGTGTCTTCGAGGTAAAGGCCACCAGCGGCAACAATCGCCTGGGCGGTGATGATTTCGATGAGCGGATCACCCAACATTTAGTCCAGGAATTCCGCAAAGAAACAGGAGTCGACCTCAGCTCTGATCGCCAGGCTATGCAGCGGCTCCGGGAGGCTGCAGAGAAGGCTAAAATTGAGCTCTCTGGCCTGATGACTACAAATATTAACTTGCCTTTTATTAC
>DIQB01000026.1:0-152 GCA_002427165.1 Firmicutes bacterium UBA5473
TCCAAAAAATCCTTAATCCCGCGGTAAAGGGCCAAAGCGCAGCGCTGGCGAAACCAGCCCTCTTTAGCCTGGGCCTCCTGCTGGGGGTTGGATAGATAAAGCACCTTCACTATAGCTGCAGGCGCCCTCACTGTGCACAGGAGATTAAAGCT
>DIQB01000026.1:481-731 GCA_002427165.1 Firmicutes bacterium UBA5473
CAGAATCGTAGAAGTGGTTACTCTCAAGTGAAAGGAATAGATCTCCCTGGGCCTGGTTTGCCAAAAGTGCCCTCCTTTTTAGTGAAACATATAGATCCCGACTCCGAGTAAATACCACCTGGGCCCCTGCAGCCTCAAGGAGCTGACCTAGTCGTTTCGCCAAAGCCAATGTTAGGTCCTTGCCCAGTATGGAGGCGCCCACAGCGCCCTCATCCTTACCCCCATGCCCCGGATCGATGATGATTTTTTT
>DIQB01000026.1:885-1232 GCA_002427165.1 Firmicutes bacterium UBA5473
CCTATGAGTGCTTTTTCTGCTTGCAGAAAGATCAGGGCTCCTGCAGAGTGGTCCCAAAGGACCTTCACCCCGAACCAAGGGCCCAAGGCCAAAGCCGGGGCCAGAAGCTGGCCCTCCCGAATCCTTGTTGCCACAGGCAGTGCCTGCTGGCGATTGTCTACTCGAGCAATGGCCTGGTTGGAACAGATAATGATTTCCTGTTTCCCCTGAAGTTTGAGGGTGGTACCATCCCAAGCTCCAATCACCCCCAAGGCGTGTGCTGTTTCCTTCAAGGGCACAAGCACGTGCCCATCTACAAGCTCGCTTTGGATGCTAGTGGTCAGTTCTCTGCCTCTGACCACAATTCT
>DIQB01000026.1:1367-1753 GCA_002427165.1 Firmicutes bacterium UBA5473
ACAATTCTGATCTTTTTCACTTCCCCCTCCCTCCCTGCCAGGCTACAGTTTTTGGTAAACCTAAGCGAAGTTTGCCCCGAGTTTGGATGCCGCCGATCCCCGAGATCCCTACCACAGAATTGGCAAGGACTTCTTTGGGAGAAACAATCTTCGCCATAGGTGTATACGCTACCTTCTCCATGATAAAGAGAGGATCGAAGGGATGGATAAAGACCCTCTCAGGTGAGCTGGCATAGTTTGCGCCAGCTTCCATCAGCGCTTCAAAATAGGATTGGCAGGCACCTGCAAAGATCACGAGGTTATCCTTATTTCCATCCACTCTTCGAGCCCTCTCTACGGCCTCGACAAAATGGGCTGAGTGGCGATAACTTTTCATGTTCCCAGGT
>DIQB01000026.1:2020-6803 GCA_002427165.1 Firmicutes bacterium UBA5473
GGTACTCCCAGCTGCCGGTAGTAATCCAAGCAGAGGTTTAAATATTCAGCATCTCCATCTAAGTGCAATACCTTACCAGGTAGCTCAACGTATTGGGGTTCATCATGCTCCTGACTCCGCAGCTGGCTTCTACCTACAACCCTCTCTAAAAAGACCTCTTTTAGCGATTCTAATGTACTCCGAAAGAATTGGTTGCGGTTTTTTTCTACTTCTGTTTTGGAGATGACAATGAGATCATGCTCTGGTGCATCAGCTATGAGACGTAAGTTTAGCCCCCGGAGCAGGTATTGGCCCTCCTCCCGACCAATCACTTGGAACAAGACATCTGCCCTGTATGATCTCCGCGCCACAATGTCCCCAATCTTGACCTTGCTTTTGGTCATTATCCCACCTCCAGTGGCGCCATCGGACCCGTTTTGATACATTATCATATGTGCTGGCAACCTGAAGGGTGAGCATAATTCATTTTTACAAAGGTCATAGTCTTTTTGAGGCAGACTGATATAAAACCTGCTTAAACCTCTTCAACGGGGATTGATACACACCTATTGTCAGCAATCAAAGAAGCCGCCAGATGGAACTGTATTCCCCAGCGGCTTCTTCTCACAACACTACGAGTTATTTTTCAAGATTAAATCAGCAACCACTGTGCCACCTACTGCGATCCCTGTATAAATAAAACACCAGATTAAAAAAGAAGAATTGAATATCGTAAAGGTTGCGAGCAAATATCCGATGAAGACAAGGCTCAGAACTATTCCCCTTCTCTTTATTGCTAGTTGCATGATTAAAGCTACAATAAAGGAAAATAGAGGCAACGAAAAGAAAACCATTCCCATCGGGTCACGGACGATACTGAAAATAGACATCTATTTACCTCTCTTTCCTATTAGTTTGCCCCTCTCTTTTGCCAACAAGTTGGCAGCATAAAAATTATAAAGTGACGTCTTTATCCCCACAGCAAGCTGGTGGGGTTTTCAGCTAGTTCTTCTATAACCTCATAAAAAAAGCCGCCGGGGTAATTCGGCATTCCCCAGCGGCTTTATAAATACCTATTTTGTAAATTTATCTGCTACAGTAGAAGCACCATAGGAATCGGGCTTGATCTTAGCATCGAAGCCACTGCCGGTAACCATTCCCACCACTTCCCGAATTAGATCACCTGTAGGTCCGTTCTTGCCAACATCCAGGTGAATCTCCACATTCAGATCCGCATGGCCATTTTGGGCTAGCTTCTCTGCCATTTGGCTGGCTACGCCTAGGCTGCGTGAGGTTTCATAGAAGATCCGCTGCCTGAGGCTACGGCCAATATTCTCGTGCTCTCGGGTGTAATAGTAGCGAGCGCCTTTCCCCAAACGGTGGACCACGATGGCCGTCACAAAGCAGGTAGAATCCCTCACCTGGGAATCAGTACCGATAATGATCTTGTATTCAGCCTCTGGCAACTCCTGAACATAATCAATCAAATCTGAAAACATTTGCTCGAAGCTGAGTCTGCCACGGCTGGGACTGTGATAATCCACGTCTCCCCACTCCTATTAAACCTCTTTGCTCTATTATACCACGACCGTCTAAGATGTCAATTAGCAGCATTTTCATCTTTTAGGCAAAAATTCTTGTCTCAAATATGGTAGCATTCCCTCAGCTAAGGCACCATATTGTGGAATGCTAATGGTCTCAGCCCTTTGAGTAGGATCGAGACCAGTGGAGATGATAATCTTCTCCAATCGCTCCC
This sequence comes from Firmicutes bacterium UBA5473, assembly GCA_002427165.1. Classification (GTDB taxonomy): domain Bacteria; phylum Bacillota; class DTU084; order DTU084; family DTU084; genus UBA5278. Next base: position 3,756 of record DIQB01000026.1, read on the forward strand.
GCTGCTCCCCTTTGCTTTCACTCTCTAGAAGATTGCTCGCTAAAAGGGAGTTGAGAATCGTCTTCCGCCTTTGGCGGAAGGCAGAACGCACTACCCGAAACAAAATCTCCTCAGGAGTCTCTACAGGCGGCTGGGCACGAGGTATAAGTTTAATTAGGGCTGAGTGAACATCGGGGGGTGGCGCAAATGCCTCTGGCCCGATGATAGGTCCCAGCTCGACTTGGGCATGGTATTGCACAGCCACAGAGAGCACACCATAGGCCCTACTCCCAGGCACCGCTGCGATCCGCTGGGCAACCTCCCTTTGCACCATCAATACCATAGTGCTGAAAAACTCCTTATCCTCCAGAAGCCGCTGGATAATGGGACTGGTGATGTAATAGGGAAGATTGGCCACAACCTTGGCTGATTTATCTTGAGGGAGTATTTCTGCCCAATCCACCTGCAAAACATCTCTAGCTACCAAAGTGAGGCGAGGGTCACGGAAAGTGGCTTTCAGGTAGCTAATCATTCGCGGATCTAGTTCGATTGCAACCACGGCGGCTGCGTTATCCAGGAGGGCTTCGGTGAGAATTCCGCGTCCGGGGCCAATCTCCACCACCAGATCGTCCGCTCCCACCTGGGCCAGGTCGATTGCAGAGGCCACAACCCCCTTATCTATTAAAAAATGCTGTCCCAAGCTTTTTTTAGCAAAAGGACCAGCCTGTTTTTTTACCAAATCAATTCCTCCTCTGTCTCTCGTAATAGAATCCCCGCAATGGAAGGCGGTATTCCTGCCTTATGGCATCTCTGCTTCTGGGTGAAGCTGGGCACGAAAATCAAAAACCAGTAGATACATAAACTGGCAACAGCGGGGGCTCGTAGGCAGAGGCTGTGCCTGCAATTTCAGTTGTGTTGATACTCCCACGGCTAAAGCCGCTGGGATTCTTGGGTGATTAAACCGAAGTCCATTTCTGGTATCGGAGTGAGACCCCAAGGTAAATTCTTTGCCTGCTCAAAAGGCACCCTTAACTGTTTTTATAAAAAAGAGAGGACGGTTCCCCGTCCTCATAATAGCTAGTTTAATGCAAGATATAAACTTCAATTTTTCTGCGACCGAACCGAACCGCCTCTTTGAGAGTCTCATAACATAAATCGATTCGCTCGCCGCGAATTAAGCCTCCTGTGTCGGCAGCAACGCAAAAACCATAACCTGGTATGTATAGGCGAGTATTGAGTGGAATAACCTTTGGATCGACTGCAACCAGGCCCTGCCGTGCTGGGATGCCAGTTGCGGTGATGCCCGAGCCCCCCTTTGGACGTGGGATATAGGCTGTTGCTGTCATGCTGCGTTTTTGGCGATAACGAACCAAACCACGGGAGGTGCGAACAACGCCTCCGGGAACCTTAGTTCCCACCATGATAATCTTATCTATAGATTTTTGGATTACGTTCTCTGAGACTAACTTTTTTTCTCCTGCTTTGCCGTTCTCGTAGGTAATGGAATAAGTTTTCTCTACAATCCCAACAGTCCCCGGCTCCAAGACCCGGGTCTTTTTCTGCTCCAAAGTGGGATCTCTTCGGCGATGAACAGCAAAAGGAATTTGTTCTTTTTCTACAATAGTCTTGATTTCCCGGCGAACAACCACAACCTGGGTTCCGTGCTCCACAGTTTGCTCCAAGCTAGGTGTGACTGCATCATCCTCACCTATGGCAACTCCTGCCAACTTTAATACTTGTGCAACTGTACAGCCCACGGTCATAAGTGTCCGCATCTTACCATCCGCTTCTACTGTGATGGGAAATGCCCTTTGAATGGTGATGGTAGCGTTTCTTGAAAGCCAGCTATCTAGCTGTGGCTCCACTGTATCTTCTTTAGCTAAAGCTACGTTTTTTTCTTTTAATACATCTTTGACTGTTCTAGCAAAGGTTCTAATTTTTTGTTCCTTGCCATCAACTACCAGCTTGACTTCCTTCTTCGCCCCCACCCAGCCCCATGCTCCTAGCACAACAAGTGCCACAAGCACAGAAGCCAGTTTCCTGCCTCGTCTGGACGCGCTGCGTCCTGACGGGGGTAGCGGAAGAGCTTCCATCAAATGCCCCCTTTTTTTAATTTACACGGTTCGGCATGGTCCTATTTTACCAAAAGGGGCTTTTTTTGTCAAATCAGCAGCTAGTTGCCCTAAAATGAAGGATATAATGTAAACTTTAAATCCCTTCAGGAGCTACGAAATTCCTTTTATGATAACCATTTTTGAAGTTTTCCATGTATCGGCTATACTCCTTTAAGAGCCACTAGCTTGTTAGGAAAATCTGTAATGATCCCATCTACTCCCCATTCCAAAAAGCGCTTCATGGTATCTTTATCATTCACTGTCCACACATTCACCATTAGACCTTCTTTTTGAGCTGCTTTGATTCCTTCCCCATCTATCTTTTCAAAGCTAGGATGAAGGACTGAAGCACCCACAGCTTTTGCCTTCCCGATTGGATCTGCCTCATCCCCATAAAGAATCGCAGTTTCGTACTGGGGAGCGATTCTCTTAAATTCTTTGAGGGCATCATGTTCAAAAGCGGAAATTAAAAACTGACTGGGATCTCCCCACTTTTCAAGTTCCAAAGCTAAGAGCTCAAGGAGCTTCTTATGTCTTGCTACCTCTTTCAGCTCTATATTCACCTGAATTTTTCCATTAGTTAGCGCTAACACTTCCCCCAAGGCAGGGATGGGTTCAAAAATTCCGGGATACAGCTTTGCCGCATTGAACTTTTGCAGTTCCTCAAAAGTATAACTATCTACCGGACCCTGACCTGTTGTTGTTCTTTGTAAATCTAAATCGTGAAGCACAACCAGCTCCTCATCTTTAGAAAGCCTTACATCAAGCTCCACCATCTGGGCGCCTGCAGCAATTGCCCGCTTGAAGGAAAGCAGGGTGTTCTCCGGATACTTGCCGCTATAACCCCGATGACCAATTATTTTCGTCATTTCAATCACTCCATCTTCTCTAAAAGTTCCGCTACGAAAGTCCCAGAAAGCCCCAGTTGCGCTAAGAGCGTGAGGATTGTATAGCG
>DIQB01000117.1:0-443 GCA_002427165.1 Firmicutes bacterium UBA5473
GCCCCTTTAGTTGCCTATAATTTTTCAGGCAAAGACCTTGAGCTGTTGGTGCGGCAGATGCGCTTTATGTTCCCGGCAGTGTTTTTCACGGCTCTGGCAGGATTGCAAATGGGGATCCTCAATTCTTATCAGGTATTCGGGCCTCCAGCTTTTGGTCCCATAGTTTATAATTTAGCTATTATTGCTGCCTGCTACACATTGGGCCCCTCCATGAGCCTAACAGGTCTTGCCTTGGGTGTGGTTGCAGGTGCGGTGGGTAATTTTCTTGTGCAGCTGCCCTTCGTGCTCTCGCACAACAGGGGCTATCGGCCGGTAATTGATTTTAGCCATCCTGGGATTCGGAAAATGATTAAACTCATGATTCCAGCCTTAATTGGCCTCTCTATCACGCAAATCAACTTGATCATCAACCAAAACTTGGCCAGTGGCTTGGCTGCAGGCTC
>DIQB01000117.1:705-2896 GCA_002427165.1 Firmicutes bacterium UBA5473
GCCATCTTTCCCACGCTAGCCAGGCAAGCTAGTCGTAAGGAGATGGGGGATTTTCTCTCCACCTTCTCTTTGGGGTTGCGTTCTGTGTTTTTTATTACTATCCCTGCAGGTGTAGGTCTTTGGGTTTTAGGAGAGCCGATTGTGCGGCTACTCTTTCAAGGGGCAGAGTTTACAGCTGCCGACACGAAAGCTACAGCTTTTGCCCTGGGCTTCTACTCCTTGGGACTGTTTGCCCAAAGTGGGATTCAGATTATCACTCGGGTTTATTATTCCCTCAATGATACATCCACCCCTGTCTATACAGGGCTAGTTACTGTGATCATGAACGTGATTTTGAACCTGCTCTTCCTTTCCCAGACTAACCTGGCCCATGGGGGTCTGGCCTTGGCTTTCTCCCTCAGTGGGATTTTTAACTTCTTTGCCCTCCTTTTGCTTTTGCGCAAGCGCCTGGGCTCTTTAGATGGGGGCAATATTAGCTGGAGTTTCCTCAAGACCGCAATAGCCTCTTTGGGAATGGGCCTTGGCGTTATCTGGTTTTTAAATCGGATTCAGCCCGCAATTAATGTAAGCTCAACTGCAGGGCAGCTAATTGAGGTTGGCGGTGCCATAGGTGTGGGGCTAGTGATTTTCCTTGTGGCGACATTTTTGATGCAGATGGAGGAGCTGACTTTAGTTTTGGATCTTGTGCGGGAGAAACTAAAACGGAAAAAACAATAACAAAAACAGCCCCCCTGCCTTATAATAAAGGAAGGGGGGATTTTTTTGCGTGTGGCATGTTTAAATATCCATAAAGGTCGAGGCTTAGATGGAAGGGTGGACTTGGAGAGGCTAGCTGTTTTTCTGGCCCAAAGCGAGGCTGATCTGATTGGGCTACAGGAGGTGCTAGCCACGAAAAAACAAGATCAAGCACAAATTCTCGCCCGATTTTTAGGGATGGAGTATGTATTTTTTCCATCCATTAAGCGAGGTTCTTCTCTCTATGGTAATGCCCTCCTTTGTCGCTGGCCAATTGCAGAATTTAAAGGAATTAGTCTTCCCAGCCTCAGAGAGCAGCGCTCTGTGCTTGTGGCAACCCTCACTCAACCTTTTCCCCTGACTGTGGCAGTAACCCATCTGGGTTTAAATAATAAGGAGCGAGAGGCTCATGTGGAGAAGATTCTCACTGTCTTGCCGCCGGGCCCTGCCGTTTTGATGGGGGACTGGAATGCCCAGAGCCCAGCTTCCGAGGTGCAGGCAGTTTTAGGTCGTTTCCATGATGCGTATGATGAGGGAGCGCGTTCAGCTAGCGATACGCATACTTTTCTCAGCCATGAGATTGTGCCCTCTAGGATTGATTTTATATTTGTGGATGGCCTGAAAGTGTCCCGCTACCATACCCGGGGAACGATTGCCACAGATCACAGGCTGGTAGTAGTGGATTTGGAAATTTAGAGGGCACAGCGAGCCCTCTTTTCTTTAGAGACAATAGAAGGAATCATTGGAAGTTTTAAAAGAGAGAAAAGAGGGATTATCTTTTCTATATAGAAATATATGTAACTAGGAGGGTAATATATAGAAGGAGGTTTTAAAATGAAAAGAGTAGTATTCTTAAGTATTATTATGATTTTTTGTACAATGCTTGTAGCTGCAGCGGAAGTAGATTTTACTATAAAACCTACGTTTAATTATGGGTATTATGATTTCGATGAAGTAGGGTTGATTCCTGGGTTGGAAGTGGGAGTTTCCGTGATGCCACAGTTGGATCTTGTGGGAAAAATCGCATTTTATTACGATCATTATGAGGAAGGTTATGAGGACACCGAGCTGGCTATAGTTCCAGGTTTGGGAGCGCGCTATACCTTCTGGCGAAATAAGAATATTGATGCATATGCTTTTGGCAGTTATTCTTTTCCCATCCTCAGAGAAGATGGTGAGGCTCTGAATTTCAAAATGGGAGTATTCGATCTTGGTTTGGGTGGTGTCTGCAGGCTGAATGAGAACTTTGCACTGATTGGAGAGACAGGCGTGCAAAGAACCAGTTTTAAGGATACTTACTATGACTCACAGGGAACATATTTGGTCTCGACTACCAGTGTTGGACTACGGTTTTATTTCTAAATAAACTATCCCATACCCCCCCAGCTTGATACCAAGGGCATGCCCTTGGTTTTTTTGCGCCCTCACATCCAAGCGAGGAGTTATCTTTTCGAGA
>DIQB01000112.1:0-685 GCA_002427165.1 Firmicutes bacterium UBA5473
AGATGAAAGGTAAGTAGGGTAGGGCCTTTTCTATGTTCAACCTAGAATTAGAAAGTTTTTGAGAAATGTCTTTTCAAGTCTTACGATCTGAGAGTTTTTTTATGTATCATCAAAACATAGCATAAGATTAATAGGCTCCAGTTGTTTCATTTTAGGAGAGTATATGCACTCAGCACGTGCAGGCAGGTATACAAGGTCTTCTTCACGGTGAGATGGCCTACAAAGCCTTTGAACAAGCTCCCTTACCGCTGAATCCACCAATTGAGATTGATGAATACAGTGAAGAGATGGCTTCTCAAATGTTAAAAGGCCACAGAGAATACAATACAGTCTTTCGGGATGTGAGAAAATTAGTTTCTCTTGGCATTCTAGAACAAACAACTCCACAAAAACGCAATCGCCGTTTTGTGTATAGGGAGTATCTTGAGATCCTTAATAGGGATATTCGACTTTAGAAAAGGATGCCTGCACCCGCGGGGTTTCCCGTGGTTGCAGGCATTCTCACTAATTGCGTAGTTGGGACTGCTGGAAAAAGCAGTTTTATGCGATCTGAGGCAATGATCAATTTTCTTCTGGGTCCACCAAAATTGCATGGGCTTTTTTTCGAAGCTCCAACAGAGCTGCTTCAGCTAAAGCCTTTTCTGTTAAGCGTAGTTCTTTTGCGGAACCTGTGTAGTTATAAATT
>DIQB01000112.1:886-5862 GCA_002427165.1 Firmicutes bacterium UBA5473
CAAACCTATGCATCAAACCCCGAATAAGTCAAAAACATCGGCTTCTTCCAAGATTCGCCTACTGGGTTTATCTGCGTTTTGTAGCATACTCTGCATTTTCTCTTCAATGGTTTTCTTAAGAAGCAACCGGAAATCTATATCGCGCAAGGTAAAGAACAACATGGGATCTTGATCGAAACGGGCTCCGATCCCATATAAAACCGCCGTCACATGCTTACACATGTAAGCCCAATCAGGGCAGCTGCAACTAAACTTAATTTCTTTGTTCGAGGGGAATAAGCCCTTACCCTTGAACGTGAAAAGCTCTTCTAGCTCTTGGGGAAATTTACCGGTGAGCAATTGCTCTAAATCCTTGATTTTGCGATCGCATAGCTCCACAACGCTATCTAACTGATTGGCGGAGAGGGGATTTATCGTAACCTTAACTTCGTAAGGTGCCCTCCTGCTCCCCTGGACCTGGGCAGTGACGGTGCTGGTTTCGATCTGCAAATCAAGTATCGCCCCATTGCGAATGTAACTGCGTCCTCTCGCCAAGCGATTCCCATAATCGGCATAGGACTCTAAATTTTTATTCCAAGCCTTGCCCCACCAGGTTGTGGCAATGGTCCGACCTTCGATCACAATGGGAGCGAGGTTGGGATTCTTTTTTCGGAGCTTTTCAAGCTGTTTGCGTGCTTTTTCTTTCTTTACGCTTACTGGAACATACTCGGGGTAACCGCTATAGCATGACATCACTTTTCACCTGCTACTGAGAGAGTAAATAATTTCATTAGCTCGTCATTATCCAACTCTGTAAGCCAACTTTCTCCCGAAGCGGCCAGGACATCCGTAGCGAGCGTAGTCTTTTCTTCGATCATTTGATCGATCTTTTCCTCAATGGTTCCAGTGGTAATGAACTTATGGACCAGAACATTCTTCTCTTGTCCAATTCGATAGGCCCGATCCGTTGCTTGATTTTCCACAGCAGGATTCCACCAGCGATCAAAATGGATCACATGATTGGCGGCAGTAAGGTTTAAACCTACGCCACCGGCTTTCAGCGATAAGATCATAAAAGGGACATACTCCGTGCCACAAAAACGTTCTATTAAAGCCGACCGCTTTTTAACGGGGGTCTGCCCGTGCAAGATCAAACCTTTTCGTTTAAAGATGGTTGTTAAGAAAGCGGCAAGAGGGTCGGTCATTTCCCTAAATTGGGTAAAAATCAAGGCCCGTTCGCGCTTTTCGGCTATTGTCTCACAGATTTCCCTAAGCCTTTCAAACTTTCCGCTATGTTGGGCCAGAAATCCCGTTGACCCAAGGTATTGATCGGGATGATTGCAGATTTGTTTGGCCTTCATGATACTGGCCAAAACCAGCCCCTTGCGTTCGATGCCTTCGGATGATTCCAATTTCGCTTCCAGTTCTTTGACTAGACCTTGATATAAGACCACCTGTTTTTTAGAGAGAGAGGTATAGGCCTTCAATTCAATTTTATCGGGGAGGTCAGCAATAATCGACTTATCAGTCTTCAGACGGCGTAAAATAAAGGGGCTGATCACCTGGCGTAGCTTAGAATAATCACCACCATTATCGCTTAGGTTCTTGGTCAGCTCCTTAAATTCCTTAGTGGAACCCAAAAGACCACCGTTGAGAAAATCAAATAAAGACCAAAGATCGGAGAGACGATTTTCAATGGGTGTGCCCGTTAGAGCAATTTTGGCTTTCGCCTGAAGTTGCTTAATAGCTTTGGTTTGCTTAGTTCCGGGGTTTTTTATAGCCTGAGCTTCATCTAAAATAACCAAATCCCACTGCACCGATCGAAGCTCTTCAAGGCGCATAGCCAAACCATAGGTTGTGATCAATAGATCAGCCTTCAAGCTTGTTAGATCAAATTCATTTTTTGTGCTATAGATAGCTTGATACTTGATTTTAGGAGCAAACCTGGCAAGCTCCTTTTGCCAATTGCCCATCAAAGAGGCGGGAATGATCAAGAGGGCCTTGCCCTTAGTTGTCACTCGCATCTTTTCAAGGAGGGCAATGATTTGAACCGTTTTCCCCAGTCCCATATCATCGGCCAAACAAGCCCCCAGTCCCAAATCCTGCATGAGCTTAAGCCAATTTAGCCCTTCTTGTTGGTATTCCCGCAAGGTGGCTTTGAACGAAGAACCTAAGGCCACATTTTCAATCAAAATGGGCTTTGTTAGTTTGTCCATGATTTCCTTTAACCACTGACCGTTTGTGACTTCTAGCTCTACCGGATCAGCGGAAACATCTAGCATCTCGTCAAGATTCAACTGCAAACGCATAGCTTCGGCCATGGTGTAGCCGCCGGTTTGAGCCAGCTGTTTGGCCTTCTCATAGGCGGCTAAGGTAGCTTGTAGCCTTTCCTGATCTACTTCAACCCACTTGCCCTTGATAAAAGACAACCCTGAAGTCTCAGCCAAGAGCGACTGTAGTTCTTCCGTGGTGATTTTTTCATCCCCAAAATACAACTCAGGATTGAACTTAAGAAGGCTATTCATTCCCACTAAAGCGGGTTTCTGATTGCCGACGCTCACAGTGAGCCTCAAGCTGGCACTTTTTCGCTTCCACCAATCGGGAATCCTGCAAATAATACCGCTTTGCTCATAAAGAGGTACTTCCGTTAAAAAGGTATAAGCATCGTCGCTGGTGAATTTGAGGGGACTGAAGAGTTCACCGCTCTCTACCAATTCAGAGAGAAAAGCGCTTTGCTCAGCTGCGGTGCTCACGGTAGAAAGTAGCTTCAAAAGCAGGTCATCTTGGCCTTTGTATTCTAATAAAGCATTTTTCAAAGGTGTATGAGAAGCCTTTTTATCCTGAAGTTGGCCAGTGCTATAGGTGGCTAAAAAGGCGAAAGGATAAAGATTATCCGCTTTGTTTTCCACCAAATGAAAAAATACACGACCAAAAACGGTAAGCTTAGGGTTGTGCTCCAGTAGATAATCAGCGACTGTTCCTTGGTATGTTTGGATCTTTTGGGCAAATACTTGGGTCAAACGGGCGAAGGTAGCTTTAAGCCAGTCTACAGTAATGAATTCCATCCCAATAACAAAAGGAACTCTGGCCAGGATTGTCTCGAAATCTTCCTTCATGGGATCAATCTTGGTAATCTCCCTAGTATACTCTACATCCGCCTTCTGACTTAGACAGCTGATAAATCTTCTTGCCACAGCAGACAAAAAAAGTATAGACGGGGACCACTTATGATCAACGTCCAAAAAACCCAAGTGAAATAGCATCTCGTCGGGATCCTGTACATACCTTTGGAAGAGGTCTCGCTCGCTTTCGCTTGTTGGAGCGTCCTTGGCTTGTTTGAGTAATGGATCGAAATCTAGGGCAAATCCGTTTTCGAAAAAAATAGCTATCAGCTTGTTGTTTTCCATAAATGTTCTTTTCATTCCTCCGTTAGCTTTGATTTTTGCAGCTGACTCGTTCGCTTTGCTGCATTGTGTTTTCTATGCTTTAATTTTTTCTGGGGTAGTTCCTTCTTACTGCAATATGCTGCTAGCTTTTCTGCAGTGAGATGATGGGTTTCTGGAACTATCTGAAACTTCTCCTTTGCGGTATATTTTGCTATGTAGTGGGTAAGATGGCCGCTGCTTGAGTTTCCTCTTACTTTGAGCTCTTCCTAACATGTACCATCGTTGTTCACTTTTTCCCAGATGATAGGGCGCACAGAGTGCGCTTTGGGAAGCACCATGGGGACAAAAAATTTTGTATGTACTCAGCTAACCTTGCAGCGAAGGGGGACCCTTGCTAAAGGTGTCGTTGCATCTTTTTTGCTCAGTACTTCATTATTTTTTGGGACAGGTTTGGCAATCGCTTTAATGTGCAGTACGTCTGGTCATATTTCCCCTGCTCAAAAGTCTATTTGGCAAAGATGTGCCTGCCAATTTTAACAGTTATCGTTCTGGTTTGCATGTACTTGAGTCCTTCAGGGGAACAAATCGCGGGATTATAAAAGAAAATCGCGCCTCGTGACGGATCGTGGCCAGCTAGGGCTTCCTGAGCTGCCTTGAGACCACTTTCTGTTGGCGTTTGATTGATGGAACCATCCCGGACAGGTGAGAATTGGTTTGGTTGATAAATTACGGCTCGAATTGTATTGGGGAAAAGGGGACTCTTGATGCGATTGAGCACAACCCCTCCTACTGCTACTTGCCCTAAATAAGGCTCTCCTCTGGCCTCGGCGCTGATGAGCTGCGCCAAAAGTAGCAGATCTCCATCTGCTTTTGGAGGCAGTGGCTCCGGCTCCGAGGGGCTTCTGTAGAGAGAGCCCAGATTGAACAAAATAGCTGCATTTACATTGGTACCCTTAAGATTTGTCTCAAGTTGCGCAACTAACCGATAGTCGGGGATTTGAGGTAACTTAAATTCCAAACCAACAGCAAGCCCTGACGAAGATAATTGTTGGCCTTTCCAATTTAGCTCAAGTCCCATGTAGGGAACAAGGATTCCATCTTTATTAGCTCGGAGAAGTGGTGTAACCTTGACGCCGGAAATATCCCCCAGGGGCACGCTAGCATCCAGGCCCACCTTTGGCCCAAGCCAGGCTCTAGCTTTAAGTTCCAGGACCACTTCTTCGGGGCTAACTTTTGCACCTGCCAATAATTCTAAAGCGAAGCTATGGGAGCTCAAAAGCAATAGAAGCAGTAATATTAGGGGAAATGTTCTTTTCTGTAATAGTATTGTTTTACCCCTTTTAAAATAGTTTCCTATAGATCTTCGCTAGAGAAGGCAAGACTCCTGCTATATAATCTGAAAAATCATGGTTTTTCAGGTTAAGTGAAATTGATTCTCTCACGAGTAAAGCAGCTGCATTATTGTATGATTATTTCCCGGCTCACAGAAACTGAATGCGACTCATCTCTCTACTGCTTGTCTCGCGCTCATATGTTCCACGTATCGTGCTTTCCCGTCTGCTTTATCCGGCTAGTAAGCTTAAAGGGCTAAAATGAGTTTATTTTATACAG
>DIQB01000125.1:0-4686 GCA_002427165.1 Firmicutes bacterium UBA5473
CTCCCCAAACACATTTACTGCAGCCAATCTTTGCGGGGAGAAATAAGACTCTGGATTGATGAGAAAATCATATGTTCCTTCAGGCAAAATGCTCCTGTACAGACCTGCTTCCTGATCCCAGTCGATAGTGGCGAGGCTTTCTCCATTCTTTTCAACCTTCACTGTAGCCCAAGGGTAAGGGCCATAAGTACTACTTACCACAAGCTCAAAGGTGGTAAGGGCAGGATACTCCACAAAAGCAATCTGATCGGTCTGGGCGATGATAATCTTCTCTTGCAGGAGGGGATTGGAGGGCACAATTGAGACATTATAGCTGCCCTTGGGAACCTGGGCTTCAAAACAGGCAAGCTCTTCGTTATACTGTGCCTGCCTCTTCTCTCCTTGGCTATCTTCTGTTGTCACCGCCACATCACGGAAGGGCTTGCCACCTGCAGTTATCATTATTTGAAGCATCCCCCCAGCCCGCAGCTGCACCTGGTGTACCTGTTGACCTGTTAGGGATACGTTTTTCAGGATCGTGCCCTCCAAGCTCCCGTCCTGCGGTTCGATGACCACAGAATAGAGACCGGGAGCCACCTTACCTTGGAAAAGTTGCGTCTCCTCATCCCAACTGAGGGATGCTACATAAGACCAATCCGCCCCTTGGATCTCTACACTAGCTGCAGATACCAGCTTCCCATCCGCTATTACTTTGAAACGAACTGGAACTGAGGAGCCCAAATCCAGTTGTTTGAGGGCGGTCTCCCCTTCAGTTACCTCAACCTCCAGCCAGCGCTCGCCGTAACCCTCGGTATAGGGACGCACTAGTACCCGATAAGTACCCGGTGGAGCTGAAACCTCGAAGGAGCCTGTCTCCCAATTGAGGGTAAAGGAATCTTGCCATTGTTCGTTCTTATAAAGCTCCAGCTCGGCACCGGTTTCGAGTTGACCCTCTCGGGTGAGGGACACTAGAACTTTGCCTGAGGCGGCTGCTATGGTGCTAAACATGAGACAAATTAAAAGCACCACGATCCACAAAGACTGAGACCGCAGGGAATGAGCCCTAGAAACAACACTGCGCATGGCTTTACCTACCTTTTCACATAAATCTTGCCGCGGATGAAGCTTGATTAATTGTAGATGTTAATCTGCACAATACTGTCGGTGGTAGTGCTTTCCGTGATCTGGATTTCTATAGAGCTTTTTCCCTTTTTGGCTGTGGCGAAAAATTCTCCTTGCCCTTCAGAAATATTTGGACTTGACATCTTTTTAACTGCTTTCCGATAAAAATTTGTTGTCTCCCTAAATGGCTTATTAATCTGGTAGGTGACTGAGTGTTCCTCTTGCTCATTTATTTCATCGATAATACTTGCACCACCCATCAAAGGCACAACATTCGTAGGGAATTTGCCCGATGCACTGCTGCTTGTTTCTTCTGTCTCACTAGATGTATTTTCAGTATCCTGCCCTACGATGGAGATTCGAACAGAGGTTTTTTCACCATTTGCATCTAGTTGTATGTTTATGCTCTGACCCGCAACTTCAAGGTTGAGTTCCCGATTACCATCTCCAATTTTTACTGCATCCTGATATTTGCTGAAGTGGTCACTATAGAAAGTCATTACTTCCTCTCTAGACGATGGCGTTGAATAAGAAACATTAAAGACACCGCTTGTTTCTATCCCCGAGGCTGAGGTGGCATCTTCCATTATGGGAACCAGATCTATAGGATAGCCTTTGGGAAGAGAAAGTGCACTTTCCTTCCCTGGGGAAGTTTCGGTATGTTTTTGAGTCTCTTTTCGACCTCCACAGCCAGTAAAAAGAACTAAAAGCGCAATTACCAGGATTAGACCCACTATGTTGGTGGTAGCTTTCATCTTTTTCTCCTCATTTCTTATCAATAATGCTTAAGGCGTAATCCGCCGCTCAGCCTAATAAAAAAGCCGACATCAGCTCGAAAGCTCGTGAGCTGATGTCGACCTTCTTACAATTTATCAAAGACTGGGTATCGAAAAAAACTTAGACTTCTGCGTTTTCGGTAATTTCTTTAATCTTATTGTAAGCTAATTATTGAAAAATGGCAAGATACTTTCCTTAAGCTTTAACAAATTTTTGATTCTTGCTCTTTGGCGTTTGGGGCAGTGTCATTTTCAGTCATCTCTGGTAAGATTAGACAAGAATTATTTTCCAGAATTGGCGATCGGTTTTCCCTAGTTTGACAGTTAATCCTTTACTCTACTTTCGCATTCCAAAAAACTAAAACGCTTGTAGTGTATAGGTAATCTCTGCAACTACTTTAATTGCTCCTCCATTTATTATTACCAAATAGGGACCATCTAAAACCACAACACTACCAGCTGCGGTCCTACCATCCCAAAGCCAATAATCATCAAAAGCATAACGGATAATATTACCATCGCGACCCACCACATAGGTATTTATAAAAGCATATTTCGAGAGGCTATAGGCAAGGATTGTTCCAGAACCGGAAACGGTAATTTCAGGCCCTGTAGAGGTATCGAACAAAACCATGCTTTTGCTAGAACCCCCGTCTTCTATGACAATATAAAGTCCATTGTTAGCAACACTACTTCCCGATACCCTCCCATCCCAAACCAACCAATCGTCAAGGGTATAAAATGAAGCAATTGTTGAGCCCAGAGTTATAAACAGTAACTCTATGCCTGCCGTTCCTACTTCCACCGTCAACCTCAAGCAGATTGCAGCGAGCCTGTCCTATCTGCAAGAGCATGGCTTTAGGACGCTTCGAGAACTGGAAGCAGCCCTAATCGAAGCCAACGCCGAGCTTGAAGACTGCCGTAACAATCTGAAAGCGTGGAAGCTGCTTTGAGAGCGAAAAAGGAGCTGCAAAAACAGATTCTTGCCTATCGCCGGGAGAACACGTTATTGACAGCCTGAAATCCATCAGGAGCGAGAAAATCCGCTCCGTCTAGGGCAAGACCCTGCCTGGAAAAGCAAAAGCCGTACAGGTTTCCCCGTACAGCAAATGATCTATTTCCCTAAAAGGTCGCTGTGTAAGCCTGTGCGAACCAATGTCAGCACAAGAACATCGTTGTCAATGCGATAAAGCAGCAGCCAGTCCTGGATATGGCATTCACGGTGTCCTGTCCAGTTTCCGGTCAAGGCGTAGTCTTTGTTCTTCTCCGGGAGTGCCTCGCCTTTTGCAAGAGTGGCGACCACTTCCTCAAGCAGATCGATTTTTAATCCACGCTTGATTGCCAGCTTGTAGTCTTTCTTGAACTGTGTGGTGGGCTTTACTGTGTATTTGACCGCTCTCATTGTTTCAGGTCAACGAACAGCTCGTCTAGGTCAGTATAGCCCTTGACCGACGGATCTTTCGCAATCCATTCCGCTTCCAACATAGCGGCGACTGTTTCCTTATTAGGCTTCCCCAGTGAAATGTCAAAAGGAATCCTGCCTTCACGGAGCGACTGGCGTACAAAAATATTGAACGCCGTGGAGAGATTCATGCCAAGCTCTGCAAAAAAGGCGTCAGCCTGCGTTTTCAAATCTGCGTCCATGCGGATGCTGATATTTTTCGTAGTACCAGCCATTGTAATCATCTCCTTTCAACTGGTACTTATAGTATATGCCAATTGCACGGAGATTACAACGGTTTGCGCGAAGAGTTTACATCAATTCACTTCTAGGGAGGAATCGGTGATACCAAACAGAGGATATGCTATGAAATTCCACGACTTCTTGGGACATTCATTCGGATCCAGCTGATACTAGCAAATACTTGGGGCCTAATCAAGCTGACGAGCTCAACCCTATTCATCCTAACGCCATCATCTTTTTGACTAGGATAGGCCTGGCAAGTTAGTTTTGCTCATCATTTGACAACAAGAATTATATTCCCTTATTCCCTAATTATCTCTTTTACCCTACCTACCGTACCAGTCTCGAGCCTCACCTTTATACCATGGGGATGGGTGGCTGAATTAGTGAGAATATCTTGAACCACACCCAAAGTTAATCTACCGGTGCTCTGATCCTGTTTTTGCACAACTTTAACTTTCAAGCCTACCCGAATCTCGTCGCGTTTAGTCCCGTCCATAATAGGTCACCACTTTCTTATTGGAGCTTTTATGCAGCTGCCAGTGGCAGCTTAGAGCAACTGTAGGTTCACCTACAATGTTGCAAACCACTCTCTGTTTATCAAAAGTTCAAGCTGAAAGAGCATATCAATCTCACAGGAAAGCACCCGCCGATGACGGGTGCTTTCCATCTATATTTGAAAGTTCTTTATGATTGCCCTCAATCTTCAAATACTCCCCCGGTATTGGCCGAGGTCACAAGTTTTGCATAACGCGCTAAATAACCGTCTTTGATCTTGGCCTCTTTTGGCTGCCAGGCCTCGCGGCGTCTAGCTAGTTCCTCATCTGAAACAAGGAGCTCCAGCTTCTTCCCTGGGATATCGATACTGATTATGTCACCTTCCTGAACCAAAGCTATGGGTCCACCCTGCGCTGCCTCAGGGGAGACGTGTCCAATTGCAGCACCGCGGGTAGCACCTGAAAAGCGGCCATCTGTAATTAAAGCCACATCCCTGTCAAGGCCCATACCCACAACAGCGGATGTAGGCTGCAGCATCTCCCGCATCCCGGGTCCTCCTTTGGGGCCCTCATTGCGGATCACGACCACATCGCCCTTGTTAATCTTGTGGGCATAAATCGCTGCACT
>DIQB01000125.1:4799-14867 GCA_002427165.1 Firmicutes bacterium UBA5473
TGGGCATAAATCGCTGCACTTGCAGCCTCCTCAGACTCAAAGATCCGCGCCGGCCCCTTGTGGGTAAGCATTTCGGGAGCAACTGCAGACTGCTTCACAATGCCGCCATCCGGTGCCAGGTTCCCCCACAAAACTGCCAGGCCACCTTCTGGATGGTAGGCATTATCCACAGAGCGAATCACCTCAGGGTTGAGATTGCGGCTTTTGGCTGCAATCTCGCCGATTGTAAGACCGCTAACTGTCTTTTGATCTAGATTAAGAAGATCGGCTTTAGCCAGTTCCGCTAAAACTGCAGGAATACCTCCGGCCTGATCTAGATCTTGGATATGGTAGTCGCCTCCGGGACGGAGGGAACAAATATGAGGTGTTTTTCGGCTAATCTGGTTAATCATTTCCAGATCAATCTTCATCCCTGCTGCATGGGCAATCGCAGGCAAATGAAGGGCTGTATTTGTAGAGCAACCCAAGGCCATGTCCACAGTTAGGGCATTGGTAAAGGCCTCTTGTGTGAGGATCTGGGAGGGCAAAATTTGCTCCCGCCATAGGTCTATAATCCTCATCCCTGCCTTTTTCGCAAGGCGAATTCTCGCAGCATAGGCTGCCGGCACTGTCCCGTTACCAGGCAACGCCATCCCTAACACTTCGGAGAGGCAGTTCATGGAATTGGCTGTAAACATCCCGGAGCAAGAACCGCAGCCAGGACAGGCTGAATCCTCAAGCTCTGCTAGTTCCTCCTCACTCATGGTGCCTGCACTCACAGCCCCAACACCCTCAAACAGCGTGTTCAGATCTGTGGCTACGCCCCGGTAGCTACCAGCGAGCATCGGTCCACCGCTGATCACAATTGCCGGCAGATCTAGCCGTGCTGCTGCCATTAGCATCCCAGGAACAATTTTATCGCAGTTCGGAATTAAAACTAGGGCATCTAATGCATGGGCACGAACCATGATTTCAATTGAATCTGTAATTAACTCACGGCTGGCCAGAGAATAATGCATCCCCTCGTGTCCCATGGCGATCCCGTCGCAGACACCGATAGTGCCGAATTCTATAGGCGTACCCCCTGCCATCCTGATCCCGGCCTGCACTGCCTCGCTAATCTTATCTAGGTGAATATGACCTGGAATAATAGTGTTGGCTGCATTGGCGATGCCAATTAATGGTTTTGCCAGTTCTTCATCTGTGTATCCCATGGCTTTAAACAAGGAACGGTGGGGTGCCCGCTCAATTCCCTGTTTTGCCTTATCACTGATCAATTACGCCACCCCCAATAAAAGTTATACTTTATATATACGAGTTTATCTGTCAAGATCCTGCCTGGCCTTTGCAATTAATCCTTTTGCCCGCGCGAGCTGCCTGACAACCTGATTTGGCGCTGTGCCCCCCGTGTGATCCCGCAGCCCTACGCTTGCCTCAGGGGAGAGTAAATTTAAGGCCTCTTCATCGAAGAGAGGCGAAAAATTTGCCAGCTCCTCTCCTGTGAGCTCCTCAAGCTCCTTTTGCTCCTGGATACAATAATAGACGAGCTTCCCAATTACCTCATGTGCCTGGCGGAAAGGAAGGCCGCGTTTTGCCAAAAAGTCTGCCAAATCTGTAGCCAAGGCAAAGCCCCCAGCAGCATTTTTAGTCACCTGCCCCCTTACTTTCATCGTAGAGAGCATCGGCGCAAAAATGCCCAAGCATCCTTGGAGGGTATCGGCAGCATCGAAAATACTTTCTTTGTCCTCCTGCAGATCCTTGTTGTAGGCTAGGGGAATTCCCTTAAGCACTGTCAGAAGCCCTACTAGATCTCCCATTACCCGGCCAGTCTTACCCCGGACCAGCTCTGCCACATCTGGGTTCTTCTTCTGGGGCATAATAGAGGAGCCTGTACTGAAGCTATCGGAAAGCTCTACAAAACCAAATTCCTGAGAAGACCAAAGCACGATCTCCTCACCTAGGCGGCTCAGATGCACCATGATCAGAGAGGCTGCTGCCAAAAAGTCGATGGCAAAATCCCGATCGCTTACAGCATCGAGACTATTTTGCGAAATAGCGGAAAAACCCAGAAGTTCCGCCACCCGCTCCCGGCGGATGGGAAAGGTGGTGCCTGCGAGAGCTCCGGCACCCAGGGGCAATACATCTGTGCGCCGGAAGCAATCGGAGAGACGCTCATAGTCCCGCTGGAACATCTCGAAATAGGCCAGCATGTGATGGGCAAACAAAATAGGCTGGGCCCGCTGCAGGTGTGTGTAGCCGGGCATGATTAGATCAAAGTTTGTCTCTGCCCTCTCCACAAGAGCCTCTTGAAGTGTGAGGATTTGTCCTTGAATTGCCTGGATTTGCCGTTTAAGATAAATGCGCAAATCCAAAGCCACCTGATCATTGCGGCTGCGACCTGTATGCAGCTTCCCTCCCACAGGGCCGATGCGCTCTGTGAGGAGTTTTTCAATGTTCATGTGAATATCTTCGGCCCCGGAATCAAACTCCACCTTGCCCGCTTCGATCTCGGCGAGGATCTCTTTGAGGCCTTGGCAAATCGCCTGGGCCTCATTTTGCGCGATGATCCCGCACTCGCCGAGCATTGTGGCATGGGCAATACTACCCTCTATATCCTCACGATAGAGACGGCAATCAAAATGGATGGACGAATGGAAATCATCCATTCGTCCATCTGTCTCTTGTTGAAACCTTCCACCCCAGAGCTTCATCTTAATTCTCCTTATCCACCATGGCCTCCACCCACAGGGGTAGGCCTAAAAGCTTGATAAAGCCCTCGGAATCCTTTTGATCGTAGACCTGATCCTCGCCGAAGGTGGCAAGATCCTCGCGATAGAGGCTGCGCTCTGCCTTGCGGCCAGCTACTGTGCAGCTTCCCTTATAAAGCTTCATCCGCACGGTACCTGTGACGTTCTTCTGGGTCTCATCCACAAATGCATCTAAAGCCCGGCGCAGGGTTGTAAACCAGAAGCCATTGTAGACAAGCTCTGCATATTTCACTGCAATTAGTTCCTTATAATGCATAGTGAAGCGATCTAAGGTGATCTGCTCCAGCTCTTTGTGTGCCCCATAGAGCACTGTTCCCCCTGGAGTCTCGTAGACACCTCGCGACTTCATACCCACAAGTCTGTTCTCTACCAGATCCGAAATTCCTACACCATTCTCCCCTGCAAGCTTGTTTAGCCGCTCAATTAAAGTTACGCCATCGAGGCGCTCCCCATCAAGGCCTACCGGAATTCCCTTCTCAAACATAACTTCCACATAGGTTGGCTCAGCTGGTGCCTTATGAGGAGGGCAAGTGAGCAAATACAAATCATCTTTAGGCTCGTTCCAGGGATCTTCCAGGTCTGCTCCCTCATGGCTCAAATGCCATAGGTTCCGATCCATACTATAGGGTTTCTCTTTGGTGACAGGTACATCAATTCCCCTTTTTAGGGCATATTCAATTTGCTCCTCCCGGCTCTTAATATCCCATTCCCGCCAAGGAGCGATAATCTTTACATCAGGCTTGAGTGCCCGGAAAGTGAGTTCAAAGCGAACTTGGTCATTGCCCTTGCCAGTGCAGCCGTGGCAAACTGCATCTGCATTTTCCCGCTCTGCAATCTCGATGATCTTCTTCGCAATCAGGGGTCTGGCAATAGAGGTGCCAAGCAAATAGCTTCCCTCATAGACTGCACCTGCCTTTAGCATCGGCCAGATGTAATCTGTCACGAACTCCGATCGTACATCTTCAATATACAACTTACTGGCGCCTGTAGCCTTTGCTTTCTCGTGGAGAGGCTCCAGCTCCTCGCCCTGGCCCACATCAATCGCAACTGCCACAACCTCACAATTATATGTCTCCTTAAGCCATGGGATAATAATTGAGGTGTCCAATCCTCCGGAATATGCCAATACAACTTTTTTTATGCTCATTTCCCTTCTCCTTTCATTACCAGTGCCATAATTGCTTTTTGTACATGGAGCCTGTTCTCTGCCTCGTCGAAGATAGCAGAATGCGGCCCCTCTATTACATCATCTGTGATCTCCTCACCCCTGTGAGCTGGAAGACAATGGAGCACAATCGAATCTTTAGCCGCGAGATCTAACAGCTGTTGATTCACCTGATAGCCACAAAAAGCCCGCTCCCGCTCCTTTTGCTCTTCCTCCTGGCCCATACTGGCCCATACATCTGTATAGAGAACCTCAGCGCCAGCTGCAGCCTCCTTTGGGTCATCGAGAATCTCAATTTTAGAGCCTGTTGCTTTTGCTGCCTCCCGGGCCCAAGACACAACCTGTGGATCTGGCCTATACCCCTGGGGGCAGGCTATGGCAAAGTCCACACCGAACTTTGCAGCGCCTAGCATCAGGGAATGGGCCATATTATTCCCATCGCCGATGAAGGCAAGCTTCAATCCCTCAAGTTTTCCAAAGCGCTCATAGACCGTAAGATAATCTGCCATGGCCTGGCAGGGATGGAGTAGGTCTGTGAGGCCATTGATCACTGGAATCGTGCTCCAATGAGCCAACTGTTCCACATCGCTGTGAGAGTAGGTTCTGATCATGATCCCATCTAAGTAACGGGAGAGCACTCTGGCAGTGTCAGCGATGGTCTCGCCTCGGCCTAACTGAATATCCTGTTGGCTTAAAAAGAGGGGATAGCCTCCCAGCTGATACATGCCAACCTCAAATGAGACACGAGTCCTTGTTGAGGATTTGGCAAAGATCATCCCCAGAGTCTTGCCAGAGAGAATGGGGCTGTGGGGTTCCTCTTTGAGGCCGCTGGCAACCCGCAGGATCTGCAGCAGCTCCTCTGTTGTATAATGATGGAGGCTTAAAAAGTCCCTGCCCCGAAAGCTTCCAAACAGGGGCGCCTCAAGTAGTAGGCTCACCTTGTCCATAGAGAGTCACTTCCTTCCAAGTCAAAAAAGATAAATGGTTCCTTGTTTCAATCCACGCCTCTGCCCAGGAGGCGATGATCTAAAATCCTCCCGGCTAAAGCTCCTCTAGAAGGAATTCGCGGCTCTTTGCGCGAATCCTTCTTAGAAAAGAGAGGTGATAAAGATGTATCTTCGCTGGTTAACCAGAACTGCTATTTTGCTAGCTTTAACTGTGGTAATCCAGATGTTTGGCTGGCCACAGCTTGTAACTGGACCCTTGGTAAATGCGATGCTGCTTTTGGCCTGTATCTTTGCAGGACCGAGCTCTGCTGTGGTCATCGGCCTTGGCACACCCCTGATTGCTTTCTCCCGAGGAATTTTAGCGCCACCCCTAGCACCGATGATCCCTTTTATCATGTTGGGTAATGCCGTCTATGTGCTCCTCTTCTCCCTCCTGAAAAATAAAAGCAAGTGGGGAGAGGGATTAGGGCTTGCAGCCGGCTCTATTATCAAATTTTTAGTCCTCGCTATTGCAGTGCAGTTTCTAACAAAACTGCCGCCACCTGTGGCGCAGGCCATGCAGTGGCCACAGCTGCTCACGGCTATTGTTGGGGGGCTAATTGCCCTGGCTGTAGCTCGCGCACTTCCCGAGCTTAAGAGGTAATGGGCAAGTATATCTTGCCCATTTCCTATTTACAAGCCTCAAAAGCTTCCTCTAAAATCTCCAGGGCCGTATCCACTTCCCGCTCTTCAATTATCAGGGGTGGGACAAACCTCAATACTCGCTCGCCTGCAGTTAAAATCAAAAGGCCCCGCTCCCTTGCAGCTGCCACAATCGGAGCTGCAGGAACAGAAAGTTCCACACCAAGGAGTAATCCCAACCCCCGCACATCCTCAATAATTGACCACCGCTTCTGCAAAGCGTGAAGCTGCTTTTTGAAATATGCTCCAACCCGTGCGCATCTCTCCACAAGACCATCTTCTATGACCTCGAAGGCTGCTAGTGCTGCAGCTGTAACTAGGGGATTGCCACCATAGGTGGAGGCGTGATCTCCTGGCTGGAATGTAGCTGCAACTTTTTTGCTAGCAAGCATGGCACCTATAGGTACGCCGCTACCTAAGGCTTTCGCCAATGTGAGGAGATCGGGCCTGATCCCGTAATGCTGACAGGCAAACATTTTTCCTGTCCTGCCGATACCTGTCTGCACCTCATCGAGGATCAGGAGAATGTTCTCTTCCAAAGCTAAGCGTTCCACAGCCTCAAGATACCCCCAAGGTGCAGGATGGACACCACCCTCCCCTTGCAACGGCTCCAGCATGACGGCCACAGTCTCGGGACTGATTGCTTCCTTCAAGGCTTCCAAGTCGCCATAGGGGACTGCTTTGAAGCCCGGCACCAGAGGCTGGAAATCTTTTTGGTATTTGCTCTGAGCTGTGGCAGAGAGTGCCCCCATGGTTCTGCCATGGAAAGAATCTTCGGCTACGATAATCTCATAGCTGCCGTTTTTATTCTGTTTGCCCCATTTGCGGGCAAGCTTAATTGCTGCCTCATTTGCCTCAGCTCCGCTGTTGCAGAAGAATGCCTTCTCCATGCTGCTGGCAAGACAAAGTTTTTGGGCAAGAAGGGCTTGGCCCGGAATTTGAAATAAATTGGAGCAGTGAATAAGCTCCTCTGCCTGTTTTTTGATTGCTGCCACCACTTTTGGATGACAATGGCCTTGGCTTGTGACTGCAATCCCGCCGATAAAGTCTAGGTAGCGGTTGCCATCTGCATCATAGAGGTAGGGGCCCTCGCCTCGGACTGCTGCAATCGGCAGCCGGCCGTAGGTAGGAAGGAGATACTCTTCAGATAATGCTACTACTTGCTCATTTGTCATTTTCTTTTCCTCCCCCATTCTCTTTAACCACCATGGTGCCGATCCCCTCGTTTGTGAAGATCTCAAGGAGAATCGAATGAAGCTTACGGCCATCGATAATATGTGTTCTGCCCACACCACTTCTCAAGGCTCCGATGCAGGCCTCTACTTTCGGAATCATTCCCCGGGCGATCTTGCCTTGGGCAATTAATTCTCTTGATCTTTGAATGCTGATGGAAGAAATAAGGGAACTGGGATCTTCGGGGTCCTCGTAGATCCCCTCTACATCTGTAAGCAAAATTAATTTCGCAGCCTTAAGTGCTCCTGCCAAGACACCAGCCACCAAATCTGCATTGATATTGTAGCTAGCTCCATCCACGCCTATTCCTACAGATGATACCACTGGAATATAGCCTTCCCGGCTGAGGATATTGAGTAGCTGGGGGTTGACAAGCTCCACATCTCCTACAAAACCAAGATCTACCTTTCCATCATGCTTTTTGGCTTGAATTAGGTTGGCATCTTTGCCATTGAGCCCTACCGCTTTGCCACCGTATCCATTGAGCAGCGAGACAAGCTCTGTATTGATCTTGCCCACCAGTACCATTTGCGCAATCTCCATGGTCTCGGTATCTGTCACCCGGAGCCCATCGATAAAAGAGGGCTCTTTGCCCATGCGCTTCATCATGCTGGAGATCTCAGGCCCTCCCCCGTGAACCACCACAGGATTGAGACCGATAAATTTCAAAAGTACAAGGTCCTGGCACACAGCCTCCTTCAACTGCTGGTTAATCATAGCGTTGCCGCCGTATTTCACCACAATTGTGGAACCATAAAAGTTTCTAATATAGGGCAGAGCTTCAATTAAAATTCCTGCCTTATCTATTCCTGTCATCATCATCCCTCCCCTAGCTGCGGTAGCTGGCATTGATTTTCACATAATCAAAAGTGAGATCGCATGTCCAGGCTGTGGCCTGAAAGCTGCCTGAATTTAGATCTACGCTGATTTTTACTTCTTCTTGCCCTAGAATCGCCTTTGCCCGCTCTTCGCTGAAATCTATACCGCGGCCCTGCTCCGCCACTTTCAGATCCCCGAGAAAGATTTCCACCTTCTCCACATCGAAGCTGGCGCCGCTATAGCCGGCAGCACAGAGGATCCTCCCCCAGTTGGCATCTTCTCCGAAGACAGCTGTCTTCACAAGATTAGAACTGGCGATACTGCGGGCAACTGTGCGGGCAGTATCGAGATTTGCAGCTCCCCTAGTCTGGATCTCCACCAGCTTCGTTGCGCCTTCTCCATCTCGGGCGATGAGCTTGGCCAGCTGTCGTGTTACTTCAAACAAAGCCTGGCAAAAAACTTGATAATCGGCATCTTCCTCTTTAATCTCGGGGTTTTCTGCCAGGCCATTGGCCAATACCAATACCATATCGTTGGTGCTGGTATCCCGATCCACGGAGATCATATTGAAGCTTTGGGCTGTGGCCTCGCCGAGCGCTCGCTCCAATAGAGACCGGTCTATGGCAGCATCTGTGGTGATAAATGCCAGCATTGTTGCCATATTGGGATGGATCATGCCCGAGCCTTTGGTCATGCCGCCCATGCGCACTGTTTTGCCGCCTAGTTGAAATTCCATAGCATATTCTTTAGTAAAAGTGTCTGTGGTGAGGATGGCCTCTGCTGCAGAGCCGCCACCTTGTGGATTCAGTTTGGGCACAATTGCCTCGATGCCACGCTCTAGCTTCTCCATAGGCAAATTAACGCCAATCACGCCTGTGGAGCCCACTAGTACCTCCTCGGCACTGCAGCCCAATTTTTGGGCAACTTGGGCTGTCATAGCCTCGGCATCGGCCATGCCCTGCTCACCTGTGCAAGCATTAGCATTGGCGCTGTTTACAACTACAGCCCGAATCTTACCCTTGTGGGCCAGATGTTCTTTGGTAACTTTAATTGGCGCTGCCTGCACCAGGTTAGTTGTGAACATGCCCGCTGCTGTAGCTGGCACCTCACTTGCAAACAGGGCCAGATCAGGTTTCACCTTTTTAAGACCAATATGCATCCCTGCAGCCTCAAATCCTCGGGCTGCAGTAATTCCACCTGCTATTTTTTGCAAAAGTCTCCCTCCCTACGGATAAATTGCCGGCTGGTCAATACCAAGTTTCTCTTCCCAGCCTGCCATCAGGTTCATATTTTGGATTGCCTGACTTGCAGCTCCCTTGCCTAGGTTATCGATGGCAGATATTACCACTGCCCTTCCAACCCTAGGATCAAAGCGGATCGCTAGCTCGCAGAAGTTAGAGCCCAAAACACCTTTGGTCTGGGGGAGTCGCTCAAGTCCTAGGACTCTTACGAAATATTCATCTTTATAAAAACTTCTGTACGCATCAATTAGCTCCTCTGTTGAGGTTGCACCTTCAATTCCCAAAGTGACAGTAGTTAGAATCCCGCGGATTGTGGGAACTAGGTGAGGTGTGAAGGTAACTTTTAGCTCTGAACCAGCCAAAGCCGAAAGCTCCTGCTCTATTTCAGGCACGTGTCTGTGCGTTCCCACGCCATAGGCGATGAGGTTCTCGTCGCAATGGGGGAAGTGATATAGGGCTCCCTCACCCCGACCTGCCCCTGAAACGCCTGAGAGGGAATCGATGACGATGGTATCGAGTTTTACCAACCCCGCTTTCAAAAGAGGAGCTAGGGCCAAGATCACACTTGTGGGATAGCAACCCGGGTTGCCTATGATCCTTGCATTTTTAATCTCTTCTCTGTGGATCTCCGGCAGGCCATAGACTGCCTCACCCATCAGCTCTGGGGCTTTATGCTCCACCCGATACCACTGGTGATAAATATCAAGATCACGAATTCGGAAGTCTGCACCAATATCAATTACCTTCTGCCCTGCCCCAACTAATTTTTCTGCCATACCACTGGCAACGCCATGGGGCACAGCCAGAAATACCAGATCGCAGCCGTCCATCTCCTCGGGTCCCACAAAAGTCAGAGGCAGGTCCGGTAGGGCCAAAGAGGGAAAGACCTCACCTAGAGGCTTGCCAATATGAGTTCTTGAGGCGATAGCCTGAATTTTAACGTTGCTGTGGCGAGCGAGGAGTCTGATTAGTTCTCCCCCTGCATATCCTGAAGCACCTACAATGCCGATCTTCAACATAAATAAAGCCTCCTTGTAACTAATGGTATAATTATACTATAACCATGCATAAAAATACAACCCCAATTGGCGGTTATTTTAAAATTTTATCTTCTTGTAACAATTAAAAGCTTGCGGGTTTTCGACACTTAACAACCAAATAAGTATCACCAAAACCGCATAGTAGCGGCTTTTTTTATGTCAAATAATGAAAAAAGTTTGTTGTATGTGTTGTAT
>DIQB01000094.1 GCA_002427165.1 Firmicutes bacterium UBA5473
GCACAAAATCTTGCTAAAAAGCAAATCATCAAGAGCCAGCTAGGTTTTTCTTCATAGATTAATCCCTATCCCCTTATATTTCCTTGTAACATGGCCCATAGATACTAACAGTTTTTGCCAATAAACTAAAATCTAGCTTTGAGGCGCGAAACAAAAAACTTGTTCTGTCCCTCATCAGAATCCATCATATATTCGGTTTCCCAATCCAATCCACGGGCTATGGAATATTTGCTACCCACAATTATTTCTCTATATTCGGCTGGATTATTATTTGCGTTTTTATTAATCTGAGAAAATATTCCATAAAGATCCCAGGCAGGTGCCACTGTATACTGGCCTTTCAGCACAATACCAAAGATATCACCTACACTCTGCCCCGCGATGTATTCCCCGCTGAATTCCAGATCACCAGCTAAATAGAGTCCTCCTAAAGAGCAGATTGTTTTGCCATCCTCTTTATTGAGCAAAGATCCATAAAGCGAAAGATCTTTATTTAGCTTATATTTTAACCAACCCACCTGTTTTTTTCCCATTTCCTGACTCTGATTATTAAGAAAGCCTACTATATATTCTGCAGGCATACTTGCCTGTCCCATAAGCCAGAGTCCCATGACCCTCTCCCCGTTCCAATTTCTCACAGCCAGCGGAGTCTTGATTCCATAATTGCCGATACCAAAGGGAGTCTTATATTTCCCTACAACTATAGAACCCATCTTAATATAGGCTTCTGTAACTGCAATATTAGTTTCTTCAAGATCCACCGCTACCTTTATGGTATTAGCTTGCAAGTTCCCACTGAGGGACAGGACTGTTTTATCATACTTCAAAGTGGTATGGGAGTTGTGACTTTCCAGATTAATCCTCAGTTCGCCATTCAGATCAGCGGCCAATGCTGTCGCACCTACGATTAACAAGACAATTACAGATATAAACTTTTTCATGTTAAATCTCTCCTCCTCTAAGCTAGATACTAATTGTACCACAAGTTGAATAATATTTAAAGTATTGCGCCAGTATTATTTGCAAAGCGGCAAAAGCATGTGTTAAAGCAGGCTAGTTTGTAACCAGGCCTGCTTCTTTGGCAACTGCCTTTCCTTCTTCGCCCAATGCATAGTCAATAAAATCCTTTATTGCTCCCTGGGGCTCACCTTTCGTTAGAAAATAAAAAGGCCTTGCAAGCTTATAAGCTCCTGAAAGTATTGATTCAGTATCTGGCCTCGCCCCGTCCACCTTCACAGCTTTCACCTCAGATGAAATGGAAGCCATAGAGATAAAGCCAATAGCTGCAGGATCAGAGCTTACAGTTTGCCTCACAGCACCAGTTGAGCCCTGGACAATACTATCTATCGCGAGCTTTTCTGGAGCCATCACTATCTCCTCAAATGCTCCTCGGGTGCCAGATCCCTCTTCTCTGACTACCACCAAGATCTTTTGGTCCTTGCCTCCAAGCTGGGACCAATTACGAATCTTACCACTGAAAATATCACGCACTTGTTCTTTGCTTAAATCTATCACGGAATTTTTTGGGTTTACCACAACCACAATTCCGTCCCTTGCCACCTCATACTTCTCTATTCCCTCTTCTTCTTCCCTCTGAAGCTCCCGAGAGCTGGTGCCAATATCTGCTGTTCCATTTATGACTGCAGTTATTCCTGCGCTGGAACCACCACCTTGTACATTGACCTGAATCTCTGAGCCTTTTTTTGAAAATCTCTCAGCCATCAATTCCGCTACAGGTTGAACCGATGTTGACCCTGCTACAGTAATACTGTTAGAGCTTCGCCTAGGTCCACAACCAGCTACAATTACGCTTACAATTAACATCAATGCTATCAAGATGCGTTTGGACATTTTTTTACCCCCCTAAAATTTAATTTTCAGACGCGAAATGAATTTATTATTATCGGCATTGAGATCAGATATTCAGATTCCTCCAGTCCCTCTCGCACGGTATAAGCATCTTTTCCCTATAACCTTTTTAGTTAAGCCCTGTCACTGCAATACTTTTTTCTCAGGATCCACTGCTACCTTTATGGTATTAGCTTGCAATTTTCCGCTGAGGGAAAGGACGGTTTTGTCATACTCCAGTGTGGTATTAGAGTCACTATTTTCCAGTTTGAGCCTCAGTTCCCCGCCGATATTCGCAGCGAAAGCTACAGTGCTTACTATGATCAACAAAACAATAACAGTGCTTAGCCTTTTCATTTTTCTCTCCTTTCGTTTAGGAAAAATTCACGCAAAATAGTTAATAACTCTCCTACTCTCCTCTCTAATATCCTTCCATCTAAAATATAACAGGGTATTTTTACAACCCCATCTCGGAAATATTAATTTGTTTTGGCAGTTTGTAAAATATTTGCTAATAGACCAAACCTGGCTCAATCCAACTTAAAAAAGGCTCCTGTTCAAAGGAGCCTCTTGCTTGGAAGCTGGCGTTTTAGGGGGTATTTTCCATTCCCCCCCTGCTGGCAGAAAGGAGTCTTGCCTCCACATTATGCCAATCTATAATCTGCCACAGGGCAGAGAGATATTGGGCCCGAGAACTTTGATAGTCTAAATAATAGGCATGTTCCCAAACATCCAGCACCAACAGTGGAATCGCGCCCCACAATGTGAGGTTTTGATGTTTTTCAGCAGTCAGAATTCCTAAACGTTGCCAGGGAGTTTCCCAAACCAAAATTCCCCAACCTGAGCCCTCTACATTTATCGCTGCTTGAGTTAACTGTTGGCGAAATGGTTCAAAACCACCGAAGTCTCGCTGAAGCAATTGCCCTGTGAAAGCGCAAGGTAAGCCTCCTGCTTGGGGCGAAAGATTGGTCCAATAGATACTATGGAGGATGTGTCCTGAACCGTGGAAGGCAACCTCCCGCTCCCAATGTTTGATCAAAGAAAAGTCATCTTTACTCCTTGCTGCAGCTAGCTCCAACTCTGCATTGTTGAGGCTTTTTACATAGCCAGCATGGTGGAAATCGTGATGGATACTGAGGGTTTTGGCGCTAATATATGGTTCCAATGCATCATAGGGGTAGGGTAAAGGTGGCAGGATATGGTTACCAGGAGAAATATAAGCCATTTAACTGATGCCTCCTATTGGGAAGTTACTTACTTTTATGTCTTGTGCAAAGCAAATGTGCCATTTGTTTTCCTGAGCTCTCACTGTGGTACATCTTCTACCCAAAATCCTGGCGAGTGCTTATCCCATAAAGAGCAAATAAAGCATAATTCGAAACCTCCACCATATATTTAATAGCAGCTGAAAAAAAAGGGGTGGTGGTTTTGAAGGATATTAATGAGCTTGTAGATGATTTTCTTATGTCTCTGCCCTGCCGGGATCCTTCTCCTTTTCCTGAGGTTGAAGTATCGGAGCCAAATGAGAGGTATGCAAAGATTCTTCTAGATGCTTTTGCAGACGGGACAGCCGCAGAGCTGACAGCAATAGCCCAGTATTTTCACCATCACCTCACTATCGAAGAGAAAGCTGTCTCGAATCTTATGCTCTGCATTGCTCTGGTGGAGATGCATCATCTAGAAGTAATCGGTGATTTGATTGCGCAATTGGGTGGGAATCCTAAATATTTGAGGGCCAACAGAGGATATTGGCAAGGTAGCGAGGTATCATATGGAGATTCTTTGATCCAAAAGTTGCGCTTGGATATTGTCTCCGAGGAGGCTGCAATTGCTGCTTATCATTATCTGCTAGCGGAGATTCAAGATCCCAAAATCCAAAGGATTATTGAACGAATCATCCGCGATGAACAAATCCATTTGATGTTGTTTCTGGAAGCTTTGAAAAAGTACGGTTGAGCTAAAGCTAACATCAAAAGGCTCCTCGCCAAGAGAGGAGCCTTTTGATTTAAGATCATACTTTAGCTAGAGACTGCTAGCTCATTTCTTTGTTGAGTCTGGGCTTTGAGCCTTCTTTTTCTTTCAGCTTCATCCTTTTCATATTGAGGCAAACTAACTTCCCAACCACATGCACGACATCTGACAATTTGAAAATAGGAATTTCTAAAAGCAACGCATCCACATTTATGACACATTTCCAATTGTCATCCCTCCAAATGAACGAAAAAATTATACTATAAATGCCTTTAGGAACAACAGTGCTCTTTCGAAGAAAACTATTCATCCTAGTCAAGACAGCAATCAACCAGTCCCCTACCTAATAACGTTATGGTCCACCTGGGCCATCTCCCTCCAGTCCGCTCCATGCATAAATCCTTGATAAATCATGACGAAAATATCTAAAACAAAGCCTACTGACAATCCTTACCCCTATAAAGAAAGCCCCATTACTCCTA
>DIQB01000035.1 GCA_002427165.1 Firmicutes bacterium UBA5473
CTGCAGTAAATGTGTTTGGGGAGACTAGCCTTGAGGTAAAACTTCTCAAGGCAAGGACCAATACCTCAATAGATTTAACAGAGGTTATGGGCCAAGGAGAATTAGTTGAGCTGGCTTTGCACTATCGGCAGATCTATTACAGCAGCATTCCCCTTTCTACAAGATCCGCAATTGACAAGCAGCTACAGCGCCTGAAGTCGGGGACAGATGATGGAGCGGAAATGATAAATAGCACCTCATCATTGGCTGTGATGTTAGGTGCTAAGGGCATGGCCCGAGAGATCGCAGTTACCCTGGGCGCTGCAGCTGTGATTGCCTCTCCGGAGAATGCGCTGGTAATAAATAATTTTGGCGCTCTTCTGCGACTCCTCTCGCGGACAGAGGATGCAGTGAGGGTGCTTAATTTCGGGCGCATCGTCGCCCCGCAATCGCCTTTGATTCTCACCAATCTTGCCAACTCACTCTTTGAGCTGGGGGATGATGAGACTGCTGAGGAATTATATATCCAGGCTATCCGAGAGGAGGCCATGTTCTCTCAAGCCCATCAGGGTCTCGCTACGCTCTATCTCATGCGAGGAAACTTAAATAAGGCCATAGAGCACCTTTTCAAGGCTGCGGGGCAATCCTACGCGCCTGTGATGCGACAGCAGCTACAGAAAGCCCAAGCCGGGGGCGGTAGCATTAGCGACAGCTATCTGCCAAAGGTACCTGCAGCTGAACCTGGGGTTTTTGATAAGCTGGAGATCCCCCGTCTCCCCAACTGGACCACCCGGGATGCTCTCAGTGCAGGGGCGAAGGATATTGGCATCTGGGCTAATGATGTGATGGAGAAGGGGCTTGCTAGGCCCTTGAGCATGGCGCAAAATATGCAACCAGCACCATGGGTTGAAAAGGCCTATGGTGGAGTCTATGGCCAGGCAGTATTTGAGATTGAATGCTATGGCTATTTTCTCAGCGATCGGGTCGGGAAGATCTACGATGAGTACCAAGTGGCTTTAGAGAGCATCCAAGCTGCTTGGAGTAAAGAACTCAAACAGATCGAATATATTCAGATTTCTAAAATAGAAGCGGCAGGTGTGGCCAATATCAGAGCGCAAGATGCAGCGGATCAGTTTGCCGGCAAGGAGCGAGCACTTGCGGCAGACCGTTTCTTCTTGGCCTGGAAACCATTGTATGAAAAAACCTACGAGGAAATCGCTCGCCTCACAGAGGAATATTGGCTCTACACTGAAAGCCCCGCTAGCAGGATTTATGACCGGGATGTTGCGGTCTTTGTAAACGAAATAAGAAGTACAGCAGTCTACAGTTCCTTTTTGCCGGCAGCTATGGAACTGCCGGCTAAAGTACTCATTTTTGAGCTTGCAGGTATGGGGCCCATACTACGCCCTGAAGGAGAATTGCCATCACCAGATCCACCAAAGCCTATGGAGTCAACAAAGGTCCCGCCTCCCAAAAAGAATGATTGTCCTTTCAAAGGTGGCTCCATTCTTGGTGCGGATTTTGGTTTTGCTGGTCTAGAGGTGGGATGCGAGACAATCGAAATTAAATTAGGCTCTTTAATCGAGGGTGGTATGACTTACAATTTTAAGCACAAGTATGTCTCATCTATCTATGCCGGGGTTGGTGTATCTGCTAAAATAGCTGGTGTGGGTGCAGGTGCCACAGCTGGCCTGCGTGCCACCTTCGGCCCCACGGGTGAATTTTTGGGCATCGGCTCTGAGGCGGGGATAGATGGCTCCGTGGGACCGTTTTCCGCAAGTGCCACAGATGGAGATGGTATGGTAGTGGGTTTGGGTCCTGTGAGCACGGCAGCTGCGAACTTCTAGGGCAAGGTGTGAAGGACGGAGCGAAATATTATAGATTAACAAGTTCAGGTAGTTCGGAGAAAAGCACGGACCATTGCTTATTTTGGAAGGATAACGAAATATCAGCGGACTTCTCGAATATGGGAATTAAAGCTTTGCCCCAATCCTTTGTTATCTGTCTGAAAAAAGAAAACGCTATGCAAGCAATTAAAATTGCTTGTTTAACAAATTAAATTTGTTGATTGAGATAAAAAATACCCACTATGTGATAGGCTCCCTTTATGGAAGACAGTTTAAATAATAAAATTGTTTGCATAGAGGGGGCATTTCTATTGGGAAGAAAATTTAAAGTTTCTACTGAAAACAAGATTTTTCCAAGTAATCAGCAGATGCTTTGTTCTTCGCAGCCTCGCCATTGCCTCCTAGGCGCAAGGAGACCCCGCTCTTCTTCTTTCGTACCGATTCCCCCCAATCATGGTTTTTCTTATTTGCTTGCTGATGAATACCTTGGTTCGAACCAGTTAGAAAGCTTTGGTATGCCAATGAACCATTGCTTATCCAAAATGAGGCCGCAGTAACTATATAATTGCTACGCAACGGGGAACTTGTATGTTCTATGGCCTTGATACGATTTTTTATCACTGACTATCTTTTTTCTGCTCTTTACTTAGCCATCATCTCTGGTGCAAGCCTCAAGATAAAATCTCTAATTTCCTTTGCGTTTTTCATGGCTTTTCGCATATCCTGTTCTTCCAGAATAAATTTCATCGGATAGCGAGGCTGAACACTATATGTGGTTAGGTCAGAGCAAATATCAGCTATAGTTTTGAAAGTATCAGAAAACTTCTGACATAACTTACACAGTTCATCTAAATCATGTGTTTTTGGTGGGTTTTGGTTGTGCAAAACAAGGTAGGCCTTGAGGTTTTTTTCTGCTGACTGCTGACAATGATAACAGATGACTTCTATCGGAATAGGATGCATGGTCAAAAGGTGTTCGGCAGACAGCAAATCCATTTCGGCGATCTTTTGCCATTCTTGGGCAAGTAAACGATTATCCATAAATCATCATCCCCTCCTGTAAAATATGTCTTTCAAGCGTAGGCGTGTTTTTTCGTTCATTGAAGATATGTTCTTTACTGACAACTACATCTACAGGCAAGGTTTTTTTATCACGGATAGCTTTACGGATCAGCTTCATTGCATCAATTTCCCGCATGTTAGCGCTGTCCTGCAAGACTATATACAGATCAAGATCAGAGTCGGCGTGAGGAGTGCCATACGCATAAGAACCGAAGAGGAAAATCTGCTTCACAGGCACGGTTTCGATTATAATGTTTTTTAAGATGTTTAGCTCATTTTTGATTTGATTTTTCACGCTAGTACCTCCTTCGTCTTGAATCTAAGGATTTGGATGCCCAACCTACGGTTTGTTAACTTTTATAGAGAGTAGGATTGAAAAACAAACGGTCGTTAGCACAATCGCTCTAAATATACAGCAAACCACCGATTACTTCTGCAATCTAATCAAACTAAATCGAGATTATGTGATTCTTGCTGCTATACTTAACCTCAGACATTGATATACAGTTTTTAATCTGAAGTTGTAACTTTTCATCCAGCTAATTATAGTATACCAAAAAAATGTTAAGATTTCAGGGCTATTTCATTCTAGACACAGATCTTAAGGTTAATGTGTATATTTCGAGATCTCAAGTGAATGTTGTGGCAAAACACACAAAAGTGTTGCTTATAAGAGATCTTATATAAATGGAGATAGTGACTAGGATGAGTGAATTTAGGGAGCATGCTTTAAACGCAGATTAGATGGTTTTCAAAGCCATTTCCATCAAACGCTCTTGATCCGTCATAAAGAGGGGAATATTTAAAAGGTCATCATCTAGCTTTAGGTTCTGCATTGAAAAGCGCACGCACAGTTTCACAGTGTAGCCGTATTTCTCTTTGAACTTTTTCAGGCTACGTTTCCAAGATTATCTTCCAACTTCACTTCAACGGGGATAATATCATTTTTCCGTTGGATGAGAAAAGCTACCTCATACCTTGGATTGTCTATTGTCCAATAGCGGGGCGTGGCCCCAAACTGATTGCTCAGCGCTTGAAGAATATAGGTTTCGCTCAACGCACCTTTGAACTAGGTGAACAGGCGATTGCTTTCCCCAAAGGCGGACGGCGCAAGAAGCGATAGCCTGCGAAGTAATCCCACATCTACCAGATATAGCTCAAATGAGGACAGGTCGTCATAAACGGAGATAGGTAGTCCCGGCGCTGTTCTGCGATGGATTTTATATGTGAGATTCGCGTCGCAAAGCCCTTGCAAAGCATCCTCATATTCCCGGGCTCGTGCGCCCTCTCGTGCGACTTTATTTTGTTTTTCCTGGCAAGCTGTGAGGGAATGGAGCGCCAAATCAAAGACAGTTTTGGGAATTCCTTTGGCTCGGCGTGCTTGGCAAAATCGCGCTCGTAGGCGTCCAGAATGTTAGAAAGCACCTGTTGCATCGGTTCTGTATCCCGCGCCTTTATCCATGCGCGTACAGCCTCCGGAATCAAACCTGTCACAAAGTACATCTTCAGCTTTTCAGAGAGGGTAAAAGTCAACTATATGTTTGGTAGTAGTGAGTGTTCGCCAAGAGCAAGGGTGTCTACCGTGAGGTGGAATTTGGAGGATGGGGTGCTGATGGCGCTGCTTGAGGGCAGAGAAGGGAAGGGAGATGGTTGCACACTAAAGTCAGGTGAACAGCTTACCAGAGAATATGTTGGAAAGGGTAAGAATGCTTAACGAAATAGATGGAATACAAGGACTTATAAACAGCCGAACTGCTCAGTAGCGTGATCCGTATGTTCTGTGTGAGAGGACGGGATTAGCCGTCCCCTCTTGATCCGATTTACCATTTACC
Source organism: Firmicutes bacterium UBA5473 (assembly GCA_002427165.1). Taxonomy (GTDB): domain Bacteria; phylum Bacillota; class DTU084; order DTU084; family DTU084; genus UBA5278. Next base: position 4,721 of record DIQB01000035.1, read on the forward strand.
GCTAGCTCCACCGCCACCGGAACCTCCACCACCGAAGTTTCCGCCGCCGCCAAAGCCTCCACCACCACCAAAACCACCACTTCCGCTGCCAAAGCCTCCGCCGCCACGGGGGCCGCCACCAAACCAGAAGGGTGGAAAGAAGCCGCCTTTTCGTTTGATCCCCTGACCCTTTCTAGGCCAAGAGGAGATAACCAAGATGACCACGATCAGCCAAAAGAGCAGTTCCCAGTAGTCTGCAGATGCTTTGTTCTTCGCAGCCTCGCCACTGCCTCCTAGGCGCAAGGAGACCTGGCGAATTATTTCACGGATTCCCTGGGCGTAAGCTCCTTGCCGGAAGGCAGGAGTAGCAATCTGGCTGATGAGCTTGCCTGCAAAAGCATCAGGTAGTTCTCCTTCCAGACCATAGCCTACTTCAATGCGCATTTCCCGTTCGTTGGGGGCTACAATTAAGAGAAGACCCCGCTCTTCTTCTTTTGTACCGATGCCCCAGGCTTTGAAAAGCTCTACTGCATACTCTTCCACTGTGCGATCCCCAAGTGAGGGGACAGTGGCCACAACCATTGTGGCTCCAGTTTCTTTCCAAAGAGTATTGAGCTGCTGCTCTAGCTGCTCTTGTTCAACATGCGAAAGGAGCTTTGCATAATCATTAAAAAGGGCTTTACGTTTGGGAAGATTGCTTGCTAAAACTAACTGTGGTAGCAGTAAGATAAGAATTAACCAGAGGTATTTGCGCACAGCAATTGCTCCTTTGCTTTAGAATTCCACTTTAGGTGTTTGCCTCGCCTGGGGGCTTGCTTCCCACATTTGTTTGGCAGAAAGTCCCCTCAAAGAGGCAACGAGGCTGTTGGGAAAGACACGGATCGAAACGTTATAGACGCGAACAGCTTCATTATACCTTTTTCGAGCCACAGCTAATCTGTTTTCGCTTCCAGATAGCTCATACTGCAGGTTAGTAAATTGTTCGCTGGCTTTCAGATCTGGATAATTTTCAACAACCACCAAGAGCCTTGAGAGGGCCTGATCCAGTTGGTCATTGGCTTCCATCTTTTGTTCAGGAGTTCCTGCTCCAGCCAACTTACTTCTAGCCTCTGCCACTTGAGCAATTGCAGCCTGCTCATGTTTGGCATAACCTCGTACAGTCTCCACAAGGTTAGGAATCAAGTCACTCCTGCGCTGCAATTGGTTATCAACCTCTGCCCAGCTGGTATTGATTGCCTCTTCTTTACGGATAAAACTGTTGCTAACTCCAATAAAGACGATCAGGAGTAAAATCCCGATTCCTAATATCCAGCCTATGCTCTTCTTCATTTTGATCCTCCCCCTTTACGATCATTATAATATAGCTGGCAGTCAGTTACAAGGGTTTGTGTGATTTATCGGTGAGCGGGCCAGAAAAGGCTCAGAAAAGAGGGGCTTTTTGTGTATACGAATCAGGTAGTTTCTGTTATACTATAGATCTACAAAGCTTTTGAGAAAGAGGCGATAGCATGAAATTTAAGCTCAAGGATCCCATCAGTGCTCTAACCCACTTTTTAGGTGCGGTTTTATCAGTTGTGGGGTTAGTGTTTTTAATTATCAAGGCTACGGATTATTCAATTTGGCATCTAGTCTCCCTGACCACCTTTGGCATTAGCTTAATTTTACTCTATAGTGCAAGTACAGTTTATCATGCAGTGATCACATCGAAGAGATGGGAGAAAGTTCTCAGGAAAATAGATCACATGATGATCTTTATTCTGATTGCAGGCTCCTATACTCCAATCTGTCTTTTGGCCCTGCGGGGACCATTAGGCTGGAGCCTCTTCGGTAGCATCTGGGGCCTTGCCATAGGTGGCATCATTATGAAAGCAGTCTGGATGTCTGCACCCAGATGGCTTTCAACTTTGATCTATCTAGTTATGGGCTGGCTTCTGGCCATCGCTTTTGTACCGTTCGCCCGCGCTGTTTCAGTAGCAGGTGTGGGCTTATTATTAGGTGGTGGCTTCTTCTATAGCACAGGGGCAATTATCTATGGTATCAAATGGCCCAACCTGAAGGTCTTTGGCTTCCATGAGATCTTTCATCTTTTTATTTTGGGAGGAAGCGCCCTCCACTTTTGGATGATGTATCAGTATTTGCTTCCATAAATAAAAACTGTATAAAAAAGATAAACCACCTCTTGATTTGTAAATTCACAAGAGGTGGTTTTTTTAGGAAAATGCAAGCGCCAGTGGCAATATTTTTTCTTTATAGTTTAAGACGAGCCCTAGCAGTATATTTGTTGTCTGCCTATAGTTTGTTAGTTAAAATTTGCA
>DIQB01000130.1 GCA_002427165.1 Firmicutes bacterium UBA5473
TCATTGAGAACTTTTGACTGTCGTGTTATATAAAGTGCTTGCCTTTCTATCTAAGAACGTTGGGAATCGAATACCCGATGTTATTTGAAAGTCAGCATAGAAGACTCGTTCACTTTTGTCTATTATGTTTTATATATTCTTGAGCCCAACAAACAACCTTCTCAGCAATTTTAACTGCATCCAAATATTCTTCATATCCCACTTCACTATAAGCTCCAGGATAGCGGGCCTGAACAGCATAGAATGTTAACCTAGCTGATTCAATTAATTCTACAGGTATTTCAATGCCTACCTCATCAATAATATCCAATAACAAGGTAATAGAATGAGTCCTAGGGAAATCCACTCTTAGTATACGAGGACCCCCTTTAGTGCTTTTTCCGTTGCTTGCTGAGAAAGAAAACATAAATCTTCAAGAAGCACACCTTCGCATTCAGAAAAACCTTTTGCGATAATGAGATCACCGCGAGCTCGCCGTAGCCATCCAAAAGGATTTTTGGGATTTAAGTCAAGCATGATAGATCACCTTACCCTCACGAATAGCAGGGGAAATTATACTCCATGGACAATCTTTAAACTCTTTAATCTCAGAGGGAGTCGCTACAATCACGTCAACTGGCAACCCAACACCAAAAAGATTCATATATATATCTTGAGCCAACTTATTCTTTTTGAAGTTCCCGTCTTTGATAATTAATACATCTAGATCGCTATCTGGCCCCATTTGACCACGAGCCGCAGAACCAAAGAGAATTATTTGCTCCGGTCGCGCAATATCAACTATCTTTTTTACAAGTTTTTTCAGTGTTAACTCTAGGTCAATAGACATTCAAATCACCTCCATATTAATACGAAGATTATTAGCCTGGGGTTAATTTTATTATATCACAGAATTAGCTGCTTTTATAGTGTTTATAGATTGCCAAACTTAAGGTACGTTAGTACACGTGGAAAAGAGTCTCCCTTTGTGAGATCTTTTGCCTTAATTATAGCAGCAATTTAGAAAAGGGAAACCACCAGGGGTTTTACCCTGGTGGCTTTTCATATGGTGAGAAATTCCTTGACTCGGGTTTTCTTCATTCCGGGCTCTCCTGCATAACCGATCCCCAATACCTCAGACAGCTCTCTGTCTGTAGAGACCAGGTCCTCCCGCGAGAAGTCTGAGAGGGAGGTTTTAGCTGTGGCCTGGGCTGCGAGGAGCATCTCTTTTGTGCAGGAGTTCAGGAAGTTACTCAGAGTCCTTGCACCCTCATCAACCTCAAATTTATCAGCTAGCTTCCCGCCGTAGATCACAAGCTGTACAGGCGGCTCATCTGTAAGAGACTTTGCCATCTGCGTTTGGATCAGGGCAATTAGGGCAATAGAGCTGATGTAGACTGCATCTGCACCCAAGGCCAGGCATTTGAGAAAGTGGCCAGGGGTGGTGAGGCCACCTGTAGCAATAAGAGAGAACTGATCCCGCACCCCTGCTTGTTCCAAGAATTGAGAGGCGCGGCTTAGGGCATAGAGGGTGGGCAGGCCCAGATCGTCTTCTAAAGTGGGGGGAGCTACAGCAGTCCCGCCCTCGGCTCCGTCGATTACAATGTAGTCGGCATCTGAGCGGATAATGACTTCCAGCTCTTCTTCTAGGAAGTGGGTGGCAGCTATCTTGATTCCGATGGGAACATCATACTCGCCTTTCAGGGAATTGAGAAGCCTAATTACCTCTTCAGGTGTATTTACGCCGGGTAGCCTGGCTTTTATTGCTGTATCCTGATCCCGTTTCAAATGCCAGGTGCTGCGCAGATGATCGCCGATCTGATACGAATACTGCTTGGAATAAACAGCACCACCGAAGGCCCCTTGACCTAACTGCACTTCAATTGCATCCAGGCGTTTAAGCTGATCTGGAGTGTTCATCCATTCCCCACGGTTGTATTGCCCCACCAGCTTATGGGCTGCATCACGTTCTTCGTTGGAAAGAGCACTTTCGCCGGTATTTGTGGCTGTTCCTGCAAGGGAGGCACCACGGGCCAGGGCGATTTTGGCAGGCAGGCTCAAAGAGCCACCATAGGACATAGCCGAGATCATAATCGGAGTGGAGATAGTCAGGGGCTTTTTGGCACGAGGGCCTATTGTCACCTGACTGGAGATTGTTTGATCGTCTGGTGTGGGCAGCTGGAAGAGCTGCCTGGGATTGAGAAAGAGTTTTTCCCACGGGGACTGCACATTGAAAGAGCCCAGGGGCCGCGAGAGAATCTCCCCTGTCTGGGCCCTGAGGGAGGCCTCCACCATGGCCCTGAGGGAGAGCTTTTGGACAATAGTGCCAGCTAAAAAGAGGTTCTCAGAATAATCATCTGTCATCATCCGGGAGATGATCTCATCTAATGGTGCATCCAATAGGCGAAGCAGCAGATTTCCAATCAAATTTTCATTCCTCCTTTGCGATTTGCATATGGCTTTTTGAAGGGAACATCTGGTCCCTCAAAGCAGGATGTTAGGGGGATCGTGGCGAAATATCAAGAAGCAGGCATAATACCTCCCTTGTCCTAATAAAAATATAATGGGACAAAATGGAGGAGGGAGCTATTGATGAATTTGAATCTAGTATTAACCTTTGCTTTGGGGATCATCCTTTTATTTTTAGTGGCGAGGCTGATCTTTGGTCCTTTGCGCATTGTGGGGAGGCTTCTGTGGAACGCTCTCCTAGGTGGCGCCTTGCTCTATCTCATCAACTTGGTGGGAGGCAGGATCGGGCTACAGCTACCACTGAACCCTGTAAGTGCGCTGGTTGCAGGCTTTTTGGGGATCCCCGGCGTGATCTTGCTCCTTGTTTTGCAGTATCTTTTAGCTTAGGGGGGAGCTGTTTGCTACCAGGAGATGGTCCGCCCGAGGGGCTCTGTGCGCTGATGACCAAATTCAAGGAAGCTGGTTTTGCAGTTTATATTGTAGGCGGTGCCATCCGGGATGCTATGCTCTATGGCAGCTGGCGGGCAGTTATAGATTGGGATCTGGCTACCTCAGCCCTACCCCACCAGGTGGAAGCACTTTTCCCCCACACCATCCCCCAAGGCAGGGAGCATGGCACAGTGAGGGTGCTCTCAGGGGATATAGAGGCTGAGGTGACAACCTTTCGCATCGAGGGGGGCTATAGCGATCACAGAAGGC
>DIQB01000080.1 GCA_002427165.1 Firmicutes bacterium UBA5473
GCGACTGACGGCAACAGCGACAATCGGCGCTTTGATGAAGTTTCAATCCACGCCTCCGCACGGGAGGCGACGGAGGCTTTTGACTGTATTGATTGGGGATGGGAGGTTTCAATCCACGCCTCCGCACGGGAGGCGACTCAATCCCCGGCAGAAAGGGGAATCAAGATGATACTGTTTCAATCCACGCCTCCGCACGGGAGGCGACAATGCTAGAGTAACGCTATCCCCGGGAAGTAGCGGTTTCAATCCACGCCTCCGCACGGGAGGCGACATTGATGAGTACAAGGGCTATCAATTCCGTAGGGTTTCAATCCACGCCTCCGCACGGGAGGCGACGGTTTTTAACTTCATCGATTGGGGATGGGAGGAGGTTTCAATCCACGCCTCCGCACGGGAGGCGACTTATTGTGATGATACCGTTAAAAAATGCATTATTGTTTCAATCCACGCCTCCGCACGGGAGGCGACTTCAACAGGTACTTCAAAGGCAGTTGTTCTTCCGCGTTTCAATCCACGCCTCCGCACGGGAGGCGACGAAGATATTCTCGCCCTTACTACTAATTATTTAATGTTTCAATCCACGCCTCCGCACGGGAGGCGACTCATTAGCTAAAAAAGCACTGATATACAATCATTTCAGGCATTCATTTCGCGAACCTACCATTTTTGAACTTTGATCCTCTTGAATTCTATGTCTTTTCTCAGATCTAACTGTTGATGCCACACACTCCGCGAACCTCTTAGTCTTTTCATGTTCACTTGGGGTTCGCGCTAAGGATGCTAATATCCCCCATCTTAATTTTTAAAGACACATCCTCACTCAATCCTTCTAGCTATACCTACTTAATCCGAAGTTCGAAAGTTTATCACTCCTCCCCTAAAAGCATTTCTTCCCGTGTCCAATTTACCTACCCTTTGTTATAATTTAACTTCTCTATAAAACCACGAATACCTCCCAACTAAGTATATAAAAACATTTATTCTGACAACTCGCAAAAATGGTTAGGGCGAAGCATAACTGCCTACATATTTGGCATACTAGAGATGGAGGTGATTGTTTGCAATTAACACAAAAAGAGAAAAGCCTGTTGCAAGATCAACTACACCACGAGGAAGTCTGCATCCAAAAGTATCAAAGCTATGCTCAACAGACCCAAGACCCTAAACTTCAACAGCTCTTCAACGATTATGCGAGCCAGGAGCAACAGCATCATAACACCATCAACCAGTTGCTAGGTAATCCGAACCAACAGCCCAGCGGGCAGCAAGCAAGTCCAAAGCAACAAAACAAACTGCAGCCACAGGGCATGCAAAACCAACAGCTAGATGCTCTTCTTTGCAATGACATGCTGATGACGGAAAAGTATGTTTCAAACGCCTACGATACAACCATTTTTGAGGCAGCATCACCCCAAGTCCGCCAACAGCTACAACATATTCAGCAAGAAGAGCAACAACACGGCGAGGGCATCTTCAACTACATGCAAGACAACGGCATGTACCAGCCCCAATGAAAAAAGCAGGGTTTCAAACCCTGCTTTTTTATTGTGTCGAGAAATTATACTTTTTGATGTTCTATAAGCCGTTGACTTCGTGGCTCCCTTTGATAAACTGTTGAAAATCTATTTCTGCACCGGTAGCAGATGAAGCATACATCGATAGCACCATGGCCATGGCTACCATCCCAGATCTGCCATCGATCTCCACAGCTTCTCCTTTTAGCAAAGATTGATAGAAATGGGCAAGCTGTATCTGGTGACCTCTACCCCAATACGCTGGATGGGAAACTGACTCTGCCTGAGGCTTCACCTCTCTACTTTCCCCATCAATGATGATAGTGGCTCTGTCTGCTAAAATTTGAGCCTTACCTCTATCCCCTGTGATTTCAAAGAAGATTGGCTCATCTGTGGGATAGCAGTTGTTTGCGTAGAAACAACCCAAAGCGCCATTAGCAAAGCGGAAATATGCCTCAGCTGTATCTTCTACCTCAATGTGGGGATGTCCCCAGCGGCGGCAACTAGCAGAGACTGTTTTAATCTCTCCCATCAGCCACTGCATTAGATCTAAAGTATGGATAGCTTGATTGATGAGGACTCCGCCTCCCTCTTGGGCCCAGGTGCCGCGCCACGGATCTAGTTTGTAGTATTCATCAGAACGGTGCCAGGTAAGGAACGCACGGGCTCCACGAATCTGGCCCAGTTCTCCTTTTTCAATTGCTTCCTTCACAGCCCGAGATGCCTCATTGTAGCGATTTTGAAAAATTACACCTAGCTGCAAGCCTTTGTTTTGGGCTGTGGAAATCATTTCTTTGGCATCTTCCACATTGATGGCCATAGGTTTTTCCACCAAGACATGCTTGCCTGCATTAAGGGCTGCTAAAACCAAGCGGGCATGATTATAATGAGGAGTGCAGATCTCAACTGCCTCTACCTCGGGGTTGGCAAGGACCTCTTGGAAATCATCTGTCCCCTTACCACCATACTCTTTGGCCATCTCCTCTGCACGCTCTCGGATTACATCCATAGTCATCACAAGTTCTGTAAAGGGTAATTCTTTCAATGCTTTGGCGTGCAGTGGCGCAATCCGGCCACACCCCACAAGGGCAACGCCAATCTTCCGTTCCATTTGTTCTCCCTCCGTCTGGCTAAACAATACTGCCTAATCTTTTCCCTTACCATTCTATAGTTGCCCATAGTCGATTGACTACACCGGGCGAGTTCATTCCTCTATAAAGTTCTCTATCCTACAAACATTTCCTCCTTGAGCTTGGAGGCTTTAGTTTTTCATAGGCTACGCTAGCTTCCCCTCTCATGCTCTGGATAGGGACAGAGAGGCATTATTCGCTGCATTTTATATTCTTATGTTAATTTTCTAATAATGGTTGGTCAGCTAGTCTAACAAATCCTATGCTGAGGCTATGATCTCAGTTGGGGCCCAAATGGGCCCCAACCTTCGCAGTCTTATAGTTCTATTTCTTTGCCTGTGCGGGCTGATTCGTAGATAGCAAGGATTAAGTCCACTGACTTGCGTGCTTCCTCACCTGGAATCATGGGATCCCGATCATCGCGGATGGCCTCAATAAAGTCCTCAATTAAGATTTGGTGACCGGAGCTAGAAATAGCTTTATTATCTGCAGAACCTCCTGCGTGCTCCTCGGCAGCAAAGTCTGCTGCCCGATCCTTACCACCAATTACTTCCCACTTTTTGATCTCTGTCTCATCGAGAATAATGGTGCCCAGCTCACCGTGGATCTCAACTCGTGTGCTTTGGGCAGGATAGACAGAGGTTGTGCCCTCAATTACGCCAAAGGCACCATTGTTGAACTCAAGGATGATTACAGCTGTATCTTCAACTTCAATTTTGCGGGCTAAGGTACCTGTTTTTGCGAATACTTTCTTCACGCCACCCATAAACCATTGGGAAAGGTCGATGCCATGGACACCTTGGTTCATAAGGGCGCCGCCACCGTCCATCTCCCAGGTTCCACGCCAGCCAGCGCTTTCGTAATATTCCTGGCTACGATAGTATTTGAGGTAAGCATCGGTGAGTACAATCTTGCCTAGCTCCCCCCGGGAGAGGGCTGCTTTGATCTCTTGGGCATTTTTTCCTGCACGACGCTGGAAGATTCCGCCTAGCTTTACGTTGTTTTTGCGGCACTCTTCGATCATGATATCCATTTTCTCTTTTGTGATATCCAAAGGTTTCTCGCAGATGACATGCTTACCTGCCCGGGCTGCAAGCACTGTATGATCGCTATGCATGCCGCTAGGTGTACAGATGCAAATCACATCGAGGTCTTCTAGCTCTAACATTTTGTTGTAGTCTGTAAAAGTGTGAGGAACATCATATTCCTCTGCTGTTTTTTGGGCTTTTTCAGGAATAATATCGCAAACAGCCAGTAGCTTTGCTCCTTCAATTGCAGTAATTGCCTTTGCGTGTGAAGACGAAATTACACCACAACCAACGATTCCAAAGTTTGTCATTTTAAAGTTCCCCTTTCGCTTTTTCTATAAGCTCTTTGATTGCCTTATATTCATGTTTTGCTGTTTCCACCGGATCCATGGCTCCGTGGCACTCTGATGATAGATAGCCATCATATCCCCGTTTGATCAAAGCCTTAAATAGAGGCAGGTGATCTGCGCCACCCTGGCCTAGGAGCTTGTGACAAAAGAATTCGTCTCGCACTTTAAAAGATGATGGATCTGAGAGATCATCGACTTTCAACTCATCTTTCACGTGGACGTGAAAGAGTTTGTCTCCTAGAACTTCCACTGATTCTTCGCCATAGTCTGCTTTGGAGATGTACATGTTCCCTGCATCATGGATCACACCAACGTTGGGTCTGTCAATTAGGTCTAGGAGCCTTTTGGCGCCATATGCAGATTCGATTAGGCCTCCGTCGTGGATCTCCATTACCACATTCACGCCAGCTGGTGCTGCAAAATCTGCTGCTTTCTGCATCCACTCTGCAGCCCGCCTATAGTGGCTATCGTCTGCTTCCCCTTCTCTGGGACCGCCTGGGGCATGACGGACAAGTTTGGCCTCTAGAATTGTGGCTAGCTCCACAAAATGCTTTAGCTGATCCAGCTGCTGTTCGCACTCATCATCGCTTTTGGTGCTGTAGCCTCCTGTATAGGTTGCAAGGCAGCTTGTAACTAGGCCCTCTCCTTGGATCATGCTATGAATTTCTTTTGCCTTTTTTGCTGTGGTATCTGCAGCAAGATGAGGATCGCGACCCATGAGCTCCACTGCTTCAAAACCGATCTCTTTGGAAATTTTAATTGCTTCAGGTAGGGTGTACTTTTGTAAAATCAAAGTGAAAATAGATAATTTCACTTATCTTCCTCCTCTCAAGATGAGCCCCGTACAATCAGCTTTGGGGGCAGAGTTATTTTTTGCGGCTGTGTATTTTCTCCTGATATTGCGGACATGAGGATCTTAACTGCCTCTTGACCTGCAACATATAGGGGCTGAGCAATACTGCTCAGTGGGGGCAATACGTGTTCACAAGAAGGATAATTATCATTGCCAACGATTGCTAGCTCTTGTGGTATCACCACCTTTCTTTCTCGAGCTACCTCATAGGCACCAAAGGCTGCAAGATCGCTTGTTGCATAAATGGCTGTTGGTGGCTCCGCAAGTGCAAGTAGTTCTTCGAACTGTAGCCGTCCTCTGAGCTTTGAACTTTGATTTCCAGATTCTTCCGGTAGCATGGGCTGAAGGCCGAGTTGCCTTATGGTATCTTTATAACCGCGAAGGCGATCGTAGAGTGCCTTGCCGCCAATTTTAAAAGTTCCGGTAATACCGATTCTACGGTGTCCCCTTTCGTATAGGTGCTCCACTGCCATTTTGGCTCCCAGGTAGTTGTCTACATAGACAGATGACATTCTAGGATCATCCACGCCACTGTTTACCAATACAAATGGAATTTTTTGATCTAAGAGGGGTTCCCAGTTAGAATAGTCTTGTCTGCCTGTAGAGGTAATTACTACAATCCCATCTACTCTGCGTTCCATAAAATAACGGACATAGACATCTTCTCTTCGGCGTTCCCCTTTTGTATGGCACAGAAGAGTATAGTAGTTATGATCGAATGCTGCTTCTTGTATTCCTTCTACAGCTTTGCCGAATACAGATTCAGATCCTGCCCAGGGGGCAACGAGGCCGATGGTGTTGCTACGGCGCATTCTCATGCCACGGGCCATGGCGTTAGGGTGGTAGTTGAGTTGTTTTGCTGCAGCCCAGACTATCTCCTTTGTTTTGAGGCATGGATTTGGTTCTTGTGCTGGGGCACATTCAACAATTCCCACTACCTCGTGCCCTGATTCAAGAACTGATTCAAAAATATTGGAAATTCCTTGTGTTATAACTGCAACTCTCAATTGAATTCCACCAAATATTTACTTGAAATCAGGCAAGAAAAGGCTGCTCTAAGCATTTTTTAACCTGTAAACTGTTTTTATTTCATTTATTTTCTGTGAACTCAAGCTGGAGTCTCCCTAAATGTCATACTATGTATTTTTCTACTACATTAAGAAAAATAAGCTTTCTGAAATCTGAAAATATGAATTTGTAACTTGTGAGTACAAACCGTAAAGTTAACGGCGTTATAATCCAATATATATTTAACTAGCTTAAATTATTTCCTTTAAATCGTACTAAGAATCCTATTTTGTGTTTTAAATAATCATTAAACTTTTTAATTCCTGTAATTAACAAGTTCGATATTAAATAAGGGCTCTATATCGTTCAAACAGCCAAGAAAAAGAGAGCCTTATAAAACTACGAATAAAACTGAGGTTTAAGCAAAGAATAAATCCAGAAAGACGTATCTTTTCATAACACATTAAAAAAGAAGAGGTAAGAGGGGAAAAATGAAAAGAGATGCAAAGAGGTTTTGGAAATATACGAAGATTATAACCGTACTCATTACGGTTTTTGTGGTTATTCATTCTGGTTGTGTTGATGAAAAACAGAATGAAACCGGACCAGGGAATCCAACAAATAATAGTCAGGGGATTAACGGAACAAACAATAGTCAGGGAGCCAGTGGGGGAGATTATACATACGGCACTGCAAACGTAGAGAGTGTTCAGATTATGATCCTTGAGTCTTTTCCCGTACAGATACAGGTAATAGCAGAAGGCTACCTACCTGATGGATGTACTGAAATCAATGAGATAAAGACTGAAAGAGAAGGAAATGTCTTCAATATCAATATCAGTACAAAACGCCCGAAAGATGCGGTCTGCACACAGGCTATAGAGAGCTTTACAAGAACTATTCCCCTTGATGTCTGGGGTCTCAAAGCTGGAAACTATACTGTCAATGTTAACGGGGCAACCGGATCATTTGAACTGGCAATCGATAACGTCCCTCAAAAACCTCCCGAATCTCTGATGCTAAAACATCAGGCAATAACAGAAGATGACACCGGGAAGACTATAAATCTTGAAAATGGAGAGACTTTCTACCTTAAGCTACCTGAAAATCCTTCCACTGGTTACCGCTGGGAACTCAACCTGACCCAGGGACTCAACATTCTCAGCGACGAATATATACAGGATCCAGCTCCTGAGGGTTATACTGGTGTTTCAGGAACACATCAATGGAAAATAAAAGCCATAGCTGAAGGCAGTCAGCAGATAAAAGGAATATACAAGAGACCTTGGGAAAATGAAACAGGTACTGAAGATAAATTCATATTGAATGTTGAAGTTATCTGAAGTTCAGCCTCATCTTTCATGTCATTCTTCCATTTTTATTTTTCTTTTCAGTGAGAGAACAGGAGCATTACAAATATTCATTTTCTCTCAAGTTCTAGCTTTATTATCCAACAATCTCACAGGATTTCTAGAGCTTGTTTCAGCTCCTTAAGACAATTCTCGCAGATATAGGATGTGCCTATTTGCATACACCCAAGAGTCGCCGTACCTTCTTCCTTTTCTTTTTCCCCCTGATTTCCAGGATAACCCTCGCAGTAAACTCCGCATTTCACTTCACAATACACGCCGCAGAATAAGCACCTTGCCATAATACGATTTGGGATTCGAAATTTCAAATACATTTCCAGAAAGACAAGAGAAAAGGAAAAGGATGGGCAGAAAAAGAAATCATGAGGAGAAAAAAGCATTAAATTTTTAAATAAATCTCTAAGTTTCTTAATAAGCTTAGTGAAATTAGAAGATCAACCGAAAACTATATAAACAATCGTTCGTATGTTGTGGTAGTTATCCCAGGCGGAGTTGCCTGATAAACAAAACCCTGTAGCGGGGTAGGGTAGCCAGGAGATCCCGACGGGCTCATAACCCGTAGACCGATGGTTCGAATCCATCCCCCGCCATGAAAAGTTCCTTTCTTAATCTGTTTGGTTAT
>DIQB01000037.1 GCA_002427165.1 Firmicutes bacterium UBA5473
ATTCCTCCCCCCTATTTTGTCAATAACAATAGCGATTGGAGGGGGACTTCCCCCCCCCTTTAATTATTCAATTACCACTTCATAGTACATGGTAGCGTAGTCGTGGCTGATCTCGAAGGAGAATCCACTCTCTTGGGGTTGGGTTGGAACTTCTGCGACTCTGCTGCCGTCTGCTGCTAGGGCATAGACAACTACCTTTTGCGAATCATAATCTTTCCTTTTGATCAAAATAGTCCCCTCTACTGGATCCATGAGCAAATAATCAGAGCCCGGCCAAATTAAAGTACGCTGATCGGAATCCCAAAGCTGACCTTTGCTTTCCACCCTGCCCACAGCTGTTATTAGTAGCCTGGTGGCTGTTGCTATGGCTTCATTCCCCAAAGAATGTATTGTCACAGCTGCAAAAGTATTATCGCTTTCGATTTCTACAGAACTTAATTTTATGGTCCCTTGCTCTTTTAGAACTCCCACAGCGCCTTGAGAGCGATGAGTGTCCAAGGTAAATAATTCTTTCTTATGATAAAAACTAAGCTCTCCAGTATCTGAGATATATCCGTCTTGAGGTTGTGGCCTGATAGGCCAATCCCACTGTTTTGCTGCGATACAGTATTCCTGCTGGAGCCACTGAGAGCTAGTCTTTCGCCCTTGCTCCGGATTCAAGAGCTTGCCGTGGGAGGACAGCTTGAATTGCCCCTGCTCTTTCTTAAATCCATCTGTCCAGGGATTGCTGCTATAAACCAAAGCACGCTTAGCTTCACTATAATCGCCACCTGTAGTGTAGCCTGAGGAAATTACTAAATCTGCATTGCCGGTATATTTAGTATCGAAGTAACTGCGCTGGAGTCTCCCCTCAAACATCAAGAAGCTCTTTTCTTTCCATTCATTATCGCGGAGAAACCTTTCCTGACCAGAAAGCACATCACCATCGGAAAAAGCTACTTCAATTAAACGATCTGATGGCTTTACATCGCCGCGTAGGTAGATGAGAGCACTTGCGGGCCACTGCCCCCAAACGCTAGGGTCATACCAAAAGTTCCAAGGGCGGATTAGGGGACCTGCTGGTTCCTCTTCCATGGCTCCCCAACTATCATTAGCATAGGAAAAACGGGTAAGCCCATTCCAATCTTGGTATGCAGCAAATGCTGCCATTATAGGTTGACCTTCCAGCAGATATGCATTTGGCCAGACAAAATCCCATTCTGTCACAAAAAAAGGTTTATTGGAAACACGTAGATAAGTAAGGTTTTTCAAGATGTTTGCTGTGCCAACCAAATCCATTTTTACAAGGGAGCTATTGTCTATGGTCCAAGGATCATGCGACGTTGGATGGTCATGATAAACATGATTGTCTAAATAATCACATCCTGCATTAGAACGGATATCAGCTGTATGATTAGGATAATTGCTACCGGCGATAGGGACTTTAATACCTTGTGCTTTTAAAAATGCTTCCATTTCTTGAAAATATTTTGCTTGTACATGTTCAAGAAAAGCAATTGTATCTGAAACCCGTGCTGGTGCGAAACTGGTATGGGCATTGCTAATCTGCCAGTCTCCCCGCAGGGAGGTAGACCACATGATATTCTTCTTTGCCAAATTCTCTTCAGCTGTCAGAGGGCAATCCCCATTAGCATCTGTCCAGGCAATTTTAAGCGCCCCATGTGTACCATATCGCGCCAATAACCATTCATTCCACATCACAAAAAATTCATCACGGTAATACTGAGGCCAATTTTGTAGGTTTTCCGCTGACCACGATGCGATGAGGGAGGTTTCGTTAATAATTTCCATCATGGCGATAGTCGGCTCATCTGCATAGCTTAGCCCTGTATAGGGGTTTACATGGGTTAAGAAGGTATGTGCAAATTCCTTTTGCAGTTCAATTAATTTTGGATCAAATAAAGTCAAGGGGTTAGAGACTACATAAAAATCAGCTGCATCCCGCACTCCCTCTTTTTCGCTAAATCCTCGGGAAACGAATAGATCCATATAAACATAAATACCGTTCTTCTTAAGCTGATAAATCAGGTAATCCAGTTTATCCAATCTCTCCTCAGACAGACGCAATTTACCACCTGGGCCGGGCTCGGAATCGAAAAGGTTCCAATGGCCGTTTTCATACCCACCCCAATCCATGTGATGCAATCTCACAATATTACATCCTGAGCGAGCTAATCTCTGGGCGATGATTTCTGCTTCAGCATGGGAAGGGAAGTTAGCCTTGAAGGCAAAAACTGTTCCCCAAAAACGAATAGGTGTGCCATCTTCAAACACAAACTGATCCGCCGCTGTGGTGACAAAACCATGTTTTCCGCTGGGTTTATCCAAAAGAAAGCTTACGTCTAGGGCTGAGCCCGGTTTTACATTTGTTGCTAACTGATATTTGATCCAGCCTGTGGTATCAGTTTGCGCAGGTGTTGCCTCTGCAATCTTGGGGGTACCATCGGTGATGGTAATACCCAAAATTCCAAGTACACCTTTCCCTGTTGTTTGGATCACAAGATTTTTAATTTCTTTGTTTGGGTAGGGATTTTCCATCAGATATAGATTGATCCCAATGTCCCCACATGCTGCATTGGACCCCTTCCAAGCGACAACGCTCTTTGAGGTATCACTGGGCCACCACCAGTTCGTTATTCCTTCACCTGCGATAGTTGGAATCGCGGCTTTTGTTCCATCTGCATATTCGAGGATATAATCAGCAACTTTTGTGCCGGCGCTAGGACACCAGGAAGCACCATGCAGAATACAAAATGTTTTGGCCGTTTTGCCAATGGGAATCGTGGCTTGCTTTGGAAAATAAGGTTTTTCTTCCCCATACATTACCAAAGATGCTTTTCCCCTGTTAGTTTCCGGATCGATTATCTCAAAAGGAATGCCGCGAAATTCTTGTTTTCCTGTGGGAAAATCCCTCAGATCATTATCTCCCTGATCTGTCCAACCTCCCTTTTGGTCACCTTCAACATCATCCGCTAATCCCATATTTACAACACTTCGCAAATCAACAACAGAAAAGCTCTGCATTTCAGGTGAGCCCTCAAAATTAAATTCTTGATCTAAGGTGATTTTATAGCCTATAGAGTAGGTTTTCCCCACTTTTAGCTCTGTTTCCCGGCCGAAAATCAACCATAAACCATAACCGGTATTGATCCAACTTTGTAATTCCCAATTATAATTTGAGACTTCAGGGGTCAGCTGCACTACTCCGGATAGGAGATCTGCCTCTGCGAGTTTAGCAGCTTTCCCTTGTTCTAAATCGATATGCTGCTCTTCTCGAGGAAGGATCAATGGAAATGTTGTGTCGTCGAGTCTCAAAAAACGTTCTTTTTCAAAATCACATGGGAACAGGAAATTTAGATAACCCCGGTTGATTTTCATGTTCCCTTGGGGCGCTAAATTGTATTGGATACTATAGCCGTTTTCTATAGTCTCTATTGATTGAGTGACATTAAGAAAATAACCGGTGACCGGATCTTGAAGCTTATAGCTAACTTGCCACAGATTCCCCTTGGTTCGAGTGGTAGGTGATATGGCTTCACTTTGCCCCCACCATTTCCAGCCAGGGGATTGAAGCTCCAATTGAACTTTCAATAGCTCCTGGTTATCTTTGGTTGTGAGAAGTCCTCGTCCGCTTTCATCGAATTTAATTAGATTAGCTTTTCCGATAAAACTTGGGGCAGCACCTACCTGTAGGCCAAGGATACATAATATGGTTAAGCTAACTAACAAAATGGCTTTGTGGTATTTGCGCATTTTGCACCTCCTATATGCTCATCTTTAGACTAAGAATCCATATTCTTTGCTATTTCTCAGTTCCTTGGAAATCCGTCAGAGGGTCAAAATCAGGAAAATGATAATCCTCCAGTTTCACCTTATGTCCATCCTTGCGTGCAAGTTTAATCATTTCCCCAAAGCGTTTATTTGCTTCAACTGTGAGCTCCCTCAGGCCCTTTACAATATCTCCCTTGGTGGTCCAAGCCTCAAGCACTACGGAAACAAGAGAAGTCTTTGTGGGGGGTAATTTGCTTTCATAACGGTTAACATAGGCGAGCTCCATATTCCGCAGCAACGGTTCTGGGCGAATAATTGTGCGCTGCTCCGCGATCTCCAATAGCTCACGCAGACGGGGATCTTGTATTGCTTCGTTTGCCTTGGGCATACAGGAGATGCCAAGGCCACCTTCGACACAAGCTTGGGTGAATTCCAGGCTAGTTAAAAATGCGATTACCCGGCCCACAGCTTCTTTATTTTTACTCTTGCTGGACATCATCCACGGACCTCCACCGCCACCGTAACCCCTTTTGCTTCTTGGTCC
>DIQB01000038.1:0-263 GCA_002427165.1 Firmicutes bacterium UBA5473
CCAGGTTAAGCTCCTGGTTCCAACCGGATCCGGTTAGCTTCGGCATTTGTTTCACCCCGGGCAGCTCCTCTTCCAGATTAGGCGCCTGAAGCTGTCCTCCCCAGACTTCTCCTTCAAGCTGCCAGGAGCCGGAGAGGGAAAGTCCAGAGCAATTGGCGGGTGTGGAAAGCAAGGCGAAGAGAATAAGTGTTAGGATATAGAAGTGCTTATTTTGCAAGATCTACCCTCCTTTCCGTTTCCAGTCAGCTTTGTTTCTTCCTGCC
>DIQB01000038.1:494-726 GCA_002427165.1 Firmicutes bacterium UBA5473
GTCAGCTTTGTTTCTTCCTGCCAGCTATGGAGAAATTAGGCTAACTGTATAAAAGAGATATTTTTCTCTGTCCCCTGTCAACCCTTTGGGAATGAGTGGGAATTATATTGCAGGCTAAGTTCGCCAATACTATCTATAAACAGGTATTTTGGAGGAGCTAACTTGCATTTATTATCTATTCGAAGAAAAAAGAAGAGTTCTCACTTTGGATTTTGCGCAGCGGGGAGACAAC
>DIQB01000038.1:938-1192 GCA_002427165.1 Firmicutes bacterium UBA5473
ATTGCGCAGCGGGGAGACAACCAAGAGGGGCTTGTTTCCAGCCAACAGGCCCGGGGCTATTTTTGGCTCAGGGGTGGCTTCCGTGAGCCAATTTTGCTTGTGATGCCAAGCTTTGGCAGGTGGGTGACAGTTCAGCTTTTGAGGTGCGAGGCCCTGGCTCAAAGGTAAATGATTCCTTCACCAAGTCAGCCGCCTCCTCGGGAGAAGATTGAGGAGGAGATAAAAGGGACCATCGCCCTTTCACAAAAACTTGA
>DIQB01000038.1:1379-6477 GCA_002427165.1 Firmicutes bacterium UBA5473
ATTGCCCTTTCACAAAAACTTGGCAGCGATTTTCTCGGGTTTGGTGAGGTGGTGCGGGGAACTTTGCCAAGGAATAAATGGAGAGTACTGGCGACAATATTGAGGCCAAGGTCCGCTCTCAGGTTTACAGGAGCGCCAGAATCAGAAGGCAGAGGGGGAGAATTAGTTGCAGAGGAAACGTAAGCAGCGGATAGATGACAGTGGCAAATTGAGTATTTTATCAAAAGTACTTCCAGCTGGTTTTGGCAAATCAAGGGAAAGATGATTTCGGCTAGTCTGCCAAGGCTAAAATTGATCCTATTATAGTTCCTAGTTGGGCCAGAAGGCCCCGGACGGGTGGCTTTTTCCACAAAAGGCACAGCTGCCACCAGATTGCAAAAGATAAAAGAGCTGGCAGAAGCGCCAGCGCTATAGCTAGCCAGCCGCTTCGTCCTGCCAAAGACGTGGGCATAATAATGGTGGACGTTCCTGTGAGGAAGCTTCCCAGTAGCATCAGTAGCTGCCAGTTTGTTATTCGCTCAGTGCGCATGCTCTATACATTTTCCTTTGCCAAAGTATATATTTTCGCATCATTTATTGGTTGCAGGCTTAAGGCGGGTTAAGATCAGCAGGAGCAGGGGAATTAGTACCTGCAAAGGGAAAGTAAAGAGGGGATAGATCACTTGAGTAAACTGCGTCAGCTCTGAGAAGCTTTTTACAGTAGTAACCGACAGGACCGTAATTATTATCCCCAGGGGAAAGATCAAAGGACGATAATCAGAGATCCCTACCAGCTGTGCAAGACCTTGGGCTAGGGCCCAAAAACAGGTGGACAATTTAATAAATGAGGCGAAGGTCCAAACAAAAATTCCCAACACTTCTAATCTGGTAAGAAAGTCAGCAACACGGATCTCCCGCAACAACGCAAGACCAGGAAAGGAGGTACGAGTTATTTCCTCACCTAAAACAGCGCTTTGGAGCAGAGAGAGCCCACATAGGAGCAGGCCTGTTAATATGAGTGCTAGCAAGGATTTCTTTAAGACTTTTCTTGCATCCATTACAAAGGGAAGCAGGGATGCGAAAATAATGGTTTCGCCAAAAGGGAAGGCAAAGACAGAGAAGGTTGCCCGCAGCGTCTGCAGCCAGCCTTCATCTTGCAGGGGAAGAAGATAGTCCCACCTCACAAGCCCAGGTGTTTCAATTACTAAAATTATACCAATGAGAACGGCGATTATAATTAGCGGCAGAAGAATTTCAGCTATTCATAACCCCGGCCTCCTCATAAAGCTAGTTTCCTTAATATTTCGCTTCAGGTGGTGGTAAATCCTTCTTTTTTCCATTCTTGCCAGCTATTTCCAAAATGAAAAATCCCGTGGAGTTGTCTTAGGATCGTTTATAGGGTATAATAACAATAAGCGATTTGGAACGGCTTTGCGAAATGACTATCCTCGGGGAAAGGGAGCGCCACTTTTCCTAGCAGCGGGGGTAGCCTCTAGTCTTGTATTGCCTAGACAAATTAGCTATCAAAAAACGGAGGTGGAAATTTAGCTAATGGCTAAAGGTAAATCATTGAAACTTATTCCCCTAGGAGGGCTTGGGGAAATCGGAAAAAATATGACGGTGTTGGAATACAACGGAGAGATCATCATCATCGATTGTGGTCTCGCTTTCCCAGATGAGGATATGCTAGGGATTGATCTGGTTATTCCAGATATGACCTATCTAATCGAAAACAAAAATCGGATTAGGGCCGTATTCATCACTCATGGTCATGAGGATCATATTGGTTCTCTTTCTTATTTGCTCCGTGAGATAAAGGTGCCAGTCTATGCCACCAAGCTCACAATTGGTCTTATTAAAGGTAAGCTTCAGGAGCATCGTCTCACAGATGAGATTAAGCTCCTTCGGGAGGTGCGGGCTGGCACCTCTGTAAAAGAAGGCGCCTTTAAGGTGGACTTCATAAGGGTGAGCCATAGCATCGCAGATGTAGTGGCCATGGCGATTCATACCCCTGTTGGTATCGTGGTGCATACAGCTGATTTTAAATTCGATCAAACCCCAATTGGAGGTCAAGTCACGGATTTTCACAGCTTTGCTGAACTAGGGGACAGGGGTGTACTGCTCCTGCTCTCAGATAGTACCAACGCAGAGCGGCCTGGCTTCACCATGAGTGAGCGAGCAGTGGGCGATACCTTCGATGAGGTCTTCAGGCAAGCTGAGCAAAGGATTATTGTGGCGTCTTTTGCCTCTAACGTCCACAGGATTCAGCAGATCATCGATGCAGCCCAAAGATATAAGCGCAGGGTCTGCGTTACAGGCCGTAGCATGGTGAACGTAGTGAACATTGCCTCGGAACTTGGGTATCTGCATATTCCAGATGGGATGCTGGTGGATATCGATCAAAGCGATCGTATCCCCCACAATGAGCTTGTGATCATCACCACAGGCAGTCAGGGGGAACCCATGAGTGCCCTGGTGCGGATGGCCATGAGCGATCATAGAAAGCTAGGGATTATTCCAGGGGATACTGTAATCATCTCGGCACTCCCCATTCCGGGCAATGAGAAGATGGTGCATCGCACCATCAATCAGTTGTTCCGCCAAGGAGCCTTTGTAATCTATGAAGCCCTAAGTGGTGTTCACGTCAGTGGTCACGCCAGCCAAGAAGAGTTAAAGCTGATGCTGAATCTTACCCGGCCTAAATACTTCATGCCTGTCCACGGCGAATATCGACATCTGCTGAAGCACGCGAAACTTGCGGAAGCTGTGGGGATACCAGAGGAAAGAATTCTCCTTCCTAGCATCGGAGATGTCCTAGAGTTCGATCGAAGTGGAGCTAGGGTAGTGGATCACGTTCCAGCCGGGCCTGTACTTGTGGACGGCCTTGGTGTGGGCGATGTGGGGAACATCGTACTGCGGGATCGCAGACTGTTGGCGCAAGATGGGATCCTCATCGTGGTGGTAACTATGAACAGGCAAACGAAGCAGGTCCTAGCTGGACCAGATATTGTCTCACGAGGCTTTGTCTATATCCGGGAAGCTGATGAGCTGATGGAGGAGGCAAAGCGTAAGGTAGAGGATGCCCTCAAGCTATGCCTGGAAAATGGTTCCACAGATTGGACCACCATCAAGACCAAGATTCGGGAGACCCTGACAAGCTTTTTCGATCAGAAAATGAAACGCAGGCCTATCATCCTGCCGATTATTATGGAAGTATAAGCAAAAAGAGAGGACCCTCTGTGGGTTCTCTCTTTTACTATTGAGATTGATGTTTGGGGGTATTCACACTTTATCGATTAAATATTATGGATAAAGTGCGAATACCTTTTTTTAACTTGTCAATGGAAATAATATGTGCAGAATTAAGAACATAAACTTCCTGCATTCGAGCAAATTCCTTGAATAGCCTTTGGTTACTTATACCTGTTTGCAGGTAAGTGAACTACATCTCCATTCAAATGGCGAGCTTCGGGCTCTCAGTGGTAAAACAATTATCCCACTGGTACGCCTTTGGGGTATCCAACCCCCCGACTAGCTGTTTTGGCTGTGCCAATTCTTCGCAGATACTTCCTATGCAATCTGGATTGCTTTGGCTGGTATAGCTCTCTTATTGTTTGATAGTTGCTATACCTCTTTAGCCCACAGATCTTCCTATTGGTCAATAACTATTCCTATCTGACTTTACGATTAACGCTCGTGGAGATATGAGTGCTCGCTGGAGGCTCAGCCCAAGAATCCACGGGGTTTGCCCCGTGTGAGCGTCAAAGATGGGAATGCCAAAGGGTATGCTGCGTAGTTGATTCTCGATATATTGTGATATTTCTTTGCAGGCAAGCAGTTGCAGAACATGTTTGGAATTAAGATAGGGTGGACAAGTTCAGCTTCTAGGGGATGGATTTGGT
Source organism: Firmicutes bacterium UBA5473 (assembly GCA_002427165.1). GTDB lineage: Bacteria > Bacillota > DTU084 > DTU084 > DTU084 > UBA5278. Next base: position 5,261 of record DIQB01000038.1, read on the forward strand.
AAATTATGCATCTGGGTGATTAGAAATATATTGTTGACTTTTAATAACCAATTAGTTATAATGGTGTTAGGTGGAGGGCATAATAAAGATGTATAGCATATTGGTTTATAAGGATAGGCAGGGACGAGAATCAATAACGGAATATATTAAGGAGCTTGAACGAAAGGCGATCACCAGTAAAGACGCCCGTATTAGGCTTAAAAAGATAACGGAATATCTTTCGATGCTCAAGCACTACGGTACAAGAATAGGGCAACCTTTCGTTAAGCACATTGGTGGAAATTTATGGGAATTAAGGCCCACCAATAATAGGGTGTTTTTCTTTTATTGGCAGGATGATAAGTTTGTGTTGCTACATCATTATATAAAAAAAAGCAAAAAGACTCCTCCAAAAGAGATGGAGCAAGCTAGGCGAAACCTTAAAGATTTTTTGGAAAGGAGTAAATAATAATGGCTATAAAAATAGGAGATACAACGTATACAACTTTTGAAGATCTTTGGAACGATAGTATCTTGACCCCTGCTGAAAAGGCTGACATTCAACTTAAAGTTGAAGTTATGGGGAAACTCATAGAGGCCAGAGAAAGCAGAGGGTTAACACAACAAGCTTTAGCAGAACTCAGTGGGGTCAAGCAACCATTCATAGCCCGTCTAGAAAAGGGTGATACAGATCCCCAGATCACAACACTACTGAAGATTCTGCAGCCACTGGGATATACACTTGCAATCGTTCCTACTTCACCAAACCACTAAACCAGCATATAGGTAGCATTCCCCAAGGGATCAAAAAAGGGAGAACCTGATCAGGCTCTCCCTTTTTGAGTGTTTTTCTTTAGCCTTTCTTTGGCCACAAGACAGAAGCTTGTCCCTGAAGAAAAGCACGGTATTGTCTGCCTAGCTGAAATAGCAGCACTGTTTGGAGGGGAATCAGGATCCCCCGGGAAATGATCCTCGGCGGCAACAATACCCACAGTCCCTTACCATACAATAAATGGAGAAACAGGGTATTGAGCCCTACAGAACAGATGAGTCCTGTTACAGTTACAGCTAAAGCTGTCTGCCACAGAGAGGGGAATTCATCCTCAGGAAGTCTGCGGACTATCAGCGCTGGCAGGAGCCCTGTTAGGGCTGAGCTCAGCGTGAAGAGGGGAAAATAGGGGCCGCCCCCTGTGTTCACAATGTAACCGGCAAGATCAGACACCGTACCCACAACTAGC
>DIQB01000038.1:6621-8621 GCA_002427165.1 Firmicutes bacterium UBA5473
CAAGATCCGACACTGCACCCACAACTAGCCCTGCTAGGGGTCCGAACACAAGTCCTGAGAGCATCACAGGAATATCCCCAAAGCTGAAGCGAACAGCACCCACCCCCGCAATTGGGATCATAATCCCAAACAGCCGGGAGAGGATAATAGAGAGGGCAATCAAAAGGCTACAGTGCGTAAAAACACGTAGTTTCACAAATGACACCTCCTTTCTCCTGGAATGGCAGGCGCCACATCCAGAAGACAAGAAGGTATTCCTCTTTCCCTAAATGTGACAGCGGATGCGATACTGTACCGCGGGCGTAAGCCCTTCGTGCAGAGGCAACTTCCCATCCTCTGCCACTTAACGCACAGCATCTACTCTGCCACAGATAGTCTAACACTTTTCCCAAACCCTGGCAAGTGTGCAGGAATTCTGCTCAGGATAGTCGAAACATAAGCTAAAAGATGCGAGGAGTTGAACGAATTGAAAGTGCTCTTCGTCTGCACAGGCAATACCTGCCGCAGCCCCATGGCAGCGGCCCTTCTCCGCTCCCGCTCAAGTTCCCTTAAAATTGCCTCTGCAGGCCTTGCCACAGAAGATGGCCTGCCAGCTAGCAGCTTTGCGCAAAAGGCAGTTCTAGAACTTGGAGCGGATCTAAAAGAACATCGCTCTCAGCTGATAGGGGAGGAACTGGTGGCAGAGGCGGATCTTATCCTCACCATGACCGGAGGCCACAGGCAGTGGCTCGAGGCTCATTTTCCCCAGAGCCGGGGGCGTACCTTTACCTTGGCTGAATTCGTGGGGCAGCCCGGGGATGTGGTTGATCCTTTCGGTGGTACACAGGATGTGTACAGGCAAACCGCAAGTCAGCTAGAGGGACTTATCGAAAAACTAAAAGAGAAGTTGGAGTTGAAAGAAGAATGATCATCGGTATCGGCAGCGATCACGCAGGATTTCTACTGAAAGAGGAACTGAAACCTTTTATCGAGGAACTGGGCCATGAGGTTAGGGACTATGGCACCTTTTCTACAGAATCTGTGGATTATCCTAGAATCGGCTTTGCCTTGGGCAAAGCTGTAACTGGGGGCGAGGTGAAATTGGCCATTGCCATCTGCGGTACAGGCATCGGGATCAGCATCGCAGCCAATAAAGTAGCAGGGGTGCGAGCAGCCCTCTGCAGCGACACCTTCAGTGCCCATGCCAGCCGGGAGCACAACGATGCCAATATCCTGGCCCTGGGGGCTAGAGTTATTGGAGTAGGCCTGGCCAAAGACATCGTTGAGACCTTTTTGGCGGCTGAATTTTTAGGGGAGAGGCATCAAAGACGCGTCCAGATGCTGGAGGAGGGACAAGATTGAGGCCAAGCTGGGATGAGTATTTTATGGATATCGCAAGCCTTGTCTCAGAGCGCTCCACGTGCCTGCGCAGACGCGTAGGCGCCATTTTAGTCAAGGACAGGAGAATTCTTGCCACCGGCTACAATGGCGCGCCAAAAGGCCTCGCCCATTGCCAGGAGCGGGGCTGCCTGCGAGAATCTATCCCCTCAGGTCAGCGTCACGAGCTCTGCCGGGGCGTGCACGCAGAGCAAAATGCTATTATCCAGGCAGCAGTGGCAGGAGTGAGCATCGCCGGCTCCACTCTCTATTGTACAAACCAGCCCTGTGTCCTCTGCGCTAAAATGTTAATCAATGCCGGCATTGTGAAAATTTACTTCTCAGGGGATTATCCAGATGGTCTCGCCATGGAGCTCCTACAGGAGGCAGCAATTGAACTTAACATCATGAGACCGCAAAAGAAAGTCTAGGGACCAGAAGGTTGCCTCAGGCTTTGGTAGGGGACTTTTTAAGGGGGGAAAAGCCGCGATTTTGCCCATTCTTTGCTGTTTGACTACCTCTTCCCGATATAGTAAAATAGGGGTTGTTGAGACAAGTTAGAAAGACGAGGGGGGCCGGACAATGGGACCATTTGAACATTATCTTTTAATTTTTCTGCTCTCCATGGTGGCGGCGGATCTACT
>DIQB01000038.1:8806-13331 GCA_002427165.1 Firmicutes bacterium UBA5473
CATGGTGGCGGCGGATCTACTCACCCCCCTGGCAGGCAAATTAGCCCTACGATTTGGTGCTGTGGACAAGCCTAGTGCCAGAAAAGTGCATACCCACCCCATTCCTCTATTGGGGGGGCTGGCGATCTACATTGGCTTCTTTCTAGGTGCGAGCCTCGTGGTTGCTTTGAATAGCCAAATGATGCTGGCTTTGTTTTTCAGCAGCTCCTTTATTGTTTTTGTAGGAATCTTAGATGATTTATATGATCTTAAACCCATAGTTAAACTTTCGGGGCAACTGGCAGCAGCCGTGATTTTCGTGGCCTGTGGCATGCAGATCCAGTTCGTTACCAACCCCTGGGGCGGCATGTTTTATCTCGGAATCTGGGGCATTCCCATCACCATTCTCTGGCTTGTGGCCATGAGCAACGTGGTGAACTTCCTAGATGGCTTAGATGGTCTGGCTGCAGGGGTGAGCACCATCGCATCCCTGGCCGTCTTTATTGTGGCAGTGATGCGAGGCCAGTACCTAGTGGCAGGGATCACCATGGCCCTGATGGGAAGCGCCATGGGCTTTCTCAGGCATAATTTTAATCCTGCCCGCATATTCATGGGGGATAGCGGTGCTATGTTCCTAGGGTTCACCTTGGCTGCCATCGCAGTGCAGGGATCCCTTAAAGGCGCCATGACACTGGGACTTGTGGTTCCGGCTCTCGCTTTTGGCGTTCCTATTGTGGATACTGCCTTTGCCATCATTCGCAGGAAGAGAAGGGGCGTTCCCATCTCTCAGGCGGATCGAGGACACATCCACCATCGATTACTGGACAGGGGCTTTTCCCAAAAGCAGGCAGTGATCCTCATCTACCTGCTCACAGCCTGTCTTGGCATTGTGGGCGTTGGCCTGGCCGCAGGCAGCAGTCTCATGATCATCGGTGCCATCTCTCTTGGGGTACTTCTTTTGCATTTGAGCATTAAGAGAAATCATTTGGAAGGTTAGGAAGAGAAGATTGCAGAAAGTATTAGTTGTTTTCGGCACCAGACCCGAGGCTATTAAAATGGCCCCGGTTGTGCTGGAGCTGGCAAAACTCGAGGAATTTCAGGTGCAGGTGGCAGTAACTGCCCAGCACCGGGAATTGTTAGATCAGGTGCTGGAGCTATTTGGGATCAAAGCTGATTTCGATCTCAATTTGATGAGTCCAGGACAGTCACTACACCAGCTCACAGCACGGATGCTGGTGGGGCTAGAGGATGTTTTGGAGCGCAGCCAACCAGACTGCGTCCTGGTCCATGGTGATACCACCACTAGCTTCGGTGCGGCTCTGGCCGCATTCTACGGCAAGGTTAAAATCGGCCATGTGGAGGCAGGCCTCAGAAGTGGCTCGCTGGAGTTTCCTTATCCTGAGGAAGGCAATCGCCTCCTCACGAGTCGCATTGCTAACTGGCATTTTGCTCCTACCCAAGGCGCCCGGGATAACCTCCTCTCCGAGGGTATCACCCCAGACAAAATAGTTGTTACAGGCAACACAGTGATCGATGCCCTTACCCAGGCAGCAGCTTGGCCTGCCAGTGAGGAGATCCAAAAGCTCTTGGCTCGGGCTCAGGGCAGAAAAATACTGCTCATGGAAGCCCATCGCCGAGAGAGCTGGGGAGAGCCCCTGCGGAATATTTGCCAGGCAGCGAGGCAACTTGTGGCTGATTTTCCTGATCTTGAAATTTTCTTCTCTGTCCACCCCAATCCTATAGTTCGGGGGACTGTGGAGGAGATCTTAGGCGACAAGGAGCGGGTGCAGCTGCTCTCGCCCCTACCCTATGATGGGTGGGTGCAGCTGATGAAAAGCTGCCACCTCATCGCCACAGACTCTGGTGGCATGCAAGAGGAAGCTCCTGCCCTGGGAAGGCCTGTGGTGGTGCTTCGGGAGCGCACAGAGCGGCCTGAGGGACTAGATGCGGGTACCCTCACTTTGGCGGGTACAGACAGGGAGCAAATCGTACATAAAATTTCAAAGCTCCTCTCAGATACTACCCTCTATAGAAAAATGGCACAGGCGCCTAACCCCTATGGGGATGGAAAGGCCAGCCGGAGGATCGGAGAGGCTCTGCTCTATTTTTGGGGTAAAGGAGAACGACCTGGGGACTTCAGCTGGTAGTCCCTTTTTTGCAGAGATGTTTCAATGTTGCTGAAAGATTGCAAGAGGAGGTAGGAATGCAGAAAGAAGTCTTCAAAAAACTTTGCCTAGATTGCCCTGATTGCAGTGACGATTGTGTGCTGCTGGGGATCTTGAGCAAGACTAGCGCCCGAGAGCTGATGAACAAGGAACTGATTGTGGCCTCGCCTCACTGGCTCCTTGAGCGGGTACGCTCTGTACTGGGGGAGAAGCTCATCGGTGGCCTACCTGTTGTAGATGGAGAGGGCAAACTTTTGGGGCTCATCACCCCAGATGATATCAACGAAGCCCTGCTCTCGGGCAGGGGCCAAGCAGAGGCCCATGAGTTTATGACCCGAAGGTTGTTCACAGTTACGCCAGATGAATCCTTTTGGGAGGTGTTCGGTAAATTCAGCGCTCACCATAAGGGAAGGCTGCCTGTGGTGGATGAGAGCGGAACATTGTTGGGTATAATAACCAGGAGTGATTTGACCCGTGGCATGCTGAACCTCTTTGCCAGGGTGATCCTCAAGTTTACCTCCATCGAAAAGCTAACAAGCATCGAAAAAGCAGCTCTGGAGAGCCTCGCCGCTTTGCAAGCAGATGACTATTTGCCTGTGCAGGACCTCGATGGGGAGGTGGGTTTTCCCAGCCCTTCTGTGCGCTCTAGACGTCTGCAAAAGCTAGAGGCTTTAGGATTAATTGAGACCAAGCGGGACAGCCGTGACTACATTGAGGCTGTGAAGCTCAATGAAATCGGCAGGCTGCTTTTGCCTGCCATCAGTGAGGTGAGACATGCGCAGAAAAAGAAGAAAAAAAGATAAGGGCGAAATCTTTCGCGCCTTTCGCGTCTTTGGCGCCGTGGGCTTTAACCTCGCTGGTGCCATGCTAGTGGGCTTTTTTTTGGGGAGAATGCTAGATAACTGGCTCGCAAGCTCCCCTTGGTTTGCAGCGGCTGGATTTTTGTTAGGGGCTATAGGTGGTTTTCTACAGCTGTGGCGAGTAGCCATGGGGGAGGTGAGGAATGGTGGTAGGAAATAATTGGCTTCGTGTGATCGTGGGTCTAGTATTTGGCGCATTGTTGGGTTATCTTAATTATTGGCTGATGGTAAAAAGTCTCACCGGATCCGCAGATCCTGTAGCTGCCATTCGCAAAAGCAGCATTGTGCGTTTTCTAATTACTTTTCTGGGATTATTTTTTGCCATTCGCCTGGGAGGCGTGGCGGGCCTCGTCACAGCCGCCCTGGCCATGCTAGCCCTGACCTGGGTAGGCCTATTTAAAATTGCCAAGCAGCTGGGAGGAAGCGGGAGAGATGAACAATGAGAAAATCGGCCAACATATCGTAGTTTTCCTTGGGCGTTATAGCATCCATCTGGATACCATTATCCTCAGTTGGCTTGTGATGGGGATTTTGGTTCTGGGCTCCTGGCTTATCACCCGAAACCTTGAGAAAATGCCCAGAACTGGCCAAAATATTGTAGAGACCTTGGTGGAGTTTTTGCAAAAGCTTCTCGAGGATAACATGTCTCCAGAAGGGCAGAGTGCATTTCCCTACCTGGCAACACTCTTTCTCTTTATCCTTTTTTCGAACCTTCTAGGGGTGATCCCGGGACTTTTAGTGCCGGAATTGAAATCTCCAACTGGAGATCTGAATGTTACCTTTGGCCTGGCTTTGGTGGTCTTTCTCCTCAGCCAAGGCTATGCGATCCGGGCCCGGGGTCTGCCTGCTTACCTGTTGAGCTTTTTCAGGCCCAATCCCCTATTTTTACCCCTAAACCTCGTGGAGATCGTCACCCGGCCCCTCACCTTAGCTTTCCGTTTGTTTGGCAATATTTTTGCAGGTGAGGTTTTGCTCTTGATCCTCTATTTCTTAGTGCCAGTGGTCATACCCAGCCTTTGGGCTGCCTTTAGTGTCTTTATTGGCGTAATTCAGGCGTATTTGTTTGTGATGCTGGCCATCGCCTATATTTCCTCGGCAGTTGAGGAATAAAAGAAAGGGGTCTTCTACCATGACAGGAACTGAGATTTTAAAACTTGCCTCTATTTTAGCTGTGGGACTCATCGCTAGCTGCTCGGCACTGGGAGCCAGCTTTGGTGATGCGAAAGTTGCAGCTAGTGCAGTGGAGGGCGTGGCTAGGCAGCCAGAGGCCCAAAGCGCTATTTTCTCCACGATGCTGATCGGGATTGGCCTGGTTGAGGCCACACCCATTATCGGGATCGTGATCGCACTGATCCTCCTTTACGCAAACCCCCTGTTAGGATAGGAGAGGCTGAAATGATCGAAATTGACCTTACTTTAATCGCATCAATTATTAATTTTTTTATCCTGGTGTGGCTTTTGAAGCTAGTCTTGTATAAACCTGTACTTAAGCTCCTGGCAGAGAGGAAAGAGACTATCTCT
>DIQB01000102.1:0-2953 GCA_002427165.1 Firmicutes bacterium UBA5473
TGGAGCTCATCTCCAAGATCATCGCAGAAATAGATCTGCCAGTAGAAGAGGAAGAGAGTGCAACGCGGGTGGTGCGGTTGAAGCACGCTAATGCACAAAATGCAGTGAATATCCTCAATATAATCTTTGGGGATTCCCGGACCACGCGGATTATTGAGCCTGCAAGATCCAGTGTGCAAACTAGCACCCAACGAGGTATTTCCAGGGGAAGTGCAGGCAGTTCACAACAACAGCTGCTTCAGAATCTTCTTCAGCAAAGGAACACTAGGCAAGCAACGCCTACCACCTCAACTAGGCAGAGCACCCCTGCCAGTTCCCTGCGTTTTGCTGCAGATGCCACTACCAATTCTGTGGTTGTAACTGCACCTGTGTCTTTAATTGACGAGATCGTGGCACTCCTTCAAGAGTTAGACCGGGAAGCCGCAGGCGGTACAGAGCTGCAGGCCACAGCTGTAATTAGGCTGGAGCGGGCAAATGCTGCGCAACTTGCAGATCTCCTCAATCAGGTTTTGAACCTCTCCTACCGCTGGACTGCCCAGGGCCCCAGCACTGTGGATCAGAATACCCTCGCCGAGATGCTCTCAGATTTGGGTTTGGATCCCCAGACTATCTTTGCCTGGCCCACAGGCACTCAGGTGCGGGTGGCAGCGGATACTGCTAGCAACTCCCTGGTAGTAACTGCATCTCTGCCGGCAATTGCCCAACTGGAGGCCTTAGTGGGACACCTAGATCAAGAGGGGGCCCCAGCCAGTTCGGTGCTTGTGCACAGACTGCAAAATGCCAGAGCCTCGGAATTGGCTAAAACGCTTAATGAGCTTTTTGCCGCCAGTAGCACCACCAGTCCCCGGCAGAATACTAGAATTATGGGTTACCCCATGATGTTCCCCGCAGGAGGTACCACCAGCTCACAGAGTCTCACAGATCAGAATATCCGGGTTGTGGCAGATGATGTGAGTAACTCACTTTTGGTGACAGCGACGCCTCAGGTTTTAGAAGAGGTGAAAACCATCGTTGCCCAGCTAGATGTGATGCCGCCCCAGGTGCTAATCGAGGCTGTAGTGATGGAAGTTACTTTAGACGAGAGCACGGATCTGGGTCTCGAGCTTTCCTTCAATCTACCAGGAGGTCAGGGGAAGGTTGGCTGGGGCACAAGTTCCGCATCAGGCCTTCGCTACAGCACCTTAAACGGTGATATATCAGCAGCAATCCAAGCCCTAAGTCAATCTTCGCAAGTGGATATTTTAGCGACACCGAAAATCGCCACTGCCAACAATAAGCAGGCCTCCATCAATATTGGCCATCAGTTTCCCTATCTTACCAGCAGCAAGAAAGATGAGAGTGGTCAGACCCAAAATTTTTACACCTATAAAGATGTTGGGATCAAACTCGAGGTTACCCCCAGGATTTGCGAGAGTGGTCAAATTGCCCTAGATGTCTTCCAGACCAGCAATAGCTTTGCCAATGACATCAATGTTGAGGGCGGAAAAGTGATTGCCCAGAGGGAGGCGAAGACGTCTGTGATTGTGCGCGATGGTGAGACTATGGTCATCGGCGGCATGATCAAAGATGATACTACCCAGTTCACCCGCAAGGTCCCACTGTTGGGTAATATACCCATCCTTGGCTTTCTGTTCCGCCGCCAGGAGACTGTGAAAAGAAAGACTGAGCTTGTGGTTTTCATTACGCCCCATATAGTACGGGATGATGAGTCTGCAAGCGTAAGTTTGGAGAAGGAGCGGATCAAGGAGGGCATGGGGCGCTGAGAGTGGGTTGATAGCCACCCGATTGAGCAAAAATAAGAATAAAGCCCAGGTCAAAATGACCTGGGCTTTATAGAAGAGATAATTATTTCTTAACCAGCTAAAGAAAAGGTATCTTATTGCATATATTCAGTGCCATTGTCAATTCTTTGGAGCCTTAAGAATGGGCTTTCATCCCACGATTGAAACCGTGGGCTTTTCGCCTAATACTGTAATTAAAAGTGAGCTGGAGCAAGATGTACTTTATAATGTTGGAAATAAATAGAAGTACTTAACAAGAGGCAAGCTAGAAAAGGATAGAAAATCAGCAAATAAAATCCATGAGAATCCAAACCCAAGAAGGAATTTGGGGCTTTATGTGGAATATTATAGTGAAGTCAACAGTAAACCACAAAAATTCACATCAGAAGGATGAAGCCTAATGCTAGCAGAAGAGCGGCGGTTGCGGATTATAGAACTTCTGCGGGAGCAGAAAAGCGTTGAAATTGGTGAACTAAGCGAGCTTTTTGCAGTAGCCCAGGAGACAATTCGCCGGGATTTAAAAAGACTTGAAGATGAGGGAGTGCTCCGCCGCACCCATGGCGGCGCAACTATTGAAGGCAGACAAACAATTGCGCCACTGTCTACTCGCGCTGAAGCTAATCGAGACGAAAAAGAGCGCATTGGACGCAAGGCTTTAGAGTACGTAAAAGAAGGGGACCGCATTATCATCGATGGCGGCACCACCACATTGCAGTTGGCCCTGGCTCTGAAAAGCAACAGACGTTCTGCCTCTGTGGTCACAAACGCCCTCAATATTGCCCTGGAACTGGCTGGGCTCCCAGAGCTTGCAATCGACGTGGTGGGAGGAACCCTATCTGAGAGTAGCCTCACCTTAATTGGCCCTGAAACAGAAAGGGCACTTGCCCGCTATCGCGTCAGCAAAGTTTTTTTAGCTGCCAGCGGCATCACTCCTGAATGGGGCCTTGGTATTTCCAATAGTTTTGAGGCTGCAGTGAAGCAAGCCATGATCGAAGCTGCAGATGAGGTAATTCTTCTTGTGGATTCCACGAAATTAGGCAAGGAGGGACTGGTCTCTTTTGCACCAATGAAGAAAGTTGATCGATTGATCACAGACGAAAAAGCAGATCCCACTATTATTGATGCCATCGCCCGTTTGGGCGTGGATATAGAACAAGTTTGAGGAGGTTGAT
>DIQB01000102.1:3261-6772 GCA_002427165.1 Firmicutes bacterium UBA5473
GTTACCTGGATCCAGGATCCTAAGGTGAGAAAGGAAGCAGGGGAGCTACTTGCTGCAAGCCAGCTGGAAGTTGCCTTCGGTGCCCAACCACTGTTTCTTACCACCAAATTGGATCTGAACTCATTAGACGAGGGAGAGCGGGCAAAAGCTGTTGCCCAACTGAAAATGGGTATTGATCAGGGCCAGGAGCTTGGCGCCAAAAGAGTGGCCTTTTTAAGTGGCTGGGATCCTGGTGAGGACAAGCGCAAAGAGGCCACAGATAAACTTGTGGACTCCATAGTCGAGGCTTGTGGCTATGCAAAAGAAAAGGGGATCTCCCTTACCATGGAAACATTCGATCGGGACGTGGACAAAAAGTGTCTGATGGGCCCCAATGATGAATCCGTGGCCTTTGCCGAAAGAATTCGCAAGGCAGGTTTCCCAGACTTCGGCCTCACAGTGGATCTGAGCCACTTTCCACTGCAGTATGAATCCACACGTGATGCCTTGCACACAGTTAAAGACCACCTAGTACACGCCCATATGGGTAATTGCGTGTTAGATAAGAACCATAGTGCCTATGGCGATTCCCATCCCCGTTTTGATCTGCCCGAAGGCGAGAATGGGGTGGAGGAGCTGGCAGAGTTCTTCCGGGGTTTGTTTGAAATCGGCTTTTTGGCCGAGGGCAAAGGGGAACTGCCAATCATTAGCTTTGAGGTGAAGCCTTTGCCTGGCGAGACCCCCCAGATGGTGATCGCCAATGCAAAGCGCACTATGACTTTAGCCTGGAGACTAGTTTAAGAAGGAGTGAAGTAGAATGTGGAAAGTATTTGTCACCAGAAGAATACCAGAACCTGGTCTAGATATGCTCAGAGAGCACTGTGAGGTCGAGCTCAACGAAGAGGATCGAGTCCTCACCAAAGAGGAGATTATCCAAGGCGTCAAAGGCAAAGATGCTCTTTTGTGTTTGCTTACAGATGATATTGACGGGGAGATCATGGACGCAAACCCCAACCTGAAGGTAATCTCCAACTATGCTGTTGGCTTCAACAACATAAGGGTAGAGGAGGCCACCAAGCGTGGACTTCCCATCACCAACACACCTGGCGTTCTGACAGAAACCACAGCTGACATGGCTTGGACCCTGCTTATGACTGCAGGTAGAAGGATTGTGGAAGCAGACAAGTTTACCCGGGATGGAAAGTATAAGGGCTGGGGTCCAATGCTCCTGTTGGGTTATGATATCTACGACAAGACATTAGGTCTTATTGGCCTGGGTAGAATCGGTGAGGCCATGATCAAAAGAGCCCATGGCTTTGATATGAAGATCCTCTACTTTGATGCCAATCGCCGCAGCCCAGAGGAAGAAAAAGAGCTAGGAATCGAATACAGGGAGCTGGATCAGCTCCTAGCTGAAGCAGATTATGTCTCCTTGCACGTACCCCTGTTGCCTAGCACCAAGCATTTGATTGGGGAGCGGGAGTTCGGTCTTATGAAAGAGAGCGCCATCTTAGTTAACTCAGCTAGAGGTCCCATTGTGGATGAGAAGGCTTTGGTCAAAGCTCTCCGGGAAGGGCAGATTGCAGGAGCAGGTCTCGATGTCTACGAGAACGAGCCTGCATTGGAGCCTGGACTGGCTGAGTTACAAAATGTGGTTCTAGCACCCCATACAGCTAGCGCCACCCGGGAGACCAGAACTAAAATGGCAACCATGGCAGCTGAGAACCTCTTAGCAGCCCTTCAAGGCAAGGTGCCACCCAATATTGTAAATCCTGAAGTCTATAATAAATAAGGGAGACAACGCCAGGGCTTCGCCCTGGCGTTAGCTTTAAGGAGGGGAAGATTATGGAAGGAATTTTAACATTCGATTTAGGAACAACAGCGTGTAAAACAACGCTTTTTAACCTAGAGGGGGACGTGATCGCTCAAGCAGAGCAGGAATACCCTCTCTATCACCCCCAGCCCATGTGGGCAGAGCAGGAGGCAGATGACTGGTGGGATGCTGCAGTAGCAACCTGCCGCCAAATCTTAGCTGAGCGAGACGTCAAGATTCAGGGAATAGGACTTTCCTCTCAAAGAGAGACCATGGTGCCCCTAGACTCCCAGGGCAGACCCCTGAGCCGCGCCATCGTCTGGATGGACAGACGGGCAGCTGGGGAGGCCGAGGAATTAGCCAGAGAAGTTGGCCGAGAGCAGCTCCATCAGCGCACTGGCATGATCCCGGATTCCACCTTCAGCGCCACGAAACTCTTTTGGTGGTACCGCAACGCCAAGGAAATTATTGATCAGGCCATGACCTTCCTCCAGCCCAAAGAATATCTTGCCTACAGGCTCACAGGGGCCATAGCCACAGAGCCCTCTTTGGCCTCCCGGACCATGCTCTACGATATCAGAGAGGGCCGCTGGTGTTCAGATCTGGTTTCTTTAGTGGGACTCAAAGAAGAGCAACTGCCAAAGCTTGTAGCCTCTACAGATGTAGTGGGTAAACTCACAGGGGAAGCTGCTTCAGCTTTAGGCCTGCCACAGGGGGTGCCCGTTGTGGCAGGAGGAGGGGACAGACAATGTGAGGCTTTGGGCTCCGGCATCTCCGGTGAGTTGGCTATGGAGTCCACAGGTACCACATCAAATCTCTCTTTTGCCACCACGCGTCTTCCAGAAAAGTTGGATCCCAGGGTAGTTTCCTCGTGTCACGCTTTGCCGGGCCAGTGGCTAATTGAGCAGGGTCTCACCACAACAGGCTCCATTCTCAGATGGTTCCGAGATAACTTTGCAGGCGCCGAGAGAATCGTGGCAGGGGAGCTTGGCGCTAGCAGCTACGATCTCATTAGCCAAGAGGCAGCTGGAGCCAAGCCCGGATCTGACAAGCTTTTGCTTTTGCCCTTCTTTATGGGAGCCAAAGCGACCCGTTGGAACCCCGCTGCCCGAGGTGCTCTCTTCGGCCTCACCTTGGATCATGGCCGCAAGGAGCTTGCTCGAGCAATTATGGAAGGCGTAGCCTATGAACTTAGGGCTTGCCTTGATGTGCTAGAGGGGATGAAGATGCTACCCGAGCAAATCGTGCTTATGGGTGGTGGCAGCAAAGGGGAGCTGTGGAACCAGATCAAGGCCAATGTTACAGGCTTTTCAGTGGGACTCCCCAAGCAGACAGAGGCAGCCTCTTTGGGTGCCTTTATCTTAGCTGGAGCAGGGATCGGCCTGTTCCCGGATCCTGGCGCAACAAGTCGCACTCTAAACCCTGTGGTGCGAAAGTTTGAGGTTAATCAGGGAGATAAGACAGTCTACGATAGCCTCTATCCCCTCTATAATAGACTCTATGAGGTAACTGAGGAAATTACGCACAAACTTGCCGAGGTGGAGGGATAACCATGAAAAAAATCAGTATCACCGCTGGTAGCATTAAACTCGAAGCCCAGCTGAATGATTCCAAAACTGCCCAAGCTATCTGGGATGCACTGCCCCTGGAGGCCCGAGGCAATCGTTGGGGGGATGAGATTTATTTCTCCATCCCTGTGAAGATGGGTACTGAGGATGC
>DIQB01000100.1 GCA_002427165.1 Firmicutes bacterium UBA5473
TTTAGAAAGTAGTTCTTCGGCCCATTTTGTCCTGCAAAATGTCTAGCATCTCACCAAAACGTTGAAAATGCACCACTTCTCGTTCCCTTAGGAAACGCAATACATCTGTAACTCCAGGATCATCGGACAGGTTAATTAGATGCTCATATGTGGCGCGAGCCTTTTCCTCTGCAGCCATATCCTCATGCAAATCTGCAATAGGGTCGCCTTTAGATTGGATATAAGATGCTGTCCAGGGGACGCCATCGCCATTGACAAAGTATACTGCCCGATCGTGGTCTGCATAGTAGCCATCGAGGCCTGCCGCCTTGATTTGAGCGATAGGGGCATCTTTAACTAGATTATAGACAAGGCTAGCCACTATTTCCATGTGAGCTAGTTCTTCCGTCCCGATGTCAGTGAGCAGGCCCTTGGCCTGAGATGTGGGCATAGAATAGCGTTGGGTAAGATATCGCAGGGATGCTGCCAGTTCACCATCGGGCCCTCCATATTGGGTGATAATCACCTTAGCCAGTTTTGGGTTTGGCCCACTGACCCGCACTGGATATTCCAGTTTTCTTTCATAAATCCACAAAATAGCTCCCTCCTAAAATGTTTGTTCCCAGGGCCAGGGTCCTTCCACCCAATCCCAATGGTCGCGACCTGGAACCTGTCCGCTTGCAGTGAGCGGACCATACATTTGTTCATAGCGTTCGACTGCCATTGTTAGTTCCTGATTTATTTGATCAAATAAAACAAGGGCTCTCTTTTCATCGGGATGGGTATCTAGAAAGAGATTTAAATCGATGGCAGTGAACTCCAATTCCATGATCTCTAAAAGTAAAGCTTGCTGATTAGGATCCACTAGCATACACCCCCCGGTCTTGTGGGTAGTAAGGACGAACAAGTTCTGGGAAGATAGTGCCGCGCCTCAGTCCCTCTTGGGGTGATAAGACTTGGTTGAACATCTGGAAGGGAACATAGGCCCTGGCAAGTTCCATCTTTGGAGGGTACATATGCGATTGTTTTACTTCCATGGGCAAATACCTCCTTGAGGAATTCTGACCTATCTTATGCAAAAGGATCAACTTATGGTCTGAGATTAAATCACATCTGAAGGTATCTTTACTTTTTTGACGAATAATAAGATTGTAATAAAAAGAAAGCAGGGGTGCGTGTGGTGGAGTGTATGAGGATTATCCATCAATTGGAAAGGCTAGATCTTAAGATGCCTCGGGAAGCGTTAGAAGAGGCGATGGAAAAGCAAGAGCTGATTGTGCCTGAACTTCTTGTGATCCTAGAATATTTAAGCGAAAACATCACAGAAATACCCGACTACTATCTTGGTCATTTTTATGCGATCTATCTGTTGGCGCAATTTAGGGAAAAACGTGCTTATCCCCTGATCGTGAAAATGATATCTGTGCGGTCCTATGATGTTTTGGACCAAGCTTTTGGAGATTTTTTAACCGAAGCTCTTGGAAGGGTACTGGCTTCGGTTTGCGACGGGGATCTTACTTTAATCAAGAAGCTCATTGAAGATGAGGATAGTAATGAATATGCTAGATGTGCTGGTTTTGATGCGCTTTTAGTGCTCCTAGCTCAAGATATTATTACGCGTCAGCAGCTTGCAAGTTACTTCCAACTTTTGTTTACAAAGCTTGAAAGAAAACGTTCTTTGGTATGGGGAGATCTTGTTATGTCATGTTGCAATATTCATCCTGCTGAATTCTATGATCAGATTGTACAAGTATATGAAGAAGATTTAGTGGATACCCTTTATATCCAACTGGATGATGTACTGGAGGATGCTAGTAAATCTCAAGCAGAACAGATGCGTGTCCTCAAACAGAATCGTCGGTATACATTTATTGGAAACACAATTCAGGAAATAAGCTGGTGGGCCTGCTTTCAGAATACTGAAGTAAAAGAGCTTGAGCTTTAGCGCAAGATTGGCAGGGATACTCTCTGCACATGCGGGAGCGGGAAGAAATATAAAAAGTGTTGCGGTAGCTGATTTCTACGCTTTGCTAATAAAAGGAAAGGCTACTGGAGGATATCCAATAGCCTGAAATACACCTTGCCTATGAAAAACTAATTCAAAGATAAATGTTAGCCAATTTAACCGTATGCGTTATAGATAGTGCATCACGGCTAAAAGACTTTTGGGGATTTAATAAAAACTTTTATGTTTCGTTTCATCCTCAATTTGGCCGAAGAATTCCTGGAAATCAATGTTCAGATAGTTGCAAAGCTCTTGAATCTCATGGAGAGTATTTTTCAGCACAGGGATTCCGTTTTGGATTCGATCCTGATATGCTTCAACTTCTTTTTCACCATGGGTATAAATACGTGTTTGGCCCTGGGCCTTATCGGAATCTCGTAATTCTTGGAGGAATGTTGAAAAATGCTCCTCTATGCCTTGGGCATCTCCAAAAATCCCAGGATTTATGGCGATAAAGCCATGGCAGGTGCCACCTTTGTTATTAAGATGCGTGTGATTTGAAGTTAGCCCCATAGAGAGGATGGAACAGAAAAGCTCGCAGATCATGCCAAAGCCATAACCCTTGTGGCTGCCGGAGATCTCCTCCGAACCGCCTAAAGGCATGATGCCGCCACCTTTTTTGCCCACAATATTCTTTAGCACATCAGCTGCATCTGTTGTATCATGGCCCTTTGCATCTAAGGCCCAGCCCATAGGTAAAGCTTGTTCTTGTTTGTTATATATTTCCAGCTTACCCCGGGTAACTACAGTTGTAGATGCGTCGAAGAGGAAGGGATAAGGCTTTGCAGGAGCAGCTATGGCAATTGGATTGCTGCCCAGCATAGCCAGCCGTCCATATGTAGGGACCATGATTGCCTCTGAGTTTGTCATGGCCAAACCGATCAAGCCTTGATCTGAGGCCATTTTAGCGTAATAACCTGCGATCCCGAAATGGTTGGAGTTTCTCACTGTTACCGTAGCCATGCCACTGGTTTTCGCTTTCGCAATTGCCGTCTCCATAGCTGCATATGAGATGAGTTGCCCCATGCCATCGTGTCCGTCGATCACAGCGGAGACAGGTGTTTCAAAGATAGTTTCCGCTTTGGCAGCGACTTTGATCATACCTTTCTCTATACCTTTGTGGTAACGGATTAGCCGTTGCATCCCATGGGATTCGATGCCATAGAGGTCTGAGAGCAGAAGCACATCGGTGATGATTTTGCTCTCATCTTTAGAAAAACCGAATTCTTCAAATGCTCGGTTACAGAATCTGTTTAAAAGCTCAGCACTATAGATCTGTGAAGCTTCCATTG
>DIQB01000020.1:0-33211 GCA_002427165.1 Firmicutes bacterium UBA5473
AAAATGGCAGGCCGTCATGGAAATAAGGGAGTAATTTCCAAGATCATGCCGGCTGAGGATATGCCATTCTTGCCAGATGGCACACCTGTTGAGATCGTGCTCAATCCTCTGGGCGTGCCCTCGAGGATGAACATTGGACAGGTGCTAGAGACCCACTTGGGCTGGGCTGCCAATGCTTTAGGGATTAAGGTGGCCACTCCAGTCTTTGATGGCGCCAGCGAGTATGAGGTGAAAGAGACCCTCATCGAGGCAGGTCTGCCAGGGGATGGTAAGATTACCCTCTACGATGGCAGAAATGGTGAACCCTTTGAAAAGACAGTTACTGTGGGCTATGTCTACATGCTAAAGCTAGCTCACCTTGTGGATGACAAAATCCATGCTCGCTCCACAGGACCATATTCCTTAGTTACCCAGCAGCCTTTAGGCGGCAAAGCACAGTTTGGTGGTCAGAGGTTCGGTGAGATGGAAGTGTGGGCCTTGGAGGCCTATGGCGCTGCCTATACACTACAGGAAATGCTCACGGTAAAAAGTGACGATATCGTAGGCAGAGTGAAAACCTACGAGGCTATAGTCAAAGGAGAGAATATCCCCGAACCCGGTGTGCCAGAATCATTTAAGGTCTTAATCAAAGAACTGCAAAGCTTAGCCTTAGATATGAAGGTGCTCTCCGAGGATCAAGAGGAGATCGAGATTCGGGAAGAGGATGAGGACGTAGGACAGATGGCCCGGGAGTTGGGTCTGGACCTAGGTCAAGAGGAGCTTCCTGATAAACGTAAAGAACAAAGTGTAGACGAAGTGGAAGAGCCCGAGGAGGATCCTGACGACGCTGAAGATGAAGAAGAGGACTATGATGAGGAACTGGACAGCGAAAGCCAGGAGGACTTGCAAGCAGACGATGATGAAGAACCGGAGATTGACGAGGACAGGGGGTAGGGTTTGAATGTTGGACGTGAACAACTTTGACAATATTAAAATCGCTTTGGCCTCCCCTGAACTAATTCGCTCCTGGTCCAGCGGGGAGGTTAAAAAACCCGAAACAATCAACTATCGCACATTGAAACCTGAGCGAGAAGGACTTTTTTGCGAAAAGATCTTTGGTCCTACCAAGGATTGGGAGTGCCATTGCGGTAAATATAAACGGGTTCGCTACAAAGGGGTCATTTGTGATCGCTGCGGCGTTGAGGTCACCCGGGCTAAAGTGCGCAGGGAGCGGATGGGGCACATAGAACTTGCCTCCCCAGTTTCCCATATTTGGTTTCTCAAAGGGATCCCCAGCCGCATGGGGCTTTTAATGGACATCAGCCCCCGAACTTTGGAGAAAGTAATCTACTTTGCTTCCTATATTGTGCTGGATCCTGGGGATACTCCACTTGCAGCCAAGCAATTGCTCACAGAGGTAGAATATAGGGAGCACCGAGAGAAGTTCGGAGATAGTTTCGTGGCAGGCATGGGTGCCGAGGCTATAAAGAAGCTTCTGGAGGGAATTGACCCTGAGCAGATGTGTCGGGAGCTGCGCACGGAAATAGAAGAGACCACAGGGCAGCGCCGCGTACGGGCGCTCAGAAGGCTTGAGGTTGCAGAGGCTTTCCGTCAGTCTGGTAACAGGCCAGAGTGGATGGTTATGGATGTGATCCCTGTGATCCCCCCGGAGCTGCGACCCATGGTGCAGCTGGATGGTGGGCGCTTTGCCACCTCAGATCTGAATGATCTGTATCGGAGGGTAATTAACCGTAATAATAGACTAAAGAAACTTTTAGAGCTTGATGCTCCAGATATTATCGTCCGCAATGAGAAGCGGATGCTTCAGGAGGCAGTTGATGCCCTAATCGATAATGGCAGACGGGGCAGGCCTGTGACAGGACCTGGCAATAGGCCCTTAAAATCCCTCAGTGATCTCCTGAAGGGCAAACAGGGACGCTTCCGCCAGAACCTTTTGGGTAAGCGTGTTGACTACTCAGGGCGTAGCGTGATCGTGGTGGGGCCGGAGCTGAAGATGCATCAGTGCGGCCTTCCCAAAGAAATGGCCTTAGAGCTTTTCAAGCCTTTTGTGATGAAGCGGCTTGTGGACAGGGGGCTTGCCCATAACATCAAGAGCGCAAAGCGGATGGTGGAGCGGGTACGGCCTGAGGTGTGGGATGTGCTAGAGGAAGTTATCAGCGAGCATCCTGTGCTCCTGAACCGTGCACCAACCCTCCATAGGCTCGGTATTCAGGCTTTTGAGCCCGTGCTTGTCGAAGGCAGGGCGATTCAGATCCATCCTTTGGTCTGTACAGCCTACAATGCTGACTTCGACGGCGACCAGATGGCTATTCACTTGCCTCTGTCTCTAGAAGCCCAGACCGAAGCGAGGCTGTTGATGCTTTCCACCAATAATATTCTCTCGCCAGCTCATGGTAGGCCCATCGCCACCCCAACTCAGGATATGGTTTTGGGCTGCTATTACCTCACTTTAGAGAGGGATGAAGATCCATCCCAGCGGAAATGGGCCTTCTCCAGCCTAGATGAGGCCTTGCTGGCGATGGAAAGTAGATTATTGTTGGATGAGGAAGAGCGAAAACTAGATCTCCACACCAGGGTTAAGATTAAATACCAGGGCCAGATTAGGGAAAGCACAATTGGTCGCTTTATTTTCAATGATGCACTGCCCGCGGAGCTTCCCTTCATGGACCAGGTGATGAATAAAAAGTCTCTGGCGAAGCTCATCGATCAGTGCTATCGCAAGCTGGGTATGGGCCCGACTGCTGATCTACTGGATAAACTCAAGGAATTGGGCTATCACTATGCAACCTTGTCTGGCACTACCATCGCTGTGGACGATATTATCGTCCCTGAGAAGAAAGCAGGCCTGATTGCTCAGGCAGACGAAAAGGTGGCTCAAGTTGAAAAACAATTTAAGCGAGGCCTAATTACAGGCGAGGAAAGATATGAGCGGCTGATCGACATCTGGACAGTTGCTAAAGATGACATCACCGGTGCCATGATGGAAAGTTTAGATCGGTTCAATCCAGTCTATATGATGGCTAATTCAGGGGCCAGGGGTAATGTGCAGCAGTTGAGCCAGCTAGCTGGGATGAGAGGCCTGATGGCTGACCCCTCAGGCCGGATCATTGAGCTTCCAATTAAGGCTAACTTCCGGGAAGGCTTAACAGTGCTGGAATACTTCGTCTCCACCCACGGCGCCAGAAAAGGTCTGGCAGATACTGCCCTGCGTACAGCAGACAGTGGTTATTTAACCCGGCGTTTAGTTGACGTTTGTCAGGATGTAATCGTGCGGGAAGAGGATTGCAATACAGAGGATCATATTACAGTGGCGGCCATCAAAGATGGCGGCCAGGTAATTGAGCCGTTGGCAGATCGCCTCGTTGGCAGGATTCCATCTGGGGATGTCGTCACAGAGGATGGGGAAGTATTAGCTAAATCTGGGGAGGAGATCAACGAGGAGCTAGCCCAGAAGATCGAGGATGCTGGGATTAAAAGCGTGGCCATCCGCAGCGTGCTAACCTGTCGTTCCCGCTTCGGCGTTTGCCGCAAGTGCTATGGCCGTAACTTGGCCACAGGCAAACTCGTTGAGATTGGCGAGGCCGTTGGCATCATCGCAGCCCAGTCCATCGGCGAGCCTGGAACCCAGCTTACCATGCGTACCTTCCATACCGGTGGTGTGGCAGGGGATGATATCACCCAAGGTCTGCCAAGAGTTGAGGAGCTGTTTGAGGCTCGAAAACCCAAAGGCCAGGGCTTGATCTCAGAACTTGGCGGTAAAGTTAAAATTACCGAGGTTAAAGGCACCAGGAAGGTAATAGTCACCAGCGATGCAGGGGACGAGAAGAGCTACACTATCCCCTACGGCTCTAGGCTACGGGTTGCAGAAGGTGACACTGTAGAGCCAGGAGATCAGCTTACAGAGGGTTCCATCAATCCCCATGATATTTTGCGGATCAAAGGGCCCATGGCAGTGGCCGCCTACCAGGTGCGGGAAGTGCAAGATGTCTACCGCTCACAGGGTGTTGAGATTAACGATAAGCACATCGAGGTTGTTGTCCGTCAGATGTTGCGAAAGAAACGGGTTGACGATCCAGGAGATACAACTCTGCTCCCAGGTGGACTTGTGGATGTTTTCGATCTAGAGGACGAAAACAGGCGGGTTGCAGAAAACGACGGGAAGCCAGCGGAGGGCAAGTTGGTGCTGCTGGGAATCACCAAAGCATCCTTAGCCACCGAGAGCTTCCTTTCAGCAGCAAGCTTCCAGGAGACAACCAGGGTGCTTACAGATGCAGCAATCAAAGGCAAAAGCGATCCCCTGTTGGGACTGAAGGAAAACGTGATCATCGGGAAATTAGTGCCCTCTGGCACAGGCATGAGCCGGCACAATTCCATTAAAATTGTAGAAATTTAAAAGTTCTTATTGACACACGCGCCTGGTGGTGCTAGAATATACAAGTGTCTGTAAAACGCTTGCTGATAACTGAGGAGAGCGAAGAGGAATGTCTGCGAAAGCCCTGCTGGCTTACAGTAGAGGGCCCAAAGTGGGCAGGAAACAAAGTATTTGAGCAGTTTCAACAAGCTTTGCAAAGGTCGTCCATCTAGCGAGGACGCAGAGAAACGCATTACAGAAGAGATTCGTTGCCTTTGTTTGAAAAAGGGAATAAGGCTCAAAGATGTTGATACGATGCGGCAACTGAGACAGTGCTGTGGCATAGACATCAGCGCTGTTGTTGCCGCTATCGTCCATTAGCCAGGGAAAGGGGGTGTACGGAAAGTGCCAACAATCAACCAGCTAGTGCGCAAAGGAAGAAAAGCAACAGTCAAGAAAAGCAGTTCTCCTGCTCTCTCTTGGGGCTATAACACCTTGCGCGAGAACTCCGTCTTAACAGGTGGCTCACCGCAGAAGCGGGGAGTGTGCACCAGGGTTTCTACTGTAACCCCCAAAAAGCCTAACTCCGCTTTGCGGAAGGTGGCTAGAGTGCGTCTTACCAACAGGTTGGAAGTTACGGCTTATATCCCTGGCGAAGGGCATAACCTTCAGGAACACTCGGTGGTTCTCATCCGCGGCGGCAGGATCAAAGACTTGCCAGGTGTCCGCTATCACATTGTTCGTGGCACCTTGGATACCGCAGGAGTGCAAAATAGGAGACAAGCACGTTCCAAGTATGGGGCCAAGCGGCCCAAGTAGGGAATGCCCAGTGGAAAGGGGGGATATGGATGACGCGACGGGGTAATGTTCCAACCCAGGAGATTTTGCCGGACCCGCTTTATCAAAGTGAGTTGATCACCCGTTTTATCAACAAGGTGATGTACAACGGGGAAAAAGCCCTTGCAGAATCTATTTTCTATGGGGCACTGGAAGATATAAAAGCCAAAACTGGCAGGGAACCGTTGGAAGTATTGGAAGAGGCAGTTAAAAATGCCATGCCCCTGCTGGAGGTTAAGGCCCGCCGAGTGGGTGGTGCCACCTACCAGGTGCCCGTTGAAGTGCGTCCTGAACGCAGAGTCGCCCTTGCCTTGCGCTGGTTAGTGGGCGCAGCAAGAAGTCGCTCTGAGCGCACAATGCGAGACAGGCTAGCCGGAGAAATTATGGATGCTGCATCTAGCGCTGGCGCAGCAGTGAAAAAGCGCGAAGACACTCATCGCATGGCTGAAGCTAATCGTGCCTTTGCCCATTACCGTTGGTAAAAAATCTGAGCCTGACAAGGTATGAAGGGAGGTTTACTAGAAGTGGCGAGGGAATTTCCTCTTGAAAAAATTAGAAATATAGGGATCATGGCACACATTGACGCTGGAAAGACCACCACCACAGAGCGCATACTCTTCTATACCGGAAGGGTTCATAAGATGGGCGAAACGCATGATGGCGCTGCAACCATGGACTGGATGGTTCAGGAGCAAGAGCGAGGGATTACCATCACCTCTGCTGCTACAACGTGCCAATGGCGTGGTATGCAGATTAACATCATCGACACGCCCGGACACGTGGACTTCACCGTAGAGGTGGAGCGTTCATTGAGAATTCTTGACGGTGCAGTTGCAGTTTTTTGTGCTGTAGGTGGGGTTGAGCCCCAAAGTGAGACTGTGTGGCGCCAAGCAGATAAGTATAATGTGCCACGGATAGCATACGTAAACAAAATGGACAGGACTGGCGCCGACTTCTACAAGGCCGTGGAAATGATGCGGGATCGGCTCTCAGCTAATGCAGTGCCTATCCAGCTTCCTATTGGCGTTGAAGAAAATTTCCGCGGTTTAGTTGATTTGGTGAAGATGGATGCCCTAATTTATGAAGATGATTTGGGTACCAGAAGCGAGGAAACTGAGATCCCCGAGGAGCTGCAGGAGCAAGCAGCCCTATACCGGGAGCAGCTTCTAGAGGCAGTTGCAGATTTTGACGAAGCATTAATGGAGAAATATCTTGAGGGACAGGAGATCACAGAGGCAGAAGTACGCTCTGCTCTGCGAGCGGGAACAGTGGCTGGAGCAATTGTTCCAGTTTTGTGTGGCACCTCATTTAAGAATAAGGGTGTACAGCCTCTGCTGGATGCAGTAGTGGATCTGATGCCAGCACCTGTTGAGGTTCCTCCAGTGGAGGGAACTGATATTACTACAGGTGAACCCTTAACCCGAGAGAGCTCCGATAGCGAGCCATTTTCAGGGCTTGCTTTCAAAATCATGAGTGACCCCTATGTTGGAAAGCTTGCTTACTTCCGGGTTTATTCCGGTGTTGTCACCGCAGGATCTTATGTTTATAATCCATCTAAAGGCAAACGGGAGCGGATTGGCCGTATCTTGCGGATGCATGCCAACCATAGAGAAGAGCTACAAGAAGCCAAAGCTGGCGATATTGTAGCGGCAGTGGGTTTGAAAAACACCGCCACAGGTGACACCCTCTGCGATGAGAAAAATCCCATCCTTCTTGAGACCATGGTTTTCCCAGAGCCTGTAATCTCCATTGCCATCGAGCCTAAGACTAAAGCCGACCAGGATAAACTAGGCGTGGCTCTTGGCAGATTGGCAGAGGAGGATCCAACTTTTAGGGTATACTCCGACGAGGAAACTGGTCAGACCATTATTCAAGGCATGGGCGAGTTGCACCTAGAGGTAATTGTGGATAGACTCTTGCGGGAGTTCAAGGTTGAGGCCAATGTGGGTCAACCTCAGGTTGCCTACCGCGAGACAATCCGCGATACAGTTAAGGTTGAGGGCAAATTCGTGCGACAAAGCGGTGGCCACGGACAATACGGCCACGTTTGGTTGGAGCTAGAGCCCCAAGAGCCAGGAGCGGGCTTCGAATTTGTGAACAAGATCGTGGGCGGTGTAGTGCCCCGAGAATACATCCCAGCTGTGGAAAACGGCGTGCGCGAGGCCATGGTAAATGGTGTGCTAGCTGGCTACCCTGTGGTGGATGTGAAGGTTACTATCTACGATGGCTCCTATCACGAGGTGGACTCCTCAGAGCAGGCCTTCCGCATTGCCGGTTCCATCGGTTTTAAGGAAGGTAGCAGAAAGGCACACCCTGTGATTTTAGAGCCTGTAATGGCAGTTGAGATCGTTACCCCAGACGATTTCATGGGGGATGTAATGGGAGATCTTAATTCAAGGCGCGGTAGTGTCACTGGCATGGAAGCTAGGGGCAACGCCCAGATCATCCACGGCGAGGTACCACTGGCTGAAATGTTTGGCTATGCTACCACTCTTCGTTCCATGACCCAGGGAAGAGCAGTATCAACCATGACATTGAACCACTACGCTGAAGTACCCAACTCAATTGCTGAGAAGATTATCTCAGAGAGATAGTCACAAGTATAATTTGCTAATAGCTAAGGGAGGAAAGTAAAAATGGCAAAACAGAAGTTCGAAAGAACCAAACCCCACGTAAACATTGGAACCATCGGACACGTTGATCACGGGAAGACCACCCTCACCGCTGCCATCACCATGGCACTGGCAAAACAGGGCGGAGCCCTGGCTAAGAAGTACGATGAGATTGACAACGCACCTGAAGAGCGCGAGCGCGGTATTACTATTAATACCTCCCACGTAGAGTATGAGACAGCTAATCGGCACTATGCTCACGTGGACTGCCCAGGTCACGCTGACTACGTGAAGAACATGATCACCGGTGCTGCTCAGATGGATGGTGGCATCCTGGTTGTTTCAGCAGCTGACGGCCCTATGCCCCAGACTCGGGAGCACATCCTTTTGGCTCGTCAGAGTGGCGTGCCCAAGTTGGTAGTTTTCTTGAACAAAGCTGATATGGTAGATGACCCAGAGCTGATGGAGCTTGTAGAGATGGAAGTTAGGGATCTGCTCAATGAGTATGAGTTCCCTGGCGACGATACACCGATTATTTCTGGTTCTGCACTTAAGGCTCTGGAATGCGGCTGTGGCGAATGCGACTGGTGCAAATCCATTCTCAAGCTAATGGATATTGTGGATGAGTATATCCCAACACCTGAACGGCAAACTGACAAACCATTCCTGATGCCAGTTGAGGACGTGTTCACCATTACAGGCCGTGGCACTGTTGCTACTGGTCGTGTGGAGCGTGGTAGCGTTAAGACTGGTGACGAGGTTCACATTATTGGTCTGTCCGATGAGATCAAAAAGACAGTTGTTACAGGTGTGGAGATGTTCCGCAAGACTCTAGATTACGCAGAAGCTGGTGACAACATCGGCGCACTCCTCCGTGGTGTGGATCGGGAAGACATCGAGCGCGGTCAGGTACTGGCCAAGCCCGGTACCATTACCCCACATACCAAGTTCGAGGGTGAAGTTTATATCCTAACAAAAGAAGAGGGTGGACGTCATACTCCGTTCTTCAACGGCTACCGTCCCCAGTTCTTCTTCAGAACAACCGACGTTACAGGGACAGCAAACCTACCTGAGGGTGTTGAGATGGTTATGCCTGGCGATAACATCACCATGGCTATTGAGCTCATTACCCCCATCGCTATGGAAGAAGGTCTCCGCTTCACTATTCGTGAAGGTGGCCGGACTGTTGGCGCTGGCGTTATATCCAAGATAATTCAATAAAATGGCCTGAAGCTTCCTCCAGGTCCGGTGAGAACTGGAGGAAGCGTAGTTTCAGGGGCAAGGGGGGACAACGATGGCCACGGGAAAGATTAGGATCAGGCTGAAAGCCTTTGATCATAGGCTCCTGGATCAGTCGGCAGACAAGATAGTTGATACTGCCCGGCGCACAGGCGCCGGAATTTCAGGACCGATCCCACTGCCGACGGAGAAAAATGTCTACACAGTGCTGCGCTCCGTCCATGTAAATAAGGATTCGCGCGAGCAGTTCGAGATGCGCACTCACAAACGTTTAATTGACATTCTCGCACCTTCACAGCAGACAGTTGATGCGCTAATGCGCCTCGACTTACCGGCGGGAGTGGACATCGAGATTAAGCTTTAGCAGATGGTGGAACGCGGGACTGGAGGTGAACAGATGTGGCAAAAGCAATTCTCGGTCGTAAGATTGGGATGACACAGATCTTTGATGCTGAGGGCAAGGCAATACCAGTAACCGTTGTAGAGGCAGGCCCTTGCACGGTGGTTCAGGTAAGGACACCCCAGCAAGATGGCTACAGTGCTCTGCAGGTTGGTTTTGAGCCCATCAGGTCCAAGTTAGTGAATAAGCCTGAGGGCGGCCATTTCAACAAGGCGAAGGTAGCGCCTTTGCGTTACTTGCGCGAAATTCCTGCAGATGATGAACTAGCTGTGGGAAGTGAAATCACCGTTGATATATTCAACGAGGATGAGTATGTTGATGTGTGTGGTACATCCCGGGGTAAGGGATTTTCCGGTAGCATCAAGAGATGGAATTTCCATCGCGGACCTATGGGACACGGTTCTCATCATCATAGGAGTCCTGGCTCTTTAGGTCCTACAGGAATTTCTAGAGTTTTTAGGGGCAGAAAATTACCCGGTCAGTATGGAAATAGCCGAGTAACTGTTCAGAACCTAAAGGTGGTAAAGGTGGATCCCCAGCAGAACTTGCTGGTGATCCGAGGAGCAGTACCAGGTGTCCGGGGTTCGTTGTTATATATTCAGAAAGCTGTTAAGAAAGGAGGCGCCCTCAATGCCTAAGGTAGATGTTTACAAGCAAGATGGAGAAAAGCATGGTGAGATCGAGCTCTCCGATGCAGTGTGGGCGACTCCTCTCCATGAGCATGCTATGTATGAGACTGTAAGAATGCAGCTTGCAAATCGCAGGCAGGGGACAGCTGCTACCAAGGATCGCTCCCAGGTAAGGGGTGGCGGCAGAAAGCCTTGGCGCCAAAAGGGAACAGGCAGAGCACGCCACGGTAGCAATCGCTCACCTATATGGGTTGGTGGAGGCGTGACCTTCGGGCCGCAACCGAGAGATTATGAATATAAGGTGCCCAAGAAGGTGAGGCGCCTAGCCTTACGCTCAGCTCTCTCTGCTAAACTAACTGCAGGAGCGCTGATTGTGCTGGAGGATCTTTCCTTTGAGCAGCCCAAGACCAAAAGCATGATTGAGGTATTCCAGAAGCTAGGTGCCAATAATAAACCAGTGGTTGTGCTTCATGGAGAGAACGAGAATGTGGAGAAATCCATTCGTAACATTCCAGGAGCGCTGGCTTTGCAAACCAATAAGATCAATGTTTATGATCTGCTCAACCACGGCCAGCTTGTAATTACACGTCAGGCAGTGGAACGCATAGAGGAGGTGCTAGCCTAATGGATCCGCGAGAGATAATTAAGCGGCCCCTAATCACAGAGAAGAGCACCAACTTGCAAGCGGAAAATAAGTATTCATTTGCAGTTGATCCCAGAGCTAATAAGTGGCAGATTAAGCTGGCAGTGGAACAGATCTTCGGGGTAAAGGTGATGGCAGTAAATACCCTCCGTTATCAAGGCAAGAAGAGACGGCAGGGCAGAAGCGAAGGCTATACGCCCCAGTGGAAAAAAGCTGTTGTTACCCTGGCTGCTGATCAGCAAATTGAGTTCTTCGAAGGTGTCTGAGAAGGAGGGGCGACATGGGTGTTAAATCTTTTAAGCCAACTACAGCAGGCAGACGTGGCATGATTATAGCGGATTTCTCCGGTGTAACTGCAACCAAACCTGAACGTTCGTTGGTGGTGCCCCTGCAGAAAACAGGCGGTCGCAATGTATATGGCCGTACCACCACTCGTCACAGAGGCGGTGGACACAAGCGTCAATATCGTCTTGTAGATTTTCGCAGGGATAAGGATGGCGTACCTGCAAAGGTAGCGACAATCGAATATGATCCAAACAGGTCTGCCCGGATTGCGCTTCTCCACTACCTAGATGGAGAGAAGCGGTATATTCTGGCTCCCGTGGGACTAGCTGTGGGAGACCGGGTGGAAAGTGGCCCTGGGGCCGATATTAAGCCGGGCAATGCCCTGCCACTGCGGAACATTCCAGTGGGTTCCGTGATTCACAATATTGAACTTCACCCAGGGAAGGGTGGCCAGCTGGCACGTTCCGCTGGCAGCAGCGCTCAGCTGATGGCCAAAGAGGGCAGATATGCCCACATTAGGCTCCCGAGCAGCGAGGTCAGGCTGGTGCTGTTGGATTGTATGGCAACTTTAGGTCAAGTTGGCAATGTTGAGCATGAGACCACAACTGGCGGCAAGGCAGGACGCAGCCGTTGGCAGGGTAGAAGGCCACATGTGCGCGGCGTTGTGATGAACCCTGTAGACCATCCGCACGGCGGTGGTGAGGGACGTTCCCCTATTGGTCGAGATCCAGTTACACCATGGGGCAAGCCAACCTTGGGTTATCGTACACGCAAAAGCAAGCCATCGGACCGCTTGATCGTCAGAAGGAGAAAGTCCTAGAAAGGGGGGTGGAATATGGGAAGATCGCTTAAAAAGGGACCGTTTGTGGATGCTAGTTTGATCAAAAAGATCGAACTTATGAATGATAAGGGCGAGAAGCGCGTGATCAAGACCTGGTCGCGTCGCTCCACGATTTTTCCGGAGATGGTAGGTCACACAGTAGCTGTTCACGACGGCCGCAAGCATGTCCCCATCTACCTGACCGAAGAAATGGTGGGCCACAAATTAGGTGAGTTCGCCCCCACCAGGACCTTTCGCGGGCACGCAGGTAGGTCAGAGCGTTCAACAGGAGTAAGATAAAGGGGGAATTTGCCATGGAGGCAAAAGCCGTTGCACGCCATATCCGGATCGCGCCCCGCAAGGTAAGGCAGGTAGTAAACTTGATTCGCGGCAAGAAGGTTGGGGAAGCCGAGGCTATCCTCCAGTTTGTCCCCAATGCTGCAGCAACGCCCATTGCCAAATTGCTGCGATCCGCAGTGGCCAATGCAGAGAACAATCACAATATGAATTCAGACGTGCTTATTGTCTCAGCCGCCTATGTAGATGAGGGCCCTACGATGAAGAGAATTAGGCCTCGCGCTCAAGGTAGAGCTGATAGAATTGATAAGCGAACTAGCCATATCACCGTTGTGGTGAAGGAGAGGGAGGGATAAGGTTGGGTCAAAAGGTGCACCCGCATGGGATGCGACTCGGCATCATCCGTGACTGGGATAGCCACTGGTATGCTGAACGTGGAACCTATGTGGACCAGCTCCTTGAGGATGTAGAGCTTCGCAAATATATCAAGAAGCGCCTGTTTAACACCGGTATAGCTCAGGTGCAAATTGAGCGTAAAGCTAACCAGATCAATGTAACCATTCACACGGCAAGGCCTGGCATGGTTATTGGTAAAGGTGGCAGCGAAGTAGATGCACTCCGCAAGGAACTGGAAGCGAAATTTGGTAAGAAGATCCATTTGAATATCCAAGAGATCCGCACTCCCGAGACCACTGCTCAACTTGTGGCGGAGAATATTGCCTTTCAGCTAGAGAGGCGTACCTCATTCCGTCGTGCTATGAAGCAGACAATTTCCCGGACAATGCGCATGGGCGCACAGGGAATTAAGGTTACAGTGTCAGGCAGACTGGGAGGAGCAGAGATTGCCCGTACAGAGTGGGCCAGCGAGGGAAAGGTACCCCTGCACACCTTGAGGGCCAATATTGACTACGGCTTTACCGAAGCAGCCACTACCTATGGCAAAATCGGTGTAAAGGTGTGGATTTACAAAGGTGAGATCCTACCTGAGCGCGTAGGCAACACTGGTAGCAGGCGGGTGGAAGGAGGCGAATAAGAGTGCTGATACCCAAGCGTGTAAAGTACCGCAAGGTACACCGAGGACGAATGACAGGCCAGGCCTCCCGGGGCAATAGGCTCACCTTCGGTGACTATGGGCTTCAGGCTCAGGAGCCAGGCTGGATCACTAGCCAGCAGATTGAGGCAGCTCGTGTGGCTCTAACACGACACGTTCGCCGTGGTGGTAAGATCTGGATTAAGATCTTCCCAGATAAGCCAGTCACAGCAAAACCTGCTGAAACTCGTATGGGTAGTGGTAAGGGAGCTCCTGAATACTGGGTAAGTGTAGTGAAGCCCGGCAGGATAATGTTTGAGATGGCAGGCATCGACGGAGAGCTGGCCAAGGAAGCTTTAACTCTGGCCGCCTCTAAACTCCCCATCAAATGCCGAATTGTGGAGAGAACTATGGTGGGTGGTGATGTCAGTGAAGGCTGATGAGTTGCGAGATTTCACTGAGGTGGAATTACAAGATAAGCTAAAGGATCTGAAGGAGGAACTCTTTAACCTCCGGTTCCAAGCTGTCACCGGCAACCTGGAGAACAAAATGCGGATCGGCCAGGTGCGTAAGTCCATCGCCCGGGTGCAGACCGTAATCCGGGAGCGGGAACTTGGGATAGTACGGACCTGAAGGGGGGGGCCAGGATGAAAAAAGCGCGGGTAGGATTAGTAGTAAGCGATAAAATGGATAAGACAGTGGTAGTGCAGGTGGAACGACGCCTGCAACACCCTAAATATCCGCGGATTGTGCGTCGCTCTAGTCGCTTGAAAGCACACGATGCTGAGAATTCATGCAAAGTGGGCGATCGCGTCAGGATTGAAGAATCAAGGCCGCTCAGCCGCGACAAACGCTGGATCGTGACTCAGATCGTCGAGAAGGCGAAGTAGGCTTGTGGCAGTGAAAGGGGGGTGCGTTGAGTGATCCAGCAAGAGTCTACGTTAAAAGTCGCTGATAACTCAGGTGCTCAAAAAGTCTTATGCATTAGAGTATTAGGTGGTTCTGGGCGGAAATATGCCCGGGTGGGCGATGTTATAGTGGCATCTGTGAAAGAGGCCACACCCGGTGGGCAGGTAAAGAAGGGCGAAGTTGTGAAAGCAGTAATTGTGCGCACAGTAAAGTCCATTCGCCGTCCAGATGGTTCTTATATTAGATTCGATGAGAACGCCGCGGTGGTAATTAACGATCAGAACAACCCCCGGGGCACCCGTATTTTCGGGCCAGTTGCTCGGGAGCTACGGGATCGTAATTTCATGAGAATTATCTCTTTGGCACCGGAGGTTCTCTAGGGAGCAAAGGGGGGAATAGGCGTTGAAGCTGAAGGTAAAGAAGGGCGACACAGTTCGAATCTTGGCAGGTAAGGATAAGGGAAAGCAGGGAAAGGTCCTGCAGACATTTCCCAAAAGTGGTAGGGTTTTAGTGGAGGATGTTAACATTATCCAAAGGCACACCAGACCCACCCAGGAAAACCCCCAAAGCAGAATTGTGAAAAAGCCAGCACCCCTTGCTGTCTCGAATGTGATGCTGGTCTGTCCGGGATGCAACTTACCAACACGGGTTGGCTCATCTCGTGACGCCCAGGGCACAGCAAGTAGAGTCTGCAGACGGTGCGAAAGAAGTATAGACTAAGTCAGTTGAAATAGGGAGGGCGAGGGAATGTCGCGCTTGAAGGAGAAATATAATCAAGAGGTCAAAAGTGCCCTGGCAGCGCGCTTTAGCTACAAAAACACAATGCAGATCCCCAAGGTAGCGAAAGTGGTGGTGAACATCGGCGTGGGGGATGCCACAGCCGAGCCCAAACTTTTGGATGCGGCAGTGGAGGAGTTAGCGCTGATTACAGGGCAAAGACCGCTCATCACGCGAGCTAAGAAGTCCATCGCCAATTTCAAGTTGCGTGAGGGTATGCCCATCGGTTGCACAGTGACCCTCAGGGGCGAGCGGATGTATGACTTTCTTGAAAGATTGATCAATATTGCCCTGCCAAGAATTCGAGACTTTCGTGGCGTGTCCACCAGAGCTTTCGATGGTCGTGGCAATTACACACTTGGCATTCGTGAACAATTGGTCTTTCCAGAGATCGATTATGATTCAGTGCAAAAAATGAGGGGGATGAATATCTCCATCATTACTACAGCCAACACCGATGAGGAGGCATTCGAATTGCTCCACCAGATGGGCATGCCGTTTGCACATTCCTAAAGGAGAGAGGTGAAGGATTTGGCCAAAACATCGCAAAAGATTCGGCAACAGCGGACCCCCGCATTTAAGGTTCGCCAGTATAACCGCTGCCGTATTTGCGGACGGCCTAGAGCATATATGCGGAAATTCGGCATCTGCCGCATTTGCTTCCGTGAGCTGGCTCATCGCGGAGAGATACCCGGTGTCACAAAGGCCAGCTGGTAGGGACGAGAGAGGGGGTTAGATAACGATGACGGATCCGATTGCAGATATGCTTACCCGCATTCGTAATGCAACCCTTGTCAAGCGCGAGATGGTGGAAATGCCCGCCTCCAAGATCAAGTGCGAGATCGCCAGGATCCTAAAGGAGGAGGGCTATATTCGGGATTTCACCTTCATAGAGGACGACAAGCAGGGCGTATTGCGTCTGTTTTTGAAATACGGAACCAAAAGGGAGCAGGTTGTCAGCGGCCTGCGGAGAATCAGCAGGCCAGGTCTGCGCGTATATGCATCTCACGATAAAGTACCACGGGTCCTTGGGGGATTGGGTGTTGCCATCCTCTCCACATCCAAAGGACTTATGACAGATAAGGATGCTAGAAACGCCAGAGTTGGCGGCGAAGTAATGTGCTATATTTGGTAAGTGAGGCAGAGCAGGAGGTGGAATAATGTCCAGAATTGGGAGAATGCCCGTTCCCCTGCCCCAGGGCGTTACTGTTAAAATCGACGGATCTACAATTACCGTCAAAGGCCCCAAGGGGGAACTGTCCCAGCGCTTGCCCCAGGCGATGATCGTCAGGCAAGAGGAGGGGCAGCTGGTGGTGGAGCGGCCTTCTGAAACCAAAGAACACAGGTCCCTCCATGGCCTCACCAGAAGCCTTGTGAACAATATGGTGGTGGGGGCCAGTGAGGGTTTCATAAAAAACCTGGAGATCGTGGGTGTTGGTTACCGCGCTAGCAAAGCAGGTTCAAAATTAGTAGTTGGCGTAGGTTATTCGAACCCTATAGAAATTGAACCACCCTCTGGCCTGGAAGTGGATGTTCCGTCCCCAACCAAGATTGTAATCCGCGGGGCGGACAAACAGGCAGTAGGTGAACTGGCAGCCAAGATTCGCGGTCTGCGTCTCCCTGAGCCATACAAAGGTAAGGGAATTCGCTATGAGAGCGAGCATGTACGCCGCAAAGCTGGCAAAGCCGGTAAAGCAGGCAAGTAAGGGGGGGAGCAGGACTTGTTCAAGCAGTTTGATCGTAAGCAAGCACGCAGGCGGCGTCAGCTGAGGGCGCGGAAGAAAATTGTCGGTACAACCAAACGGCCACGGCTTAACGTCTACCGTAGTCTGGCCAATATCTATGCTCAGCTGATAGATGATGAAAGCGGTAAAACTTTAGTTGCAGCCTCCAGCCTGGATAAAGGTCTAGGCCTGGAATACGGCGGCAACCGTGAGGCAGCTGAAAAAGTTGGAGAGCTCCTGGCCCAGCGTGCAGTGGAGGCCGGGATTGTTGATGTGATCTTCGACCGCGGTGGCAACCGCTATCACGGCCGCGTTGCTGCCCTCTCCGAGGGAGCACGCAAGGGCGGCCTAAAATTCTAGGAGGGGGGGATTAAAGCATAATGGCAAGGGCAAGGATGAGCGCTGAACAATCAGAGCTTAAAGAACGGGTAGTAAGTATCAATCCCGTTTCCAAAACTGTTAAAGGCGGCAGAAACCGCAGCTTTAGCGCCTTGGTAGTGGTGGGAGATGAAAAGGGCCGCGTTGGTGCAGGCCTAGGCAAGGCCCACGACGTATCTGAGGCTATCCGCAAAGGTGTTGACTCTGCCAAAAAGAATATGATTACTGTACCCATGGTGGGCACCACAGTTCCCCATGAGATCACAGCCGTTTTCGGTGCAGGTAAAGTTTTACTAAAACCTGCAGGACTAGGAACAGGTGTGATCGCAGGTGGACCGGTGCGTGCGGTGTTGGAGCTTGCTGGGATCAAGGATATTCTCACCAAATCCCTGGGCTCTGCCAATCCAATAAATATGGTGCGGGCAACCATGACAGGGCTTGCCTCCCTAAAGAGTGCAGAACAGGTAGCAGCTCTACGAGGTAAGTCAGTGGAAGAATTAGCCTAGGAGGGAAGTACTATGGAAAAGAAGCTACGGATTACCCTCAACAAGAGCCCCATCGGCTATGCCCAGAACCAGAAAGACACGATCACAGCTTTGGGGCTCCGTAAGCTATACAGTAGCGTGGAAAAACCGGATACCCCCGCGATCCGTGGCATGGTAGCTAAGGTTTCCCATCTGGTAAGGGTAGAGGAAATTGCGTAAGTTGACGTTAAGTTTGGATTCAAGGGGGGTGAATCAGGTTGAAGCTTCATGAACTGCGGCCAGAGCCTGGAAGCAGAAAGACTGCCAAGCGCGTAGGTAGAGGTATTGGCTCAGGCCTCGGCAAGACATCAGGCAAAGGCCACAAGGGTCAAAAGGCCCGGTCAGGTGGAGGCAAAGGCCCATCCTTCGAAGGTGGCCAGACACCTCTGCAGCGGCGTCTTCCTAAGCGCGGCTTCACCAACATTTTCAAAAAGGAAGTTGCCGTTATCAATGTAGAGGCCCTCAATCGCTTCGACGATGGGACCGAAGTCACAACTGAGCTTTTGAAAAGCCAGGGATTAGTGAAAGGAAACCCCGATTTTGTCAAGGTTCTCGGTGAGGGGGAACTTGAACGAAGCCTTATTGTAAAGGTTGATGCATGCAGTAAAGCTGCAGCGGAGAAGATTGCCGCTCGTGGCGGGAAGGTGGAGGTGGTCTAGTGTGTTAGAGGCATTTCAAAACGCGATCAAAGTAGCAGACATCAGGAAGAAACTGCTCTATACCCTAGGCCTGCTTCTGGTTTTTCGCGTCGGCGCCTATATTCCAGTGCCAGGTGTAAACACCGCCGAAATTGCTAAGCATCTCGGTGGCAACAACATCTTTGGTCTTTTGGATATGTTTGCCGGTGGTGCCCTCAGCCGCTTTACAATTTTCGCCCTGGGTGTTAACCCTTATATCACGTCTTCCATTATCATGCAGCTGCTAACAGTTGTCATTCCCAGTCTTGAGGAGTTGGCAAAAGAGGGAGCTGACGGTCATAAGATTATAGCCAAGTACACCAGATGGGGTACTTTGGTGCTGGGCCTTTTTCAGGCTTTCGGTATCACCATGACCATCCGTCAGTACGTGACAGACGATCTGCTTCCTTACAACTGGACACTTGCCATGATTCTCCTAACATTGACAGCAGGAACCTGCTTTCTCATGTGGCTTGGGGAGAAGATCTCAGAGCAGGGAATTGGCAATGGGATTTCCCTCATCATCTTCACAGGTATTGTGGCCCGTCTGCCTTGGAGCGTTTCCAACACATTGAAATCCGTAGGCGAGGGCGGGGTTAGCATCTGGAACGTGGCACTATTTTTTGTGATCTCCATCGCCACAATCGCAGCGGTGATTTTGGTGCAAGAGGCACAAAGGAAGATTCCAGTCCATTATGCAAAGCGCGTTGTGGGCAGGAGGGTGATGGGCGGACAGAGCACCCACATTCCCTTGCGACTCAACTCGGCTGGGGTAATTCCCGTAATCTTTGCTTCAAGTGTGCTGGCTTTTCCCCAGACTCTAGCCATGTTTATTCCAGCGCTGCAGAAGTATGAGCATTTATTTGGCATGCGCAGCGTACTCTATAACGTGATCTATGTGATCATGATCATCTTTTTCACCTACTTCTATACAGCAGTTACTTTCAACCCAGTTGAGGTAGCGAACAATATTAAGAAGTATGGTGGGTTTATCCCGGGGATCAGACCTGGCAGACCCACAGCTGAATACCTGGAAAAGGTGCTCACTAGGATCACTTTAGTGGGTGCGTTCTTCTTAGCGGGGATCGCCATAATGCCCTATCTAATCTCGGGATTGACCCGAATCACCAGCATCTATTGGGGCGGCACCTCGCTTTTGATCGTGGTTGGCGTGGCACTAGATACCATGAAGCAACTGGAAACCAGTTTGGTGATGCGAAACTACGAGGGGTTCATTAAATGAGTAAGAAGAAGGGCTTGAAAATAATCTTACTCGGGGCCCCTGGTGCTGGCAAAGGCACCCAGGCAGAACTGTTAGTTCGGGATTTAGGCCTGACTCATCTTTCCACTGGCAATCTCTTGCGGGAGGCTATTGCCTCAGGTTCCCCTTTGGGACAAGAGGCAGCTTCCTATATGAGCGCTGGCCAGCTGGTTCCCGATGAGGTAATTATTGGCCTCGTTGAGGAGTTCTTTGGGCAAATCGGGGAGAGGGGTTGCCTACTGGATGGTTTCCCCCGCACTTTGCCTCAGGCTCAGGCCTTAGCTGAGATTATGGAAGCACAGGGTCAGGAACTAGATTTTGTTATTGAGGTAAAGACAGATCCTGAATTGATCGTCAGTCGCCTGGCAGAGCGGCTGGTCTGTAAAAAATGCGGTGCGCCCTTCCATGCTGGGAGCAAGCCACCTAAAGAGCCGGGCATCTGCGATGGGTGCGGTGGAGTTGTAGAGCGCAGGGCAGATGATGAGCCGGACACCATCAGGAAACGTCTGGCAGTTTATGCTGAGCAAACAGCGCCCTTGTGCGATTACTACGAAAAACAAGGGATCTTAATCACAGTTGACGGCAATCTTAGCCGAGAGGGTACGTACCAGCAAATCAAAGCCCAGTTGGGGGTAGCGATGAATTGATTACCCTTAAAAGTTCTGAACAAATCCAGCTAATGTATCTTTCAGGGCAGGTTTTAGCCCAGACCCATGCGAAAATGCGTGAGCTGGTAAGGCCTGGAATAACAACAGCCCAGCTGGACAGGGCTGCTGAGGATTATATTCGCGCGCGCGGTGCAATTCCTTCGTTTAAAGGCTTCCAGGGCTTTCCTGGTAGCATCTGCGTAGCCATTAACGATGAGGTAGTCCACGGCATTCCAGATGATATTACCCTCCAGGACGGTGACATTATCGGTCTCGATATAGGCACCATTTTAGGAGGCTGGCATGCTGATAGCGCTCAAACGTTGCCTGTAGGGGAAATTACCTCTGAGGCGCGAAAGCTCCTAACAATCACCGAGGAGGCGCTGTGGGCTGGTATCGGGCAGGCGAAACCAGGAAATCGCCTTGGGGACATCTCCTCAAGTGTCGAGGCTGTTGGCAAAAGGGCTGGCTACGGTGTGGTTCGGGAACTTGTTGGCCACGGCATCGGCAGGCAAATGCATGAGGATCCCCAGGTACCAAACTTTGGCAAAGCTGGCCGGGGACTGCTGCTGAAAGCAGGAATGACCCTAGCTATTGAACCTATGTTCAACCTAGGTACTTCCAGGGTGATGCTAGGCCCTGACAATTGGACTGTGAAAACTGCAGATGGTAAGCTATCCGCTCACTTTGAGCATACAGTTGCTATCTGTGAGGACGGCCCCAAAGTTTTGACTATCCTCCAGGAGGCTAAAAGCTAGCTATGGTAAAATATCCGCTTTTGGGGCAATTGGTAAGCTCGGCTAGTGGCCGGGACAGAGGGCACCACTATCTTGTAGTGGGGCAGGAAGCTGACAGGGTGTTAGTGGCAGATGGGGCTAGACGGAAGCTGGAGGATCCCAAAAGGAAAAACCCTTTGCATTTACAATGGCGCCGAGAGCGAGACAGGGAGCTAGGCGAAAAATTGGAAGCTGACGAGAAGGTAACTAATTCTGAGCTCAGAGGTGCCCTCATAAAACTTCTAGAGCTGGAAAATAACACGACTCCTAGTAGGGGAGGGGAGGAGAAACTTGGCTAAGCAGGATGTAATTGAGGTGGAAGGGCGAGTAATTGAGCCCCTTCCGAACGCAATGTTTCGGGTGGAATTGGACAATGGCCATAAGGTACTGGCCCATATTTCCGGAAAAATGCGGATGCATTTCATTAAGATATTGTCTGGGGATAAGGTAACAGTTGAACTCTCCCCTTACGACCTAACGCGGGGTCGGATTGTTTATCGGTACAAGTAGGGGGCAAGGAGGTAACGAAAGTGAAGGTACGCCCTTCAGTTAAAAAGATCTGCGAGAAATGTAAGCTCATCCGCCGTAAGGGCAGGGTGATGGTAATCTGCGAGAATCCTAAGCATAAGCAGAAGCAGGGTTAGGGGGAGGTGTAACGATGGCTCGGATAGCAGGAGTGGATCTACCCAGGGACAAGCGAGTAGAGGTGGCCCTCACCTATATCTATGGGATCGGCCACTCTTTAGCCCAGGAAATTGTGGCTGCAGCTGGAATCAATCCAGCCACAAGGGTTCGGGATCTAACCGAAGCTGAGGTTTCAAAGATTCGGGAGATCATCGACGGTGACTACAAGGTAGAAGGCGATCTTAGGCGTGAGGAAGCCATGAACATTAAGCGCCTGATCGATATTGGCTCCATTAGAGGCAGAAGGCACCGTATGGGTCTGCCTTTGCGTGGACAGCGCACTCGCACCAATGCGAGAACGCGAAAAGGCCCCAAGCGCTCAATTGGAGCTAAGAAGAAACGGGCTTAAGGGAGGTAAGAGAGAATGGCCAAGGCTA
Organism: Firmicutes bacterium UBA5473; assembly: GCA_002427165.1. GTDB lineage: Bacteria > Bacillota > DTU084 > DTU084 > DTU084 > UBA5278. The sequence continues at coordinate 21,878 of DIQB01000020.1, forward strand.
AGCGTGGAGCTAAGCCCCGTCGTAGGGAACGCAAGAATATCGAAAGCGGCGTGGCTCATATTCGTTCCACCTTTAATAATACCATTGTGACAATTTCCGATACTGGAGGCAATGTTCTCTCCTGGGCCAGCTCGGGCAATGTGGGATTTAAGGGTTCCCGTAAGGGAACACCCTTTGCCGCGCAGATGGCAGCAGATGCTGCTGCTAGAGTCGCCATGGAGCATGGTCTACGTGAGATCGAGGTCTTTGTAAAAGGACCAGGATCCGGCAGGGAGGCTGCCATCCGTTCACTGCAGGCCGCAGGCCTAGAAGTGAACATGATCAAGGATGTAACGCCTATTCCCCATAATGGTTGCCGTCCACCAAAGCGGCGGCGGGTGTAGCTAAGTAAGGAGGTGTAACTGATGGCAAGATACACGGGCCCGGTCTGCCGGTTGTGCCGGCGGGAAGGCGAGAAGCTTTTCCTGAAGGGGGACCGATGTTTTACAAGCAAGTGTGCCATCGATCGAAGGTCCTATGCCCCTGGGGAACATGGGCAGGGCAGGAAGAAAGTATCCGAGTATGGCCTGCAGCTTCGTGAGAAGCAGAAGCTGCGTCAGAGCTATGGCATGCTAGAGGGACAATTTCTCCGTTATTTTAAGATGGCAGAGCGCAAACGGGGAATCACCGGTGAGAACCTATTGCAGTTACTGGAAAGAAGGCTGGATAATGTAGTCTATCGGCTAGGCTTCGCAGTCTCAAGGGCAGAGGCAAGGCAGATGGTACTTCACGGTCATTTCCAAGTAAATGGCAAGCGCGTTAATGTCCCCTCCTACCAACTGAGGGCAGGAGATGAAGTGGCAGTACGCGAGGGTAGCCGGGAGCATCCTGCGATTGCCTCGCTAGCTCAAGATTTGGGCAAGCGAGCAGTGCCTGAATGGCTCCAGCTGAATGCTGAGTCTCTCTCAGGACGCGTCTTGGAGCTACCAAAGCGCGAGCAGATCGATACCCCAATTCAAGAGCATCTGATTGTAGAGCTTTATTCAAGATAACCCTCTGCCTTGATGAACTTAGCGCCAACGGCGTGTTTTGAAGGAGGGTGTAAGATTGTACGAAACTGAGAAGCCACGGATCGAGTGCGAAAAGCGCGAGGATACCTATGGTAAGTTTGTAATTGAGCCTCTTGAGCGAGGTTATGGAACCACTTTGGGCAATGCACTCAGGCGTGTCTTGCTCTCCTCACTACCTGGAGCAGCCGTGACTTCCATGAAGATTGATGGCGTGCTCCATGAATTCTCCAGCATTCCAGGGGTAGTGGAGGATACAATTGAGATCATGCTGAACTTGAAAGAGGTCCTGCTCAGAGTCCATAGCGATGATGTACAGACCGGGAGGTTGGAACTGAAGGGCCCCTCTGAGGTTACTGCTGGCGATATCCAGCTCAGTAGCGAAGTGGAGGTCCTAAATCCCGATCTGCACATTGCCACTTTGGATAAAGATGGCCAGCTAGAGATGGAACTAGTCATCCAAAAGGGCAGGGGCTATGTACCAGCAGATAAATTGAAAAAGCCTGATGATCCTATCGGCGTAATTCCTGTGGATGCCATCTTCAGCCCTGTGCGTAAAGTTAACTACAATGTAGAGCACACTCGCGTGGGGCAAATTACAGACTACGATCGCTTGGTTTTCGAGCTATGGACAGATGGCAGCATCAATCCAGAGGAAGCCATCAGCGCGGCAGCCAAGATCTTAATCGATCATTTTAGCCTTTTCACTAATCTAACTGGTCTTGAGGAAAGTCAAGAAGAGGCTCAGGAAGAGGAAGAGGAAAAGGACAAGATCTTAGAGATGCCCATCGAAGAACTAGATCTTTCTGTACGCTCATATAACTGCCTCAAGCGGGCCGGAATCAATACAGTGGAAGAATTGATCCGGAAAACAGAAGAGGATATGATGAAGGTACGGAACTTGGGCAAAAAATCCCTGGAAGAGGTAAAGCAAAAGCTCGATAGCCTTAGCCTTTCCTTTCGCCAGGAAGAGGAGTAGCGTGGAGGAGGGAAAAGAATGCGGAAATTAGGACGGCCCACTGCCCAACGCCAAGCCCTGCTGCGCAACCTGGCCACATCGGTAATTCTCCATGGCCGGGTGATCACCACCGAGGCAAAGGCAAAGACCGTAAAAGGGGAAGTGGATAAGCTGATCACCTTGGGTAAACGCGGCGATCTTCACGCCAGGCGCCAGGCCTCAGCCTATCTGCTCTCGCCTGAGGCTGTACAAAAGCTCTTTGGCGAGATCGCTCCCCGTTATAGCGAACGCACTGGCGGTTACACAAGAGTTCTGAAAGCAGGACTACGCCGGGGAGATGCAGCCCCAACGGCTTTAATCGAATTAGTCTGAGGACATAATGCAAAAGGAAAGGTTAGAGGCCGATTACGACTCTCTAACCTTTTTCATTTGGGAGGATCCCCATGGCTCTGATTGAACTGACAAACGTCTCCTATCTCTACAGGGAGACCACAGCCCTCGCGAATCTCTCCTTTCATGTGAATTCAGGGGAGTTTCTTGCCGTTATCGGCCCCAATGGTTCGGGTAAATCTACCCTAGCCCAGCATTTAAATGGACTTCTCCTCCCCACAGAGGGGGAGGTATTGGTGGATGGAATCGCCACATCTACTGCCGATAGCGACCAAATCTGGGAGATCCGCCGACAGGTAGGGATGGTTTTTCAAAACCCCGACAACCAGTTGGTTGCCACCACAGTGGAGGAGGACGTGGCCTTTGGTCCGGAAAACCTGGGTTTGCCCTCGGCTCTGATCCGAGAGCGTGTGGACTGGGCCCTGGAGCAGGTGGGAATGAGCCACCTCTCTCGGGCCGAACCCCATAAGCTCTCTGGCGGGCAAAAACAGCGGGTTGCTATCGCAGGAGTGCTGGCTATGAAGCCTAAATGCATCGTTTTAGACGAGCCCACAGCCATGCTGGACCCCCAGGGCCGCCTTGAGGTGTGGGAGACCCTCAGGGGCCTACAGCAACAGGGAATTACTATTATTTTAGTTACCCACTTTATGGAGGAAGCTGCCAGGGCTCAGCGAATTTTGGTGCTCTCCCAGGGAAGCCTGGCCCTTTGTGGCTCTCCCCAGGAGGTCTTTGGCCACGGACAAAAACTTTCCCAGCTAGGGCTCGAGCTACCCCAGATTGCGGAATTGGGCCATGAGCTACGCAAAAGTGGGATCCTTGTTCCTTCCCATATTTTTACTACAGAGGCTTTGGTGACATGGCTATGCAAATAATTAAAATTCAAGATCTCGTCTTTACATACGAAAACACATCCCAGGCAGGGGAGGCCTTGAGGGGAGTTTCCCTTAGCATCAAGCAGGGGGAGTTTGTGGGCTTAGCTGGACAAACTGGCTCTGGTAAATCTACCCTGGTGCAGCTGATTGCAGGGCTCCTGCCTGCGCCAAAAGGCACCATCTGTGTGGCAGGCCTGGATCCAAGTCAAAAAGAGGACTTCAGGGCACTTCGCCGCAAGGTGGGAATGGTTTTCCAGTATCCAGAGCATCAGCTCTTCGATGAGACTGTGCTCTCCGATGTGAGTTTCGGCCCCCGGAATTTAGAGCTTTCTAACCCGGAAAAAAGGGCGCAGCGGGCCTTGATGCTTGTGGGGCTGGATCCCGCAATTGGTGAACGCTCTCCCTTTGCCCTCAGTGGTGGGCAGAGAAGGCGGGTGGCAATCGCAGGAGTCTTAGCCATGGAGCCTGAGATTCTAATTTTAGATGAGCCCACTGCAGGCCTGGATCCAGAAGGTAGAAACATCTTGCTCTCTGTGGTAGAGCGACTCCACAGAGAGGGCCGGACAATTATCCTCATCTCCCATCGCATGCAGGAGCTCGCACCGCGGGTGAGCAGAATGGTGGTTCTAAACGAAGGCCAGGTTCTTTTAGACGGCACGCCAGAGCAGGTTTTCAGTCAACAGGAGAAGCTAGGGGAGGCGTCACTGGCACCACCTCCTGTAACAGCGCTCCTCCAGCAGCTTCGTGCGAAGGGCTGGCCTGTGCGGGGGGATCTTTTTACAGTTCCTCAGGCTAGTGAGGAAATAATTAGCGCGTGGAGGCAGAGATGCTAAAGGGTGTTACAATCGGACAATATGTGCCAGGGGAATCCCCAGTGCATAACCTAGATCCTCGCACAAAGCTGTTGGTTAGCCTTGTGCTTGTGGTGACTATTTTTATGATTCAAAAGCTCCCAGGTTTTCTTCCAGTAGCAGCCCTGGTGCTATTCTCTGCGCTCCTCAGCCGCATTCCCCTAAGATTGATTTTCCGGGGACTGAAACCTATTTTTTGGTTGCTGCTGATCACCTGGCTCCTCCATGCATTCACAGATCCGGGACGGGTGCTCTATGCTTTGGGTCCACTGAAGGTCACCTATGAGGGAGTGGTGGAGGGATTTACAGTTGTGGTGCGTCTGGCACTTCTTATGTTTGGCACTACACTCGTCACCCTGACAACCTCCCCTGTGGCTCTCACAGATGGACTAGAGTATTTGTTGGGACCGCTAAAAAGGTTCGGCTTGCCAGTAGGTGAGCTGGCGATGATGATGACCATCGCCTTGCGCTTTATCCCCACCCTCTTAGATGAGACAGAGCGGATTATGAAAGCGCAGATGGCCCGAGGCGCAGATTTTACCACCGGTAGCATAACGCGAAGGGTGCGAGCGATGGTTCCTCTTTTGGTTCCCCTTTTTATTAGTTCTTTCCAAAGGGCAGATGAGCTGGCTATAGCCATGGAGGCCAGGGCTTATCGAGGTGGCGAGGGACGGACGCGACTCCATGAACTTTGTATGCGCCCCTCCGATTGGGTAGTCCTTGTTCTGGGCAGCGGTATTTTCATATGGTTGGGTATAGTATTTTAAAAAGAGGTGCTCTGCAAAAGGGGCGGCGCGGGGGGAGTGTGTTTCCTCGGATCATCACTATTTTGAACTTTGTCGGTAAAGGTTTTATACTGCCGCTTGGGAAAAAATCCGTGTCCACCGAAATTGGAGACATAATCCCTTCGACACAGGGCAACGCTTTTGTGGGTGCATGGGATGATGGAGAAGCGACTCGCAGAGTAAAGATGCGGGTCGTTTCTCTATGCTTAGGAATGTATTATTGCCAATCATCTCGCCGTACGTCACATACAACCTTCGACCAGAGTCAATAACCTCATCCCACGAAATATCAGAGGCGAAGCTGAACTTCTTTTGGTAGGCTGACATAGCTTCTGCAGGACCGGACTGCTTTCTACATCTCTATAGCATCAGCCAACAATTTTTCCGAATGGAGACCCAACAAGCTGCGAGCTCTTTAAAAAAGCTATTTGCTTTTGATGAACATCTGTACCCAAATGCCTTGCATGTGACCAACGCCAATTGTGTCGAAGTTAGAGCTTAAGATATTGCTTCTATGGCCTGAGCTTGCCATCCAATCCGCCATTACTTCCTCAGGCGATTCCTGGCCCCTTGCGATGTTCTCACCAGCGTAGGAATAGCGGATACCGTACTTCTTAATCATTTCAAAGGGGGAGCCGTAGCCGGGGGAGGTATGAGAGAAGTAGTTATTTCGAAGCATATCTTGGGCCTTATCTTGAGCAACTACAGTAAGCCTTCCGTCTAAATTTAGTGCGCCCAGGCCTCTCTTAGCTCTTTCCACATTCACTAATTCAGCTACTTTAATAGCAAAGTTGCTCACAGGTATTATGCTGGTTGTTGGAGCCTTGGTCACGGATGCTGGGATCATGAGGAGTTGCCCTGGGTAGATCCGATTTGGATCGATATTTGGGTTAGCCTCCAGCAATGACGTAAGGCTAACACCCTTTTTCGCTGCGATTTTATACATGGTGTCCCCACTTTGGACCCGGTAAGTGCTGTTGGTCTCGCCAATAGCGAGGATTTGTCCGGGGTATAGTTCTGTGGAGGAGAGGTTGTTAGCTTCTATCAGTGCATGGATTGTTGTGCTGTGGTTTGTTGCTATCTTCCAAAGAGAATCTCCGGGTTTGACTACATAGGAGGCAGCAAGTGCAGAGCTTAAGCAAAAAGTAATAATTAGGATGATGCTAATAATAGATCTTTTCATTCAAAAACCTCCTGGCCTTTTAGTTTACATAGTCAATTATACACTTTTCAGGAGGGGAAGAGCAAGTGAAATGCAAAGAAGATTCTATAGCCAGAAGGGCCAAAGTGGCTTTACCCTCATTGAACTTTCAAGCATAATTGTGGTGTTTGGGATCCTTTTGGCTATTTTTCTTCCGCGCCTGGGGACCTCGCAGGACTCGATAAGAAAGAGGCAATTAATTTTTTTCAAAAGGAAAAGCTCCACCTGAAGGATGGAGCTCTGAAAGCAGACAATGTTATCACTTCTCTTCACGTTGAAGATGGTGTTACATTCATTGAGGTCTCCGGAATTCCTGGCCTTCCGCAGCCGACGCTTCTCGGAAAAAATTCCCGATGGCTGTTGCTGGCGTTGTTGTGGTTACCATAACTGGGGCTGTAGCGATTTCACCGGTTTCCCTTAAACCCACATTATCGTTCTAGTTTATCCAGTCACTGAATGCTTGCAGTTGCAGCTAGATTTTAATTCCAAGGAAATGTGAGCATATCGGAGGAGCCAATTCCTATTTCGACTGGGATTATCATATTAGAAGATGCTGGGCGTTATAAATTAGCGATCGCCGTGTTTGAATAAGCCGATAACCCAACTTCACTTGCGGCTGCGACTCGGTATGCATAATGATTGCTGGGCTTGACAGTTCTATCAGTGTAGTTGACGTTACCCGTGAAAAACCCTGATCCAACTATGGCGAGTGGGAAATAAGGTCCACCATTATCAGAACGTTCAATGAGAAAACCGGTTTCGTTAATGGAATTATCACGCCAGGATAGACGAACTTGAGGTCCAGGCTGCACCCTCGCAATCAAGTTGGTGGGAGCCGCTGGCGGTTGAACTCGGCTAACCCGCACGACGTTGGAGAAGTTAGAGTCGATTGTCATCGTGGGGAAGCCAGGAGTTGCGGTGTCACCGACAGTATTGGAAGCAAACACACGGTAGTAGTAAGTGTTATTCGTAATCCCGATGGGATCGGTGTAAGAAGTTGAGCCGGAGGGTAGTGTTGCCAGAGTGGTCCAGGGGCCAGTGCTATTGAGCGCTCTTTGAACAGTGAAGTTAGTCTCGTTTGTGGAATTGGACGTCCAGGATAGATCTACACGCCTGAAAAAGAGGAAACCGTTAAGAGTCGCAACTAGATTGGAAGGCTCTTTTGGCGGAACAGCAAACACCATCGAGTGCATCATATCCATCTCTTCGTGGGCTAGAATATGGCAGTGATAGACATACTCCCAACCGAAGTTCACGTAATGATTGGTAACTTGGCTAATTGGATTACCCAATGGATCGAACCATCCTGCGGGTGGAGGAGGTTTTAATGCAGAGCCCTCGGGCATTGTCGGGTCGATCAGGCGCACGCTGTTTGGTACCTCGAATGGTACCTGAGAGGGGGTAGGAATATTCGGCCTCAGCGCAATGATTGTATGCTCGAGCGGGTTTACCCTGAAGGTTTCCTTCCAGCCTAGTTCATTAGGATCAGGTGGAATCAAAGCACCGTCCCAGGCAACTCGGTTGATGAGCTGACCAGAAAATAAGTGTGTGTGAATGGTATGGGTATCTACACCATTGTGAGTGATCTTCCAGATCTGAGTTCCATCATCAACAGAGCCAATGGGGATTGTATTAAGATCTGCTGTGCCTTTGATAATTTCAACGGGTGGACTGGCATAGCCGTAGACAACAAATTGACTGAAGTTGGAACTGGAGGCCGGAAATTCTAGTCCTAGCATGCCACTCATCCGTCCGTACTCAGTGTCGTAGACTTCGCCCATTTCATCCTGCAAAGCCTTAGGTTCGATCGGTAGAGTAACAGGCGCCAGAAGTGCTCCATTTGCGTCTATTGGTCGAAAGGTCTTGGAGAATTCATGAAGTTGCACGTAGGCGCTGCCAGCATCCGCAGGGAGATCTATAACGTTATATGCGGAATTGTATGCAGCCTGTGGTATTATGATCGGATCATGAGATGATTCAAAAACACCTCTTTTCGTGTCTGTTTTAGTAAATATTGCTTCTAATGCGGTGATGTCGTAAGGCGCGGGGTTAGAGGCAGCTACCCTGATTTGCATGATTGTACGGATGTTAGGACCGTAGCCGGGTTGCGTGGTCGGCGCACCACCCTCGCCAGTTAGGTCTGGATTACCTGTGTAATAGTCATAGCGCTGGTCTGCCGCAGGGAAAGCTGCGGGAGCATCATTGTAGAGAATGAGGGTCTGCCCAGCGTACTGTGAAAAATCAACGATCACATCTGCTCGTTCTGCTGGTCCCAAAAGGAGCGAGTGTTGATCAACATTTCCGGCGTTGAAGGTTGTGGCATTCAGGTTCCAGGTGATGGGCTGGCTGGGTATTACCACAGGTGCTGGCAGGAAACCGCTGTCGGTTCCGATCTGAATCCAGTCCGGTCCTTTCAAGGACGGGTCGGGCACACCACTTGGCCAGTCGGCAGGGAGGCCAGGCGTGCCACAAGCGGATATCATCTTGACTTCTGTAGCATATCCCGTGTCAGCTGAGATGTGGCCGGCAGGATCAGCTACATACAGCTGCAGGTTAAAGAAACGATCATCGGCGGCATTGAGGATCCGGAAACGGTAAGCCTTGGGCTCCAATTCCAGGTACGGGTAGGCCGTACCGTTCACAATGGGGGTATCCATGAACGCCTCGCCTGGCATTGAAGGACGAGGCATTGCGGGCATCATCGGCGGTTGATCGGGTGCATTTTCGGGATCGTAGTAAGGGTTCGGAACTGGCCCATGCATTATATCTGTTGTGGGTGGCCAAAACCACGGACCGTACATCCAGCGACCAAACGCGTTTACTCCGGTAGGGTCCCAGGGATTTTGGGCGGGACTATAGACGTGAGGGTACCAAAGGTCACCGGTATTGGGTGTGCCAGGTGTTGTCCCCCAAGCCCAGGTAGGATCCGTATCAAGGATGGTATTGGCATCAACGAAAGTTTTGTCTTGGACGACAATGGGAATCCCAAGCTCGGGAAGTACTTTCTTCAAGCCCGGGTTGACCCCGGATTCGTTGGTGCCCTTGATTAAATCCTGTTCGACCTGGTCTGTCAGTAGATAAGGTGCGGCTTCTCCCACATAGACGTTTAGGCGAGTGATACTATATGAGTGATCATGATAGAACATTAGCCTGGCACTTTGTGCGTTGGTGTAATACAAGGTTTGCACCCCATCGCGGGGATCATCTACGTCTTCCATATCAGGTACATTCATCACACTAACACCCTCAGGATAGGGAGTGTCTTCACCAGCCGGGGTAATCCACTGATGTGGTGTCCCATCGCTGATCCAGATGGTGTTATTACCATGGAGATGGATGTTAGCGCGGTTTTGTGTATAATTCATGGGCATGGCATCCATTTCTAGGGGCCCCATCCCCGCCCCCATAATGGTTGTATCTACCGGGATGAAGAGCTCACCGCCAACTCCGGTAGGAAGCAGATTGTAGAACTTGATGCGCACCGGTACGTCACGGGTGCCAATAATAACAGGCCCCATATAATGTGGTGCATCTACACCGTAAGCCTGGGTGCCATCGCCTTTTAAAACAGGTGTACCATCACTATTGGTTATAGCAATTCGCCTACCGGCCACGATTGTAGTGGACAATTGCACATAGCCTCGGAGCGTAGTAGGTGGTAGATCTGAGTGCATCTGCTCTTTAAACTCAACAACGGCGATTTCGTAGTAGTCAGAGCCTGGATAGGTCGTCTTATCAGCGACTGCAACCGGGATGTACTGACCCAAAGCGTTTGAGGCGTTAGAGTCAAGCCCTGGCAATGCATCAACGAATTTTCTCAGTGGCGGACTATAGGCCCAGTTGGCGGTACCAAAATAGTCTGGAACCAGGTATCCGGTGGTCGGATCGACCACGAGAGCCTTCTGAAGAGAAGGTTTGTTCGTTTTCATTTTTTCCTCCTTACATTATTGTCCGAAGGTGGTGTTAACATCAACACATTCCAAGCGAAACTATTAACTCTTTGGAGGATAGGCAGCAGTTTTTAAAAAACTAAACAATAAAATGTAAAGTACACTTTGATACTTATATAATATTCATATCCATATCGTTAGTGACCACCAATGTGCATCCATACGACCTAACTATTCGAAACGATTATAGTCCAAGTGTGAATATTCGCAAACCCATAGTGAGCGGTAAAGGACTAGTACCGTCGGGCAAACGGGAATTAACGCTTGTGGAGAGATTAGTATTGCCTACTTGTGATTTAGCCCGAGAATCCACGGGACTTGCTCTGTGTGAGCGTTAAAGTAAGGGCAAGCAGGAATTTAATAGCAAAAAGAGAATAAATATAGATAACAATTCTCAAATGGGGGAAGGCAAGAGAAGTGAATAATATTTTCCATAGGCAGAAAAGCCAAAAGGGCTTTACCATCATTGAGCTTTTAATTATAGTTGTGGTGCTGGGGATCCTTTTGGCTATTGTCCTGCCGCGCATGGGGACCTCAAAGGAGCAGGCAAAACTTGTCTCTTGCAGAAGTAATCTGAGGAACCTCCAATCTGCCCTTGCATTTTTTTATGCCAAGGAAGATTCCTATCCAGATGACTTAAATGCTCTTGATGTGCCTGGGAAGATGAAACTTTGCCCAACAGGTGGCACATATATCTACACAATAGAAAATGGCTCCTACAAAATTGAGTGTAGACTCCATGGCCTGATTGCGCAGGAAGACGGTATAGAGGCGGCAAGCGGTGGTGGAGAGCTTCCAGATTATCCCCTCTGGGATCCTGCTGCCAGCTATAGAAGAGGCGAATATATAATCTATAACGGAAGAGTTTTCCAAGCTAGATACTATGCAGGTCCTAACCAAGTTCCAGGAGAGCTAACAAGTCCCTGGCAAGAGATCACAGATGAATGGCGGAATTTTAATGTCTATAGGGGAGATGACATTGTCATCTATGAGGGCAGGCAGTTTAAGGCAAGAAATTGGACTCAGAACGAAAAACCTGGTTTGTTGGAAAGCCCTTGGCAAGAATTAACCGACCAGTGGCGGGGGTTCAATGTATATGAGGCTGGGGATGAGGTTTTTTATCGGGGACAAAAATATCGGGCTAAATGGTGGTCACAAAACTCCCAACCCGGCAGTTCCGATGCCTGGGAGCTAATCCACTAGCCTGAACTGTACCTCCCACTTGAGCCAAGAACTTACTTCTTTTCCATTCACTACCTTCGGCTGCCAGGCATGATAGTT
>DIQB01000020.1:33441-56604 GCA_002427165.1 Firmicutes bacterium UBA5473
GGAAGTACTTCCACAGACAGCCCCACAGTCCCCTCAATCCCCTTGGCTCTAGCCAATGGTGGGTATGGAGGTTGGGGAATCTTCGCTTTAGGATAAGCCCCAAAACTGGGTCCCCCAGAGGCTTTATCCGCTGTGTCCGACTTTACAGTGGCGCCCCCTGTGGGAGGAGGAATAGCAGCTTCAGTTTTGCTAGTAGGGACTGGCTCCAGTACCCTGGAAGGATTTTTAGCAGGCTCAAATACAGGTTCCTTGCCCCGTGGCACCCCACTGGGATCTTTAGGGATTTGAGTATTTGAACTTGGCTTACTAGGTTCAGCCTTAATGTTCTGTGGCTCAGCATCTATGGTGCTGGGCTTTGTTGTCTTCGGCTCTCCAGGTGCGAAAGATGCGGGTATTACAGAAGGAGAGAGCTGGGGAGCTACTGGTTCTTTTGAGGGAGTTTGGGGGATTTCCGCAAACGAGTTTAGTGGTTTGTCCTCGGAGGGCTCATTAAAGGAAGGAACTTGTGGTTTTTGGTGGTCATCAGCAGGCGCTAGAGGACTATTTTTTTGGATTTTGGCAATAGGGAAGCTAGTGGACTCCCCGGCTTGGGAGTCCACTAGCTCTATTTCGCCCATCTGAAGATACTGGCCTTGGGATTGGGGCAAGGTAGCTGGAATTAAAAGCACCCCTAGATGGACGATAGCAGAAAGGCAAAGGAAAAGACCAGTCTTGCTCACAGTAGATCCCGCCTTAAAAGTTTTGCGAGAAGGAAAGGGAGAAGTGCCTCGGTGGCATGTGGTAGCCAGCTTGTTCTTCGTATTTGGTATCTGTGAGGTTATCAACCCGCAATGCTATTTTGCCCTCTCCGATTGGGTATGAGAGCTGGCAGCCCAAAACAGTACGACTGGGAAGGTTTTTTGTGCCCACAAGTAGCTTTCCTATTTGTTTTGATTGGAAATGACCATCTAGTTGACCTGTCAAAAGACCTGAGATGAATTGCAAGCTACCAGTTATGGTATGTCTTGGTGTATAGTGAGTTTGGGTCCTGCTTGTGATATTTTTTCCTTCTTTAAGCGTATAGCCACAATCTATAGAAAGACTCTTGACAATTTTAAAGGTGCCTGTGACTTCTAGACCATAAAATAGGTGAGTGCCGTAATTATCTACCATCCAAGGGTCCATTTCTGGGTCACCTGTTGGCATCCAATCGATCAGATCCTCCACTTTCCGTGCGAAGGCAACAAGCTCCAGTGAGAGTTTCCTTTGCGTCAGCCGCACTCCTAGCTCTCCATTTGTGGCGGTCTCAGGTTTCAGTTCGGGGTTTCCATAGCTGTAAGGATCCTCCCAATACAGGTCATTCATGGAAGGAGCACGAAATGCCCTTGCCACCCCTACCCAGGTGCTAATTTGTTCGTCGATTGGCATGAGAAGATTCCAGCTGGGGCTAAGGTAACTGCCAAAACTGGGATGATAATCATAGCGTAGGTTTGTGCGCATGAGCCCCAGATCCAGTTGGCTCTTTTGCTGAAGGAAGATCCCACCTCGCAGGAGCTGTTTTGCCTCAGCACCTAAGTTCGTGCTTTCCACCTTATCGAAAGCTAGGTCACCACCAACCAGAAAGGGGAGATCAGCCACAGTTAAAGCGTATTGGCCGTCTATGTAAAAGCCTTGATTCTTATGCTCTGAAAGACTCCAGCCTTCATATTTTTGCCAGTAGTCTCTGTAGAGGATGTTAGCTGTAAAGGCATCAGCTTTGAGATTTAAGGTTAATCTTTCCTCTCGATCTTTTTGGTTAGCCCTACCCCAAGGATCGCCTTGATTTAATGGGGGAGTAGGAATATTTTTATCATCTTGGTAGTGATTAAATGTTCCAGTGAGGATCATGTCAGCTAGGGGCATCTGGATTTTAGCCCAAAGATTGCCTTTTTGAAACTCAGTATCGGGCCTGTGATCTTGTCCCTTGCTGGCACTACCAGCTAGGGACCAATCAAATTTCTCTCCCCAAGTTTCGTAGAGGAAATTACTTTGATATGTTTTGAAACTATTGGCACCCAGCTTAACTGTAGTTGAGGGCTTTTCAATTTTGCGAGTGATAATATTCACCACGCCGCCTACAGCATTGGCGCCATAGAGGGAGGAGGCAGGCCCTTTGAGAATTTCAATTCTTTCGACTTGCTCCACAGGGATAATGCTAAAGTCCTGATCTGGCATCTGGGCCCCGGTGAGGGGAAGACCATCTACCAATACCAGCACCTGACTTGCACTACAGTTGCGGATGCTGAGAGTGGCAACTGAAGCGGTACCACCACTTTGTTTTACCCCTGTGCCCACCACAGAGCGCAGAGCGGATGTGATGTCACCCATGGTAGAGAGGTCTTCTTTTTCTAGGACAGTGATGCTAGCTGCAGTTTGAGAGATGATGCTAGGCAGACGCTCTGCTGTGATCACAAGTACACCGTCTGGGTCTTGGGCTAGGGCAAAGCCTGTAAAGAGAGATAGAATTATTGCTAAAGCAAGATATTTTTTCATTAATCGTTCCTCCTACAAATTTTTTTCGAAAAAGAAAGAGCTCCATCTGAAGGATGGAGCTCTGATAGCATACACTGCTATCACCTCTCTTCCCGCTGAAGATGGTGTTACACAATTGAGCCAGGTCTCCGGACTTCCAGGTCTTCCTCAGCCGACGCCTTCTCGGAAAATCCGATGGCCTTTTGTCGGCGTTGTCGCTGGTTACCGTAGCAGGGGCTGTACCGGATTTACACCGGTTTCCCTTAAACTCAATTAGTGGGTTGTTTTGTTTACATTATAGACTAGGAAAAGATGCCAGTCAAGGAAAAGACAAACAAAGTTGCAAAGAGGTCAAAAAAAGTTGTATACTGGTATTTTGTTTAAATGTGCTATACAATATAGAGGTTGAAGAACCCAATAGTTAAGGAGTGTTGAGCTAGAGTGGGAAAACAGAGGAACGAAGAAACTAGCATTCTTTCATTAATGTATTGTCCCTGGATTGTAGGGCTTGTGGTCTTACTAATTTCAGCTGTTATTTGCACAGCAGTGATTTGTCGCTCAGAGGGGAATCGAATAAAAATTGCTAGAGCAGAAGTAGAACACATCGCTGGCAATTATATAGAAAAACTTAAAGGGGTCATCGAGCACAATTTATCCGCAAACTACACAGTGGCAGCATTGCTTTATCAAGGAGATGGAATTATCCACGACTTCCAGCGTTTTGCCAGCGAGACCCTTCCTTTATATACTGGCCTCAGCTCCATTCAGCTGGCACCAGATGGCATAGTAAAGCAGGTGGTTCCTCTCAAAGGTAATGAAGGAGCTATAGGACACAATTTATTCAAAGATAAAGAAAGGGTGGCAGAGGCAAGATATACAAAAGAGAGCGGAAAGCTTACCTTAGCCGGGCCTTTTAAGCTGATCCAAGGAGGCTATGGTGCGATTGGCCGTTTACCAATATTTTTGACAGATGTCAGGGGAAGATCCCATTTTTGGGGCTTCACCAATACTGTAATCAATATCAACAAGATCCTTGAAAAAATAGGTCTTGCCAATTTAGAAGAACACGGGCTAGCGTATGAACTGTGGCGGGATAATCCCGCCACAGGTAAGAGGGAGATTATTGCAGCATCTAAAGCGGCGGTAGTAGAGCCTGAGGAAAGAGTTCTTCAAGTTTCAAACGCAACTTGGGTCTTAAGCGTTTCACCCCAAGATGGCTGGGAAGATAAACAGGGAATTATCTTGAAAATTGGTGCAGGGGTGTTCGCCTGCTTCATTTTAACATCCCTGGCGTGGACAATAGTAAGATTGAAGATTAATACGGCGAAGCTAGAGGAGGCAGCATTCATCGATGGCCTCACAGGTCTTCCCAACAGGAGACTACTTTTTGACAGACTAGCGCAGGCTATTGTCCATAGCAGGCGAACAGGAACGTTTGTCGCTGTACTTTATCTTGACTTAGATGATTTCAAACCCATCAATGACACCTTAGGCCATAAGGCTGGGGATCAGACATTAGTTGAAATAGCTCATCGCCTGCAGGAATCCATACGGACCACAGATATTGTAGCCCGTTTAGGTGGAGATGAGTTTATTGTGGTTTTACCTCACCTCAAGGGGGAAGCTGAATGGATCGCAACAGCTGAGCGCATTCGGGACGTGTTAGCTCTGCCAATGGAGATTGGCGATACTTCTGTGAAGATATCAGCAAGCATAGGTGTTACCATCTATCCTAAAGATAACAGTGATGAGGATTTCCTGCTTAGGCATGCTGATCAGGCGCTCTATCGCGCAAAGCAGAGTGGTAAGGGGAAAATTTGGCTGTACGATCCTGACGCAAGGGAGGCAGAGGTTTGATTTTAACTTTCTACCTGTTGAGACAGTCAGAAGTTGTTTCCCTTTTTCCCTATGATCTGCTACAATGTTGAGGACATATTTTTTTGAGAGGGGGATTTAATGCAAAAAATAAAAGAAATTGCAAAAGAAGTTTTAAACGCTATCTTGCCGATCACTATTATAGTTGCGATTCTGCAGCTGGTGATCCTAAAGCTCCCCTGGTCTACCTTCTTTCAGTTTTTTGGGGGTATCGTGCTGGTGGGTATAGGCCTCATCCTCTTTTTATTGGGTACCCAACTGGGCCTGTTGCCTATGGGTGAATATTTGGGCGGGGCATTGCCTAAGACTGGAAAAGCCTGGCTGGTGATCTTCTTTGGCTTTTTGTTGGGGTTTCTAGTTACAGTAGCAGAGCCCAATGTGCGGATTTTGGCAAGACAGGTGGAGTCAGTCTCGCCAGTTTTAGGGCAAAGTACCCTGATCCTTACCATTGCCCTGGGCGTAGCCATTTTCATGGCCCTGGCTATGCTGCGATTTCTCTTGGGCTTTCCTGTGAGTTATCTGCTAGTTATTAGCTTTGGTCTGATGATCGCGTTGGCACCATTTGCTCCTAAATCATTTTTCTCTATTGCTTTCGATGCAGGGGGTGTCACCACAGGTCCCCTGTTGGTTCCCTTTAACTTAGCTTTGGGGATGGGTGTGGCCTCAGCCTTGGGAGGAAAGGGTAGAGAAGGCTTTGGCTTGGTGGCTATGGCCTACGTGGCACCAGTGCTAGCAGTGTTGCTCTTGGGGGTGATTTTGGGATGAGCCTTTGGTCTGGATTTCCAAAGATCCTCGCTGAAGTTTCAATGGCATTGATTCCTTTGGTGGGCTTGTTTTTAGTCTTTGAATTCTTCATCATTAAGCTAGAACGGGAAAAGTTAAAACAGCTTCTGGGAGGAGTGGTTATAGCCTTAATCGGTCTTTCCATCTTCTTGCAGGGTGTATATAAGGGAATCCTCCCCACAGGAGAGCAGGTAGGCTTTGCCTTAGGTCAGCTCAAAGGCTGGTTTTTGCTTCCTATCGGCTTCCTGTTGGGTTTCGTTATTACTTTGGCAGAACCTGGGGTGCACACCCTAAACTTTGAGGTGGAACAGGGCTCCTCAGGTGCCATCCCAGGCAAACTGATGCTGATGACCATATCCTTTGGTGTGGCCACAGCTGTGGGTGCATCTCTTCTGAGAGTGGCCTATGGGATTCCCTTGGGTTACTTCCTCTATCCCGGCTACCTCCTAGCATTTTCGATGGTCCGCCATGCAGCCCCACCTTTTTCAGCTGTGGCCTTCGATGCTGCAGGTGTGGCCACAGGGCCCATGATCGTTACCTTTGTCTCTGCTATCACTTTAGGCCTTGCCAAAGCCCAGGGCAGAGACCCACTCCAAGAGGGCTTTGGCATGGTAGCCTTAGTAGCTTTGGCCTCAATCCTTGCGGTATTAGTTTTAGGCGTTCTTTATAACAGGCAGCTAAAAAAAATGGGAGGTGAAGAGGATGGGCTATGATTTGGTGATCACAATTGTAAACCGCGGAGCAGCAGAGAAAGTGGTGGCGGCTTCCAAAAAAGCAGGAGCCGAGGGTGGCACCATTATGCTAGGCAGAGGGACAGGCATCCACGAACAGGTGAAATTGTTTGGGTTTAACATCGAACCTGAAAAGGAGATAGTCCTAACCCTGATCTCCCAGGATAAATCCCAAGAGGTATTGGAGACAATTGTTCGCGAGGCGCAATTGGAAAAGCCTGGGCGGGGCATTGCCTTCGTTGTAGATGTGAAGGCAGTGGCCGGAATCAGCCACCTTCTGCCTTAATCCTATAGGTCAGGAGAGTCCCCGGAGCCTATCTCCTCCACAATTCCTTGTGCCCTGGCCACTTTGGTCAGGGTTTCTTCTTTATCTTCAAGTTCGCTGTCTGTTAGCATAACATAATACTCCCAACCCTTAAGCCCTATTTTGGTAACGAGTTTTTGGCTCATAGAAATACCCCTCTTTTTTTAGTTAGTATTTCTAGCTTGGCGCTATTTAATTCCTTCAGGGGCAATGCCAGGGTTTTAAATAACAGGAACTTGGTGCAAGGGAAATTTAGATCGTGGATGGCACCTGCCAGCCTTCGTTGGAAGTGTTTTTATCCTCTGAGGCCTTTCTTTTAATGGAAAAAGTTGCTAAAATGGTTTGGAGATTACCCAATAGGATGGAAGTGCTTTTTTGAGAAAAATTGTCGCTTTTTTGCTAATCTATATCTCCTCTGCCACTGCCCTGGTTGTGGAGACAAAAACGGATTGGCCAGCTGGTGAGCGAACTATAAAATACAACCTGGGCCACCAAAGGGGAGGCTTCAAAGCCACCTTCGCTGGCCAATATCTCACCTTACCTGGCAGCGAGGACCTGATTTTTTCTCCAAGCCTCAGCTGGCAGACCAACAGGGGTAGATTTTCTGCCTCTCTGTCAGGAAGGCAGCTGGTTACCTCCAAAGCCAATAATTGGCGGATTTGGCAAGGCTCTTGGGATTACCCTGAGGTGGGACTATCCCTTTGGGGGCTCGGGGTCTTGTTCCCCTCTGGGAAAAGGGCACAGGAGTGGTCTTGTCAGTATGCGCAAAGAGTCCCTTGGGGAAATTGGGGCGCTAACGCCTATCTTCGAGAAGCATACATAAATCAGTGGAGTCTTCCCAATCGAGAATCCCAGCCTTGGCAGCGGCTGCGAGGGCAAGAGCTATATGTGAGCGGTCAGGGAAAGTCAATAAAGCTGGGGGCAATACACGGCTATTACCGGGAATGGAATCGTAAGGAGGAGCTTGAGCTGGGGGAGCGAACTATGCTCTGGACTGAAGCTCTAACCCCTCACTGGCAACTAGGTCCCCTATCCTTGGCAGGCAAAGGTCGCTGGCAGGAGGCAGGCTATGGCAGCTCCCAGCTGCGTGCTCTTTCGGGAGAGTTAAACTTCAGCTTGAAAGGACAGCTTATCCCCCTGACTGCCATTCGGGTTCAAAGGAAGAGGGTGCAGGGCAGTACCCCATTCCTCTTCGACAGAGAATGGGATAAGAGAGAGGTATCCCTAAAAAGCACCTTCGCGAGTCTCTTGGGGGGCTGGGAGCTATTTAGTCGTTATGATTATCTAGAGCAGATCTGGCGAGAATTCTGGCTTTCATCTAAGATCAAGCTGGGGCCTATTTCAGCTGATAACCGTTTTCATTTTGCCCCTGGGATCCGAGAGCTGGTACGGACTGAGGGAAATTATGTTCTGAATTTGCCCCAGGGCAGGTTTAACATGCAGCTGGACTACAATTTGGCTGCAAAGACTTGGAACAATAGAGGGGGGCAGCTTACCTATTCCATCTTCACATTTCGTTATCAAAATCGTGCCGGCTATAGTCCCCAGTGGTCAGGGGTGGTTAAGACCTCAGGGGTTCAGCTTACAGGTGACTGGTGGGAGCAGAGTCAGACCCTCAAATTCACCTTTAGGCCCAATCGAGGGAGTTTTGAGGTGAGCTATTGGCCTCATCAGAGATGGCAGCTGGCCAACAGCTGGAAGTTTTAGGGAATTTTTGCCATTCAAGAAGGATTTTGTTAGAGAATGTCGAATCAAAGTAAATTAGGGTATCAATTTAAACAAAGATAAAGACTATTGAGTAACTGATAAAGGCAAATCTGTCGAAAGATAGAGACGCAAAGCTGCGGGCCTAATGTCTGCTACAGGGCAGGCGATGGCGGCCGAGTTGCCACATAATCCCATTGGGATAGCTATAGCAATGGGGAACTGGCAACATTTAGTTGTCTTTTTTATTTTAAAAGAGGGGGTTTGCTGATGCTAATGGAGCGGACAAGCCTGCTACTTGAGCAGGCCTTAGATGGACTCTCCCTACGTCACAGAGTGTTGGCCAATAACTATGCTAATGTAAATACGCCGGGCTTCAAACGTTCAGATGTGGATTTCCAAAGCGCCATGAGACAGGCTTATGCCGAATCGGGCAAGAAGCCCGAGGTTCAGTTCCAGGTACGGGCAGATCAAACTACCACCATGCGCAATGACAATAATAACGTAGATCCAGATGTGGAGCTGGCCAACATTTCGACCAATGCCATTCTCTACAGAGCACTTGCCGAACAAATAGATCGCAGGTTCGGCCAGATCAGAATGGTACTGAGGGAGGGAAGATAGGAGATGGGACTGTGGAATGCCATCCAAGCTAGCGCCTCTGCCCTGACAGCAGAGCGATTGCGGATGGATTTGATCGCAAACAACATTGCCAATGTGAACACAACCAGGACTCCTGAAGGTGGGCCTTTCCAAAGGCAGCTAGCAGTGCTGATGCCCCGCAGAGGCAAGGATCCCAATGTGGGCATGGGAGTGCGAGCTGTGGGCATAGCCCAAGATAATAATCCCCCGCGACTGGTTTATGATCCAGGCCATCCCGATGCGAATCCCGAGGGCTATGTTGCCATGCCCAATGTCCATGTGGTGACTGAGATGGTTGATCTGATTACAGCTAGCCGTGCATACGAAGCTAATGTCACGGCTATTAATGCTGCCAAGGAAATGGCGGCTAAGGCCTTGGAGATAGGCCGGTAGTAGTACCTATGGCCTATAAATGTATAGTCGCGTCGGCTCACGTAAACTGGACCATGACTGGGAGGGTATTGAGACGTGGAAATTAATAGAATTTTGCCATTGGAAAAAATGGAGCTAAATCCTAAGCTTGAGAGTGGCGGAGCAGACAATTTTGGAGAGCTCCTCAAAGGTGCTCTCGAGAGGGTTAATCAGTTGCAGCAGGCAGCGGATCAAGCCACCCTACAGCTGGCTATGGGAGAGGATATCGACCTCCATAAAGTGATGATTCTCACCACTCGTGCCAACCTGGCTTTGGAGACCACTATGGCTGTCCGCAACAAGGTGTTGGATGCCTACCAAGAGATCATGCGGATGCAGGTCTGAGGAAAGTTTGCTCCTTGGGAAGAAATTCTTTTTAAGACCCCCAAGGAAACTTATTTTATTGTGGGCAAGTTGTGTTGCATTATCTGTGACTCAACCTGGCCCGGGCAATCATTACCGCCTTCGGGCGCGAAGGAGTGTTGTACCATGCCTCACGCTCTTGGTGTGCTGCAAGGGTCTTCTGAAAAGCATAAGGCAGTGGCGAAAGTCACAATTGATTTAAAAACAAAAGAACTGTTGGTGAAGCCGGCATGGGAGGACTGAGTAGTCTGCAAACGCAGGCAGGTGAGCTTTGGCAGGGCTTGAGTAAAACCAAAAAGATCGTTCTGGTTTCTACTGCTGTTGCAACGGTAGTCTTTATCATCTTTGCTGCCTACTGGTTTGGTCAGCCCAACTACGCTACCCTCTTCGGCGATTTGGCCGCAGATGATGCCGGGGAGATCGTGGCCAAGCTCAAAGAGGAGGGAACCCCCTACCAGCTGAAAGATGGGGGTAAAACTGTCCTCGTCCCGAAAGATAAGGTATATGAAACCCGCTTAAACCTAGCTGCAGCGGGCATGCCCAAAGGCGGCACTGTAGGCTTTGAGCTTTTCAACCAAAGCCAATTGGGTAGCACAGACTTCGACCGGCGTCTGAAATATAACTGGGCTTTGCAAGGAGAGCTGGTGCGCACCATCCGGCAGCTCAATGAGGTGGCAGATGCCAGAGTACATATTGTACAGCCTCAAGATTCCCTTTTTATCCAGGATGAGAAGCCAGCCACAGCTTCAGTTTTTCTGAAGCTAAAGCCATTGGGCAGCCTCAAAGAGGAACAGATCTTGGCCATCGCCAATCTGGTCTCAGGCAGCGTTAGCGGCCTGGCCCTTGAGAATGTTACCATCCTCGATCAGCATGGACGACTCCTCTCGGAAGATATAGAAGCCCAGTCGGGTCCCATGGGAGGCAAAGCTGTTGCTACTCAGCTGGAGTTGAAGCGCAAATACGAAAAGGAACTAGAGCGCAGCATCCAGTCCATGCTAGAGCGAGTATACGGGCCAGGGAAGGCTGTGGCCAGGGTGAATGCAGATATGGACTTCGACTGGTCTGAAGCTAATACCGAAACTTATGAGCCAGCAGAGGGCACCTCTTCCGGACTTGTGAAAACTGAAGATGAGCGAGAAGAGAGTTTCCAAGGTCAAGGCAGTTTTCCAGGCGGCCCTTCTGGTGTAGCATCCAATGTGCCTGGCTATGCTGCCGAGGATCTGGGCAACTCAAATTACGAGAAGCGGGAGCGCTCCACATCCTATGAGCTCAATAAGAAGCAGGAAAAGAAGGTTACCTCACCGGGACAGGTAAAGCGTGTGGCAGCTACAGTGTGGGTGGATGGCAATCTCTCCCCCAGGCAGCAGACACAGGTGGAGGAAGCTGTAAAAGCCACTGTTGGCTTTCAGGACGAAAGAGGAGACCAGGTAACTATCCAGACCCTGCCATTTGATCGTAGTTGGGCCCAGGATCTGGAACAACCAGCCCCGTCTCCTATCTCACCGTATTTAATCGTCCTCATTATTCTCATACCAATTGCCGGCTATCTTCTCTACCGGATCCTCCGTGGGGATAAGGAGCCCCAAGGTGGAGTGGATCTGCTTGTGGGTCCCCAGACAGAAGCGGAGCTTGCAGCCACTGTAGCTGCGGAGCCTGAAGATACCACAAGACAGGATAATATGGACAAGCTCCAGCGCATGGCTCGGCAGCAGCCTAAAGAGGTGGCCAAGCTCATCGAGACCTGGCTACACGAGGATCAAGGGAGGTAGGGGAAATGGCACGGACAGGACCACTTACTGGTCGACAGAAAGCCGCGATTCTGCTTATCACCTTAGGTCCAGAGCTTTCGGCCAGTGTTTTTCAACATTTACATGAAGATGATATCGAACAGCTAACTATGGAAATCGCCAATGTGCGCCAGGTGCAACCTGAAGTGCGAGATGATGTGATCTCGGAATTTGGGCAATTAGTGCAAGCCCAAGAATACATCACACTGGGCGGCATCAACTATGCCCGCCAAGTACTAGAGGTGGCCTTAGGCGAGGGAAAAGCCCAAGAGATCATCGGCAGACTTACAGCATCCCTTCAGGTGCGGCCCTTTGATTTTGCTAGAAAAACTGATCCTGGGCAGCTGGCGAACTTTATTCAAAATGAGCATCCCCAGACCATCGCCTTAATTTTGGCTTATCTGGATCCGGACCATGCAGGGATCATCCTCTCCTCTTTGCCCGGTGATAAGCAGATCGAGGTTACAAGAAGGCTTGCCACCATGGACCACACTCTGCCTGAGGTGCTCTTTGAGGTGGAAGGTGTTTTAGAAAAGAAGCTGGCCAGTTTCGTTACCCAGGAATATACCGAAGCTGGCGGACTGGAATCTGTTGTGGATGTGCTCAATCGTGTGGATCGGGGCACTGAGCGCACCATTATGGAGGGCCTGCAGGATGTGGATGGTGAGCTTGCAGACGAGATCAAAAAGCGGATGTTCGTCTTCGAGGATCTTGTCACCTTAGATGACAGATCTGTGCAGCTGGTGCTCCGTGAGGTGGACAATCGGGAACTTGCCTTAGCCCTGAAGATGTCCAGCGACGAGGTGGGGCAGAAAATTTATCGCAATATGTCCAAGCGTGCTTCAGACATGCTCAAAGAGGATTTGGAATACCTAGGACCTGTGCGCTTGCGAGATGTAGAGGAAGCGCAACAGAAGATCGTAAACGTGGTAAGAAGGCTAGAGGAGGCCGGAGAGGTAATCATCGCCCGTGGCGGAGAGGAACAGATCATTGTCTAGGGTGCTGAAAAAAGTGGAGCTTGCCTCTACACCATACCCTATAAAAGTTCCAGCCAAGCCCCAAGCCACGCCCCAGAGTGTACCCATAGAGGAGAAACAAGATCTGGCTTTCCTCCAGGAACAAGAGGAGCTTCTTAAAAAGGCAGAAGCAGAGGCCCAAAAGTTGATTGCCCAGGCCCAAGCACAAAGCAAGATCTTCGAGGAAGAGGCCAGGGAGAAGGGCTACTCCCAGGGCTTTGCCCAAGGGCAAAAGGAGGGCAGGACCCAGGGTAGAGAGGAGGGTCTGCACTCTGCTCAGCCCATAATTGCCAGGATCGAGGAAGTGTTAGCCCAGGCTATAGGTGCCAGCCCTCAGATCCAACAGCAGCTAGAGCGACAGCTAGTTAAGCTGGCCCTGGCCATCGCAGAGAAAGTTGTGGGAGAGCTAGCCCGTGAAAAGGAAGAGCTAGTGCTCCAGACAGCAAAACACGCCCTCACGAGGGTTAGAGGCGAAAGTCAGGTGACGATTAGGGTCAACTGGCAAGATTTGGATCTAGTTCAGGCTGAACGAGAAGTCCTTTTGGCCCATACCGATGGGATCGGAGAAATTATCATCAGAGAGGATCCCAGGGTGGGGCGGGGAGGCTGTCTGATTGAAACTAACCTAGGCGCCATTGATGCTAGGTTGGAAACGCAGCTGGAGGAACTTGGGAAACTGGCAGAGGAGGGGAAGGACACTGACAGGACCGGATCTAGGCAGCTACCTGGGGAAAGTGGAACGAATTGAACCCATCAGGCTCAATGGTAAAGTTACCGAGGTAATTGGGCTGGTAATCACAAGTGAGGGACCAGCAGTGAGACTGGGCGAGGTTTGCCTGATCGAAACCCAAGGTGGCGGCTTTGTAAGGGCTGAGGTTGTAGGTTTTCGCGAGAGCCGGGTACTGTTGATGCCCCTAGGCGAGATGAACGGTATCGCCCCAGGGGCTGAGGTGATTGCTACAGGCACTGACTTGGAAGTTGAGGTGGGAGAGGAACTTTTAGGCCGGATCGTAGGCGGTCTTGGCCAGCCCATAGATGGCAAAGGCGAGCTGGGCACAGGCGTTTTCTACCCCGTCTACAACACGCCTCCAGATCCTCTGCGCAGAAAACGGATCGACCAGGTCTTGCCCACAGGGGTCAAGGCCATCGATGGCCTGCTCACCTGTGGCCGGGGCCAGAGAATAGGGATTTTCGCTGGCAGCGGTGTTGGGAAAAGCACCCTGTTGGGGATGATCGCCCGCTATGCTGAAGCAGACGTGAACGTGATTGCCCTCATCGGCGAGCGAGGCAGGGAAGTTCGCGACTTTTTAGAAAAAGATTTAGGTCCCCAGGGTCTGGCCCGCTCTGTGATCGTTGTGGCCACTTCAGATCAAGCACCTCTAGTGCGGGTGCGGGGGGCTCTTGTGGCAACTGCCATCGCCGAGTATTTTCGGGATCAGGGCAAAGATGTGCTTTTTATGATGGATTCCGTCACTAGATTCGCCATCGCCCAAAGAGAGATTGGCCTTGCTATAGGTGAGCCTCCCACAACCCGAGGCTATACACCGTCAGTTTTTGCATTGCTACCCCGCCTGCTTGAGCGCTCCGGCACTGCAATCTCTGGCACCATCACCGGGCTCTATACAGTGTTGGTGGAAGGGGACGACATGAACGAGCCCATCGCCGATGCAGTGCGGGGGATTTTAGATGGCCATATTGTCCTCTCGCGAGATTTGGCAGCCCGGGGCCATTATCCCGCCATTGAGGTGCTCCAGAGCGTCAGCAGGGTAATGCCAGATCTCATCTCAGGGGAGCATGAGAGGGCAGTGCAAAGGGTCCGTGAGATCTTAGCTATTTACCAAAAAAGTGAGGATTTGATCAATATCGGTGCCTATGCTGAGGGCACCAACCCCCAAATTGATTACGCAATTTACCATCGGGACAGTGTCATAGAGTTTCTTAAACAATACGTGGATCAGCATTATTCTTTCCAGGAGGAGCTCCAAGAGTTGCTAACCCTGGGGACAGAGGCGGTGGATTAGGGTGAGGCGGTTTCAATTTAAGCTCCAGACAGTGCTAGACGTGAAGAAAAAGCGAGAAGAGGTGCTGCAGGCAGAGCTAGCTCAGCTCCGAGAGCTGTATCAACAACAACAAGAGAGCCTGGCGCATCTTGAGGAGAAACACCTCTTCTATCAAGCCCAACTGCAAAACCAAAGAGAGGACCAGCTCGAGATCAAAAGCATTCTGGCCCATCTAGAATACCTTAAGTTTATCGCAGGACAAATTTCCCAGCAAGAGGAAGAGCTATCCAGGCTCACAGAGGCCCTAGAGGGAAAACGCGCCAGCTTAGTTGAGGCCTCCCAGGAGTGCCAGCTGCTCGAAGGGCTCAAAGAGCGGGAGCGAGTAGGCCATCTTTTGGAGTATCGCCGGGAGGAACAGCGCTTTTTAGATGAGGTGGCGCAGCTGAGCTTTGTGCGGAAGGAGGCAGGGTTATTATCATGAAAGTCCTCAAAATCCTCCTCAGTCTAATTTTAGTGGTTGCCATTCTTTTTAGCATTGACTTTTTAGGCTTTTATCCTGTAGGCAAAAAAACATTGGGGCTTTTGAAAAAAACACCCCTCAAGGGCCCCCTGAAAACTTGGGAGCTGGGAGCCGCACGCCTGCAGGAATGGGAAGCGGAGCAAGCCCTCCTGCTCGCGGAAAAAGAGCAGCTAAAAAAGAAAGAACAAGAACTTGCAGCCCAAAGGGAAGAGCTTGAAGCCCAAAGGATGAGGCTCTCGCGGGAGGCAGAGCAGACAGCAAATCTAATTGCCCAGCTCCAGAAGCAGGAAAATCGTGCCACAGAGCAGAAAGATCAACAGAAGTCAATTGCCCAGCAGGCCACCCTCGTGGCTAAGATGAAGCCTAAACAAGCAGCAGAAGTCTTAGCGCAACTGGAGATGGGGATTACCCGAGAAGTTTTGGGGAAAATGGATCCCCGGACAGCTGCCAGGATCCTAGAGCAAATGGAGCCCTACAGGGCAGCCCAAGCGCTCCCCCAATAAAACAAACATATTTGAAAGGAGGTGAGAAAATGCAGTTAATGCCAATTATGGCAAGTCCACTGGAAATGCACCCCATAGAAAACCAAGAGGCAATGGATGCGGAACTATTTGGGTCCCTTCTGGAGGCTTTAAGCGTAGATGCTGCAGCGCCCCAGACTTTAGGTATTGAAGCAAAAGCTCCTTTAGACGTAGTAGTGGCGGCACCAGACGCAAAGGAAGATGACACGGATTTTGCACTGGCAGCGGTCCTGTTGAGCCTGGTGGCAACGCCTGTGCCTTTAGAACCCATGGCACAACAGGAGTCTGGAGCGCTCTCCCCTGAGGAGATTGCCCCTGTGGACGTGCAAGGTTTGATTCAAACGGTTAGCCAAAGTCCGCTCCTATCTGAAAGCGTGCTTGTTAACCTGCTACAGCAGCTTGAGGCAAGCCCCATAGAGTTGCCAGGGGAGCTAAAACAAGAGCTAGAGGCTCTAGTAGCTGTGGCAACAGGGGAGCACCCACAGGAGACGGAGAAGTTCCTCGCTCCCAAATTCGGATTGACAGCCCCAGTGTCTCTACCGGCAAAAGAGCAGATCCAGGTGGAACAGGCAGTTTTGGCAAGCTTAGAACCTCTGTTCGGACCCAAAGAGCCAGACCGAGAGCAGCCATTATTCTTTGCCCTCTTTCCCCCACAGGTGGAACCCCAGTCTATTGTGGATTCACCACCACAAGCTGTAGCGCCCCTTGTTTATCTGGTTCCTCCCGAGGCAGAAAGCCAAGAAGAGCCCCTTTCCAATCTACCCCAGGCCATAGCCTCTGTGCTGGAGCCTGAAAAACCTTCATTTGAGGAACAAGTCCAGGATCCTCCGGATCCGGGTTTCATCCTTAACCAAGGTAGCAAGGCAAGTGAGACCAGTAAGCTAGATGCGCCCCCAGCACCTCACGAACCCTATTCCTTTGAAGAGGTTATGTCCAGGGCCACAGTGCGGGTAGGGAAGCAGATCCAGGAGCTAGCAGTGAGAATTCAGCCCCAGAGCCTAGGCAAGGTGCTGCTGCGGGTGGCAGTGGAGGAAGGACAGCTAGTGGCCAAATTCCTCACCGAGAGCAATCAGGCAAAGGGGATCTTGGAGCTCAATCTGCCCCAGCTACGGGAAAGCCTGGCCAAAGAGGGCTTAGTTCTGGAACGCTGTCAAGTAGCTTTAGGCTGGAGCCAGGAGTTCGGGCAAGAGCAGCGGCAAGAGCACAGATCTCGGTATCGGCCGCCTAGACGGGCAGTTAACTATGAGGAGCATCTTACGCAAAGTGAGCCAGGAGAGCAAGTGGGACTTGTGAATTTTTTGGCTTGAAGGGAGGGACAAAGATGCAGGTGACGGCAACAGGCAGTGGAAGCGGGAATTACGAGCTCAACAAGACCTTAGGCAAAGATGACTTCCTGAAGCTTTTGGTAACGCAGCTGCGGTATCAGGATCCAATGCAACCGGTGGATGATAAGGAGTTTATCGCGCAGCTTGCTCAATTTTCATCCCTCGAGCAGATTCAGAACCTCAACAGCACTATGGAGCAGTTTATCACCATTAATTTGATTGAAGGACAACTAAGCCGGGCAGCAGCCTTGGTAGGACAGGAAGTTCAGGTCTACGATCCTAGGCGTGATGCCAGTATTGAGGGCAAAGTGGAAGCTGTGCGCATGTTCGATGGCGTCTGCAAGTTGGTGATCGATGGTGAAATGCATGATCTCCATCAACTAGAGGAAATCCGAGGGGTTAAAAAATGAAAACACAACGCATAGGTAATATCGGACCCGAGCCAGTCCAAAGGCAGCGTCCAGCGCAGAAGTTTGGTCAGGAATTAGCCAAAGCATTAGATGGCCAATTGCGCTTTTCAGCCCATGCCCAAAACAGGCTCACCGAGCGCAGAATTAAACTTTCACCAAAACAGCTTAGTGCACTCGGAGGCGCTGTGGAGCAGGCCAGAGCCAAGGGAGCGAAGGATTCTTTGATTTTAGTGGATCAGCTTGCCTTTGTGGTGAGTGTAGAGAACCGTACTGTGATCACAGCAGCCAGCAAACAGGATCTTCGTGACCATATTTTTACAAATATTGATAGTGCAGTTATTGTTGATGAGGCGGACCGTAAGGGGCCTTATGGCCACTGACCGACAGAGGTGGCCAAAAAAGCAGAAGGAGGCATGATTTTCCATGATGCGATCTATGTTCGCCGGAGTTTCCGGCTTGAGAACACACCAGGTAAAGATGGATGTTATTGGCAACAACATCGCCAATGTTAATACATACGGTTTTAAGGCCAGTCGGGCCACATTTCAGGATCTATTGAGCCAGACCTTCCAAGGTGCATCTGCCCCACAAAGTGGCAGGGGCGGCATCAACCCCCAGCAGGTAGGCCTTGGCGTGCAGCTGGCTTCAATTGATACCCTCTTCTCCCCTGGAAACCTTCAGGGGACAGGACTCAACACAGACCTTGCCATTCAAAATGATGGCTTTTTCGCAGTTGGAGACGGGCAGAAGATGTACTATACCAGGGCAGGCAACTTCGACTTCGACGGTCAGGGGAACCTAATTAGCCGCTCCAATGGCATGAAGGTGTACGGCTGGATGGCAAACTCCAGCGGCGAGATCGACAATAGGCGCACAGTTGAGACCATCGTTGTGCCCAAGGGCCAAGTGATAAATGCTGTGGCCACAGGCCAGGTACAGGCAGGCAAGAACTTGGATGCAGCGCTACTGGTGGGGGAGAGCATCACCAGCTCCATCGAGGTCTTTGATTCTTTAGGCATCAACCATACCCTGAAAGTTACCTTTACTAAAGATGCAGAGAACCAGTGGAGCTGGCTGGCTGATGGTGATACCTTAACTGGTACCGGCAGTGGTAGCTTGGAGTTCAATAGCGATGGCTCTCTGAATCTCGGCTCTGCAGGCAATGCCAGCTTTACCTTGGCTACAGGTGCAAATCCCCTCTCGATTAACCTGGATTTTGGAAGTCTCACCCAGCTGGCAGAGGCGGATTCCTCAGCTGAACTGATAAATCAAAATGGTTTTCCCATGGGTTCCCTTGAGTCCGGCAGAGTAAGCTTCGATACAAATGGCGTGATCACAGGCTACTATTCAAATGGCCTTCGCAAGACTTTGGGGCAGGTAGCCTTGGCAATTTTCAATAACCCTGGAGGATTGATGAAGGTGGGCCAGACCCTCTTTGAGGAGTCCAATAACTCTGGCGTGGCTCAGCTGGGACCGGCCAACAGCGGCGGCCGAGGCTCTTTTGCTCCGGCGAACCTGGAGATGTCCAATGTGGAACTGGCCCAGGAGTTCACAGAGATGATTACAGCTCAGAGGGGCTTTCAGGCCAATTCCAGGGTGATCACTACCTCAGATGAGATGCTCCAGGAGCTAGTGAATCTCAAGCGATAGGGGGAGAGGTCATGATTAGCGTCACCCGTCTCGATGGTAGGCAAATCGTGGTCAATGCTTTTTTAATCGAACTTGTGGAATGTACACCAGATACAGTGTTGTCTTTAACCACCGGTCGCAAGGTATTGGTGCAAGAGACAGTGGAAGTGGTGGTAGGGCGGGCCAAAGCCTTCTTTGGCGAGGTGGGTGCCCTTCGCTTCGTCCCCACGCAACCGCAAAACAGGGAGTGAATTCAGTGGATATTGCAACTTTGCTGGGCATTTTTTTGGGTATTGGCTCGATTTTATGGGGGATGATGGGCGGTGGCAGCCTGTCCACTTTTGTGGAGTTCCGCTCTATGGCCATCACCTTCGGGGGGGCCATCGCTGGCACCCTCATCGCCTTCCCTTTTTCCAGGGTAGTGCAAACTTTTAAGATTGCAGGCAAGATCTTTCAAAAGCAGGAGCAGGATCCTGAAAGTGTTATCGCCACTTTGGTGGCCTTCGCTGAAAGGGCTAGACGGGATGGCCTCTTGGCCCTAGAGGACGAGGCGCAACATCTGCCGGATCCTTTTTTGCAAAAGGGGATCCAGCTAGTAGTGGATGGCACGGATCCGGAGCTTGTGCGCTCTATTTTGGAGATAGAGCTCTCTTTTCTTGAGGAGCGCCACAAACAGGGACAGAGGCTGTTTGAGACCATTGGCTTTTTGGCTCCTGCTTTCGGGATGATCGGTACCCTGATCGGCCTCATCCAGATGCTCAAGCAGCTGCAGGATCCTTCCACAGTGGGACCGAACATGGCCATCGCTCTCATCACCACCCTTTATGGTGCGCTGTTGGCGAACCTAGTCTGTATTCCCACAGCCAATAAGCTGGGAGTGCGCTCTAGTGAGGAGATTCTTCTCAAAGAAGTGATTATCGAAGGGATTCTTTCCATTCAAGCTGGAGAAAACCCCAGGATTGTCAGGGAGAAGCTAGAGGCATTTCTCTCCCCTGTGCGTCGCAACAATATCGGGGATGTGAGCTTGTCTCAAGAGGAGCGGGTGGTGGTAGGCAGTGGCAGGTAGAAGGAGGCAAAGGGCGGATAACCAGGACTTCTCATCCCCAGCCTGGATGACAACCTATGCAGATATGGTGCAACTGATCCTTTGCTTCTTTATTGCCCTCTTTGCGTTCTCCCAGGTGGATGCCAAGAAGTTCCAACAGGTTGCCCGTTCTCTGAACACTGTCTTTAGCGGTGGCCAGGGGATTTTGGAAAGCGGACAATTGCCAAATAATGGGGAATCCATTTTGGATGATCCCCATTTTCTCCAGGAGATGGCAGCACTGGAGGAGACTTATCGCTCCTTGGAGGAGTATTTGGCCCAAGAGGGCTTAAGCGAGAAAGTGGAGCTGGAGCGAGACGAGCGGGGCATTATAGTGAGCTTTGCCGATCGAGTCCTCTTTGAGCTAGGAAAAGCAGAGATTCTGCCCCCCTCCCGAACAGTACTAGGGGAGGTGGCCCAAATTATCGGGCCCCTCCCCAATCAGCTGCGGGTGGAGGGCCATACTGATAACCTGCCGATCAGTACAGCGCAATTTCCCTCCAACTGGGAGCTATCCACAGCTAGGGCAACTGGAGTGGTGCGCTTCTTCGTTGAGGAGTGTGGCTTTTCGCCCACGAAACTCTCTGCGGCAGGTTATGGAGAGTGGAGGCCTCGTTTTCCCAATGACTCAGCTGCCCACAGGGCCAAGAACAGGCGGGTAGATCTGGTGATTTTAAGAACGAGTCTTAGCGAAAACGAGCCTAACTAAAAGCAGAAAGGACGACAGCTATGGCACAGAAGGGTGTTGGCTTCGATGGCAAGCTCATCGGGATTGGCCTGGTGGCCGTGATCTTGGCGGCAGTGGGAACCTCACTTCTCACCTACTACCTTTTCGGTAAGGGTGGCGAGTCCAGGGCCACTGTGGCCCAACCTCGTGATCTGGTGAGCATGCCTGTAGGAGACTTCACAGTTAATTTGGCGGATAAAGGTGGGCTTCATTTCCTGCGGGCAAGCATTAGTGTGGGCACCAGCGGGAGTCAACTTGAGAAACTTCGTACCCGGGAGTCTCAGATCCGGGATCTGATCATTCAGGTGCTGAGGAGTAAAACCAAGGCAGAACTGGAAAACGCCCAGGGACTAGAGGCCCTGCGCAAGGAACTTGTGCGCAAGTTGTCCGGGGATTTGGGCCAGGGAAAAGTATTTACTGTTTATTTTACAGATTTTGTTGTGCAATGATGGGGGGGTAGCCCGTGGCTGAGATTCTTTCACAAGAAGAAATAGATGCGCTGCTCTCTGCCATCTCCACAGGTGAGGTTGCTCCGGAAGAGGTCAAAGAGGAGAGCAAGCAGCCTAGGATTAAAAAATATGATTTTCGCAGGCCAGATAAGTTTTCCAAAGATCAACTGCGGACAATTCAGATGGTGCACGACACCTATGCACGCCTCCTCTCGTCCTCCCTGTCTGCGTTTTTGCGCACTATCGTGGAGGCAGAGGTGGTGGGGGTGGATCAGCTCACCTACGATGAGTTCATCAGATCCCTCCCCACTCCCAGTGCAACTTTCATTAGCACCATCGAGCCCCTTGAGGGAAACGTGATCTTTGGCCTGGATATGCCCTTGAGTTTTTCTATTATTGACCGCCTGCTAGGGGGCCAGGGAGGAGGCCAGATCCGGGAGCGGGAGCTGACAGATATTGAACAGACAGTTCTGGTGCGGATCCTCAGACGCCTCTATAGTGGTTTTAAGGAAGCCTGGAAAAATGTAGTGGAGCTGGAGCCCTCCCTTGAGAGGCTAGAGATGAACCCTCAGTTCGTGCAAATTGTGCCCCCTGGGGATATGGTGGTGCTCAACACATTGGAGCTTCAAATTGATGATGCCCGGGGCATGCTGAATATCTGCCTGCCCTACACCACCCTTGAGCCCATCCTCTCCAAGCTCTCAGCCCACTATTGGTTTGCAGGCTCAAAACCTGATTCCCAGCCAGAGAACATCCAAAACCTTGCCCGGCGGATCCAACAGACAGTGGTGCCGGTAAGTGCAGTTATGGGCAGGGCAACCCTGTCTGTGGGAGAGGTTCTGGATCTGGGTGTGGGAGATGTAATTCCCCTCCGAGGCCAGGGAAAGGGGCTTGTGGAGCTCCAGGTTGGGTCACACGTGAAGTTTGTAGGGCATCCGGGGTATGTGGGCAGGCATATGGGGGTACAGATCGCCCAGGCTCTAGATGAAGCAACAGAAGGAGTTGAGACAGATGAACCAACAGCTGACCCAGGCGGAAATTGATGCTCTTCTCCAGGGAGGGGATAACACTAAAACTGAGCCAGAGGTCGACGACTATCTTACTGCCATAGAGCAAGATGCAATAGGAGAGATTGGTAACATCGCCATGGGTGCTGCCGCCACCAACCTGTCGCTTTTGATCTCGCAGAAAGTGCAGATTACAACGCCTAGCGTTTCCATGATTACACTGAGTAAACAAAAAGAGGAATATGAGCGGCCCTTCGTCAGCGTCCAGGTGAATTTCCACGAGGGCGTAGAGGGCTCCAACGTGCTTATTATTCAGGATCGGGATGCAGCTGTGATCTCTCAGCTGATGATGGGCTTTGATGGAGAGGTGGAGGAACACCCCCAATTGGGGGAGCTAGAGCTTTCTGCCTTAAGTGAGGCGATGAACCAGATGATGGGCGCTGCTGCCACAGCCATGTCTACCATGCTAGAGCAGCGGATTCTCATCTCTGCACCAGAAACTAACCTGGTGGCCCAAGCCCAGGAAACCTTAAACATTATGCCCATCGGCGAGGAAGAATTACTAGTGAAGGTGGCTTTTCGTATCAATATAGATGGCAGTCTAGATAGCACCATTATGCAACTAATGCCACTTCCCTTAGCCAAACAAATGGTTGCCATGCTCATGGGAGAGCAGCAGCCACAGGAGGTGGAAAATCCTATGCCCGTGGAGCTACCAATCGCACCTGAGCAAAACATACCTCCAGCCCCTCTCCTCCAGGAGACCCAAGGCATACCTACAGTGCAGCCTGCCCAATTTATGCCCCTGCGCCAAAGACCCGAGGGTGGAGGGCAGAAAATGGATCTGATCATGGATGTGCCCCTGGAGGTTACAGTGGAATTGGGCCGGGCTCGGATGAGAATCCGGGAGATCCTCAATCTCAGTGGGGGCTCTGTGGTGGAGCTAGACAAGCTGGCAGGGGAGCCTGTGGATGTGCTCGTCAATGGGCAATTAATTGCTAAAGGTGAAGTTGTGGTGATCGATGAAAACTTTGGAATTAAGATCACGGACCTGGTTCGAGAGGAAAAACAAGCTGCGAAATAGCAAGCAATTAAATTTTTTAACTTGAAAGGAGACCGAAGATGGCCAAGAGGGTCTTGATCGTAGACGATGCAGCATTTATGAGGATGATGCTCCGGGATATCCTGGTGCGGGGAGGATATGAAATCGTAGGGGAAGCAGAAAACGGTCAGCGGGCTGTGGAATTGTTTCGCGAGTTGAAACCAGAGCTTGTAACTATGGATATCACCATGCCTGAGATGGATGGGATTACAGCCTTGAAGGAAATCCGGGCCCAGGATCCAGAAGCGATCGTGATCATGTGCAGTGCCATGGGGCAGCAGGG
>DIQB01000005.1:0-3564 GCA_002427165.1 Firmicutes bacterium UBA5473
AAGCTTGCCACCAGGGCATAATCATCTTCTTCCAAATCCCAGGCCCGATGGTGCATTAGCACTCGCTCTTCTGTGAAGACGTCCTCTAGCTCCAGGAGGGCATCGCCGCCGAGTACCCTGTAGAAGGAAAGGGTCATTTGCTCTAAAGCGTCTAAAAGTGGCATCTCTTGTGGTGTTGCCTCTTCTTCTCGAAATTTCATGATGGGTGTTTCCTTGCCCTGCCTATAGAAAAATGGATAGATCTGGAGGACCTCACCAAAGTTGACTAGCTCCTGACCCCGCAGAAGCCAGTTTAGAAGGCTTCCTTCTAGATGAGGACAGATTTCGAAGAAGGAGTCAAGATGTTCCAGGTCCGCTCCCAGCCAGGGTGCATATTCTGTGAGAGCATATGCAAGGGAGGGTAGAAAATCCGGTGTTGCCTGGAGGAAGTATTCGTTTAGCCGCGTGAGAAGTGCTGGCAGCTGCTGGTTGACTTCATCTAAAATTTGCTGTTTTTTAGGCAGGCAACAGTGTTTATACTTTTTACCGCTCCCACAAGGGCAGGGGGCTTCGAATTCCTTGTTAACCATGCTATTCTCCTTTAAAATGTGCTATGAACTCTTTCGAGAAAGCCATGGTAAATCCTTCCTCACAAAGAAAAAAATGGCGCACAGCGCCCCTTTTAAACATACTCCTTACCAAATCTTTTCAACTTTGGACAAGCCTATGAAGTTCAAAATCAAAAAGTTGTTGATGCAGTTTAAGTTGTACCGCTATTTACAATATAGATTGGATGATTGTTATTACCCTCTTCATAAACAATTTCATCAGAAACCTTTATTACAAAATATTATTTGAACCCGAAATCGGAAAGCGAACTGAGAACTACTGGTTTTTAATTTTTTTAGCGCACAAAAAGTGTAAAAAACCATTTTTAGTTGTTATAGCATGTCTTTAGTTCCGATATAAGTTCGTTTCTGTTTGGAACGTTTTTTTACTGGATCCCAAATAGCTACTGCATCATAGACATATATTTTACCCTTGATAAGTTACTCTCCCCTGTACCATCATCACCTCGATATAACTATTATTTTGAGTATTGGTGCAAGTGGTTTTTAGAAAAAACAACTCGGAATATGGTTAGGTGTTCATCGGGACCAATGGGAAGGAATCCCGCCAAGTATCTTGCTGGATGATGCTCTTTTTGCGGCCAAAATTATGATCTAACTTCAAGCACAACTTTGCCCACACTTTCGCCCTGCGCAAGTAGCTGCTGTGCAGCTTCTGCCTCTGTGATTGGCAGCACCTTATAAATTGTTGGCTTCACAAGACCCTCTTCAATTTTAGGATATACCTCCCGAACAATACTTGCTAGAAGTTGGGCCTTAAACTCAGGAGTTCGGGAACGAAGGGTGCTGCCGATAATTCGGATATTCCTTACGAAAACATTTTTTAAATCAATCTCAGTAACTGCGCCAGCAAGGGTGGCGATCATGATCCAGCGGCCGCCGTGGCTCATAAAAGGCAAACAAGCGCCCATCTTTTCACCGCCTAGGCAATCAATGGCAATATCTACAGGCCGTCCATCCTCAAATTCTTCTTTTAAA
This sequence comes from Firmicutes bacterium UBA5473, assembly GCA_002427165.1. Classification (GTDB taxonomy): domain Bacteria; phylum Bacillota; class DTU084; order DTU084; family DTU084; genus UBA5278. The sequence continues at coordinate 1,587 of DIQB01000005.1, forward strand.
ACTTCAACAATGTTTTCAATTGCCGTATTGACAATTAGGTCCGCTTTAAGATGTGAAATTGACTTTGCGATTTTTTTTGACAACACAGATGTGATCACTCGCATCCCAAATGCTTTGGCCATTGGGATCACCACACTGGCAAGACCACTAGCTCCTGCATGCATTAGCAGGGTGTCTTTCGCCTTTGCTTTACCCTCAACGAATAAATTAAGATAGGCGGTGGCAAACGCCTCGGGAATTGCCGCCGCCTCTACCAGCGAACAATTTTTGGGGATCGGCATGAGTTGATCGGCTCTGACGGCCACATACTCAGCATACCCTCCCCCACCGAGAAGTGCGCAAACCCGATTACCTATTCGAGATAATCCCTCATTTCCCACTTCACTACCAACTTCTACAACCTCTCCTGAAACCTCAAGACCCATCCATTTTGGGGAGCCAGGAGGTGGCGGATAATTGCCTTCTCTTTGCATTAGATCCGCTCGGTTAACGGCGGCAAAATGGATTTTAATCAAAACTTCGTCGGCCTTTAGTTTTGGCATTGCCACCTTTGCCCAAACTAGATCTTTATTTTCCGCGACCAATATTGCTTTCATTTATCTCACTCCTCGAATTTTCGATGGGCTGTATAGTCAAAGTTAGCCAATACTTCGCGCACTGCGCGCAGCACAGGTTGGCTCTTTGTAGAAAGTTTGTCGTGCCTTTGCACACATAGATACATCACACAGCCTAGCAGCGGTCCAATCATCCGGTGCAACTTGTAATGGCTTCCCCCTGAGAGAAATAAAAATGGAATCTCTAGTTTTTCTTTTAAGAGCGCAGTTATTCGTAAATTTTCCAATTCCTCCGCTTGACTATTTCCCATGGTGACGATCTTCGTAATATCTGCCCCTCTTGCTTGGTGCGCCATTGCGATCTCAAGCACCTTTTCTGCAGGTAAAAAACTATTGATGTGGGAGGAAATTAGCACCTCGCCACCGAGGCTCTTGATTTGAGAGATTAAACCTTTTTGCCGAGCAATTGCCTTCCCATTTATGGTTAGCTCAAAAGGGGATGGATCAAATAGATCCCCCATGATGTCACATAATGTAGCCCCTGCTTTAATTGCCTCCACTAGCCCTTTAGCAAGTACTTCATCAGACGCTCCTTTATTGAAGGCACCACGATAATTTGTGATATAAATCGGTTTATCCCCCATAAATTCGAAGATTCTTTGATAGCTTTCTTTCGCTTGAAAGCGGGGATTAAATTGACAAAGCTGAAGCCCAAATGCATCTGCCCCATCGCCAAGTGCATTTCGGATGGTTTCTATGGCATCTTCGGGATTCTCAACTTGGATCATATTCGTTAGCAATGGCCTTGTCTGGTTCAGAAAAGTTGGTCTCATCGTATCCTCCTTATTTGCATCACTGTAACTAACCTTTACAGAATCAATTAGTTTTAGATTTAGTCCAATCAAAGACCGCCCCCACAGGAAAATCTTTATTTTCTGCAAGTTTTTGATAAACTTCAGGTGCATTTTCCGGAAGATAAACTGCTGATAATATTTTGGATGGATCCATTCTCCCGTGGGCCATGAAATTAAGGATCGTCGTGCAATCGTCTCGCTCTGTCCAATAATGAGGAGCCGATTCAAACTGAGGACGCACGTTTGTGTGTGCACCAACAATGGTAACACCTCTTCTGTGAACCTGTTGGTAATAGTCAATAGCAACATCTGAAACCCGGGTACATCCCAAAAGCGAAACCCTGCCCAGTGGTGCGATGCAATCTAGGGTCTGACTAAGAGCAATTGCTTGCCCAGTAACTTCAATGATCGCATTGACACCCTTGCCCCCTGTGACAGATTTTACAGCTTCCAAAAATCCATCGTCGGCGGGATCGAAAGCATAATCTGCACCGAGCTTTAAAGCTAACTTGCGGCGATCCGGATTAAGATCTGCAGCAATAATGGGAAACGCCCCTGCCCCTCGGCTAA
>DIQB01000005.1:3649-4170 GCA_002427165.1 Firmicutes bacterium UBA5473
CGCCCCTGCCCCTCGGCTAAGTTGCACTGCAAAGGCACCTAGGATCCCCATCCCAAAAATCATGATAGATTCGCCGAATTCTAGACGTGTCTTACGAAGGCCCGCTGCTGAAAAAGCTGCAATCAAGCCGAAAGCTGCGTATTTCAAATCAAGGGAGTCAGCTTCAATTTTAATAAGATTCCTTTCCAAGGCAATGCTAGAGCGGGCATGACTTCCCCAAAGCTGCAAAACCCTCTCGCCTACAGATACGCTTCTCACCCCAGCGCCGATTGCCTTCACAATCCCAGCTCCAGAATATCCCAATTGAGCTGGTATATTTGCTGGAGCTTGCGTATTTGGAAGTCGCATTAGAACCGCCCGTTCCGTGCCAGCACTAATGGCGGTATACGCCATTTCAACTAATACTTCTCCCTCTTTAGGCTCGAAAAGATCGAGATCCCAAAGTTCTGCTTTTCCAATCTCTGTAAACACAATTTTTTTCATAACCATTCCCCCTCGTATCACTGTGGTTAACAACAGCT
>DIQB01000005.1:4372-8253 GCA_002427165.1 Firmicutes bacterium UBA5473
TATCACTGTGGTTAACAACAGCTGTACCGCTTTTCATCCCCTAGTTTATCGTTCTCTTAAGAACGCATCCATTTTTTCATTGAGGCTGTTTTCATTCCATGCCATCCAACCATTATTTTTCAAAAGGGCCGTTAGTTCTTTTTCAAGCCCTTTCCGAAGAGGGGTAAAATCTGCTTGCGTCAATCCTGTTGCCGCTAGCACCTTGGAATTATCAATCACTCTCTTGAAACACCGATCATATATAAGCTGATACCTAGCTCCACCTTTAGCTAAGGTAGCTCCAAATAAGCCAAGATAAGTTTCTGTATCCACTGCAATATATTCAAGACCGATCAGCTCTTGGTAATAGTTTGCAACTTCTTCCCAAGGATGGTGTTCAGAAGTTGAAAGCGTATAAACTTCCCGAAGTGCTATTGGGTTTAAAACAAGGCGGGATAAAAGCCGGGCAACATCACTGCCCCAACTCATTGTTGCCTGAACAGGTAGTGCCTCCTTTGGTAAAAGAATGGGCTTTTTCTTCATCGCCCGGTAAATAAACGGATTAGCTTCTAAAGTTACTAGTTGAAAACGGGTTTTCGAATAGGTGATTGCGGGGCGGACGATTGTCCAGTTTTTAAACCTCGAAAACATTAGGATATTCTCCTGCCGCGCCTTATACAGTGCATAATCTTCAGTAGCGAGAAACTCCCGATCGTCTGAAGTGTCAAGAAGCCTAAATGAAGTCTCTTTGATGGGGGTAGCGCTGTTTGCATAGACCCGATACGTGGATAGAAAAATATAATGGTCTGTATTAGCAAGGAGCAGCTCGTAGCGAGCTACAAATTCTGTTGTGGAATAAATTAAAAAATCAACAATTGCATCGTACCTATGCTCTAGTAGTTCGCGCAGAAAGGAATCATCCTTCGCATTTGCCTGAGTGTGGGTGATCTTAGGGTCAGTATTATCCATCTGATCTAGCGAAACAACGTGGACCTGATAGCCTAAAGCGGCAAGTTCTGGAACTAAATAAACGCCCATCGCACCTGTTCCGCCTAAAACAAGGATCTTCTTACTATTATTTGACATCATCGGACCTCCTTAAATTAAGCTAAAGTTTTTACCCCTCGAAAAGTTCGGACCCTCACAAGAGTTCCGAGATGTTAGCTTCCTGAGCTTAAATGTTTTTGGCCTCAACCATAACAGGCAAACCAGAGGCTGCTAACGTTGCTTTTTGAACTAAAAGCTCGTACTCATAACTATAAGGGTTTTCTTTGATTCCTTTGACTATTTGCGCAAAATCAATCATCATCGCATCATAGCGCCCTGGCATAGGAGGCATGGGAATAACACTTTTACAGTCGGTATACTCGCGATTTTCTGTAAACTCTTTCAAGGCTAGATAAAGTATCGGTTGCGAATTATAATCTCCCTCAAGGGGCCTGATTTCAATGGTTCCCTTACTACCAGAGACAAGAAGCGATCTTCGCCCATACCCATTAATCTCATTAGATGAAGCTTCTGCTGTGGCGATTCCGTTTTCATATTCAAAGACAGCAAATCCCAGATCCGTTACAGCTAGAGCATCAAAGCCCGTGGCTTTGTTAAAAGGAATCACTCGCAGGGGAATACCCATGGTTAGCAAAACTAAATCCACCATATGACAGCCGAGGTAGAACATATTGCCGCCAGGAAAAGATTTTAGCCAAGCTCGTTTTTTGGGGGGATGGTATGTATTCATAATCGCCTGTACCCGAAATATTTCACCTAGTTTGCCGCTTTTTATTGCCTCCACACAGTATTGGACAGCGGGATTGTAGCGATACATATATGCTAGCTGCACCGTTAGCTTTTTGCGTTTGGCGGCAAAGAGTAATTGCTCAAAATCACAAACATTTCCCCCTGCTGGCTTGTCGAGATGAATGTGAATCCCCTGATCAATACATTTTTCGGCGTACTTAACCAAGGACAGCTCCTCTGTTTCCACCATCACCGCATCTAAATTAGGAACGTTCAGAAGTTCATCGATGCTCATCTGGGGTAAATCTTGATAGCAACCATACCCGCCCCATTTTTTCAAAACTTCGGGATTTTCTTCTACCACCCCTACAACCTCAAAGATCTCAGGATACTTCCGCACAGTTCTCATTTTTCCCTCTGCATGATCATGTGCCATTCCTATTTGTCCAATTCGAATCATCGATTATCCCTCCTATGAGTTAGATTGTTACTTATAACGATACGCGATTGAAAATAGAAATACAATGTGCTATTCTATTAAAAAAGATAACTATCCTACTGAGCTTGGAGGGCGAGATGGAACTTTTATCGCTAGGACTAAACCAACTGCAGGCTGCAAAATACGAATATAGTCCCCGACACGTCTGCGATTGGAGCGCAAATCCGCGGCCATTTTCCACTATTGCCTTGATGCAAGAAGGTGGTGGACGCTTTGTTATCGCTGAGGAAAACTTTGAAGTGAACTCTAGGCAAGCTTTTTTTATACCAGCAGGATCCAAGTATAAATCCTATTGGCAAGGAAGGGAGAAAATCAGCTACCTTGCGATTCACTTCCATTTTGATAATCAGTACTTTGAATTTGCACCCCAAAGATTTCGTCTTCAAAAGCTTATCGATTTTGATCCAAAAATGTTTTTATACAGATTTGAACACGTCCGAAGATACGGATCAAAAAGCGGCCCAGAAAAACTTAAAGCCTATGGTGCCTTTTATGAATTATATGCGGAATTAGCACCATTACTGGAACTTACCGAATTTAAGAATGACGATCTAAAAAGCGTCGAAAAAGCGGTTATTCACCTTGAACATCACAGTGAAAAAGCAATAACCGTTAAGGAGTTGGCGCAACTTTGCCATTTGAGCGAATCGCGGTTCTATGCTTTATTTAAGCGGGCACTTGGCTGCTCTCCTATCGCCTACCGAAATAGTGTTCGGATTCGTAAAGCTATGACTTTACTTGGCGGCAAAGACCGAATCGACGAAGTTGCCACGAAAGTTGGTTTTTCATCTTCGGTCCACTTTCGGCAAGTCTTCAAAGAAATAACGGGAAAGTTACCATCTGAATACCAAAAAAACCTAAGGTTTTAGCAGATTACATCTTTCCACAGTGACGCAATGGACTTCTTTCTCTCGGATTTAATGTCCTAAAGCTTTACCTAAAGATATACTGTCCATACAATTTAGGGACGTTGTAAAGTCAGGATTCAAAAACAACTCCCTATATCTATCGGCAACTAGTGACGGTAAATAAAACAACCAACCAATAGAAGAAGATATCACTCTTCACTTTACCAATACGATCGGCTCGAACCCAGTTCTCGACAAACTACCGATCGCAGACTTTTGCCCGCAGGAGAATCACCTACTCTCAGTTATAATTACGCAGAAAATAAAACGTTACCGCTCATTGCGGCCCTAGAAAATGTTGTAATTGCGAGCATTATAATAACTGCCCCTTATAAAAGGGAACCAATTTATTATACCTAAAAAGTTAGCAATAGCTCAAACTCATAAACCATCATTGAAGGAACTAATTCAGCATTAAAGTGTACTGGACTTGAAAGTACAAGTCGTATATTAGTCAGTTATGCGGTATTTCAATGGCGACTACACGCTAAATTTCAACTGGATAGTTCTACCCGAAATCAACTATTAGCATCGGCCTAGGGGTTAAAATTATGGGCTTGGGATGGATAGTGGCCCTATTCGGATTATGAATAGGGCCAAATTGATTTTGTTACCTTTTTAATACAAAACATATTCTTGCTTTCATTTCGTTGATCTGCGCGCCCCAAAAGAGTTGTTTGTCGAGTAGGGTAGGGGAATTTCACCCCTTCCCCCTCACAGAACCGGACGTGAACCTCTACCCTGAAAATAAAATATCT
>DIQB01000052.1 GCA_002427165.1 Firmicutes bacterium UBA5473
CTGGCTCCCATGGCAGGAGTAACAGATAGTTCCTTTCGCACATTGGTGAAAGGCTACGGCTGTGTTCTTGTCTACACGGAGATGATCAGCGACAAGGGGTTAATTTTTGCCAACTCTAATACTAAGGAATTAATGGGAGGACCTGGAGAGGAACGACCTCGGGCTGTGCAACTTTTCGGCAGCAGTGGAGAATCTTTAGCCCAAGCTGCGAGGATAGTTCAAGATTCAGGCCTAGCTGATCTTATTGACCTGAACATGGGTTGTCCCACCCCGAAGATTGTTAAGGGCGGAGCTGGCTCAGCTCTCCTTCGAGATCCGCGAGCTGCAGCTGTTGTTGTAGAGCAGGTTGTACGAGCTGTTTCCCTGCCTGTCACAGTGAAGATTCGTCTGGGCTGGGATGAGGATAGGTCTTTGGAGATCTCCCAGCGCCTTGAAGATGCCGGTGTCGCTGCTATTGCCATCCACGGGCGGACACGAGAGCAATTCTACAGTGGACAGGCCAGCTGGGAGCCTATTGCCAAAATTCGAGAACGAGTAGGAGTGCCTATAATCGGCAATGGGGATGTAGAAACGCCTCAGGATGCAAAAAGGATGCTCCAGGAGACAGGCTGCCACGGCATCATGGTGGGGAGAGCCTTCATGGGAAAACCCTGGCTAGCAAAAGAAATCCTGACATATTTGGAGACTGGGGAATTGCTTCCAGCCCCTTCAGTACACCAGAGACTAGCTATGGCCCAACTGCATCTAGCCAAAGCCATAGAGGAGAAGGGGGAGAGCCGAGGTATTCGAGAAATGCGCAAGCATCTAGGGTGGTATTTCAGGGGACTGCCCGGTGGCGCCCGGGTGCGGGAGCAAATTAACAGGCTCACCACAAGAGCTCAAGTTGAAAAACTGCTTCAAGAATATGAAAAAAATTTTACCTGAGCCCTTGCTCCAAAGCAGGGGCTTTGTTATAATACTGATGTACACAAAAATGTGCAAAGGATGGAAATTGAGATGGAACTCTATCGCATCGGCGACAAGGTGGTGGATGGCAGAAAGATCCAACGGGAGATTGAGCGCATTTTAAGTCTCAGAAGCCAGGGTCTCTCCCAGCTTGAAGTTGCAGAGCAGCTGGGAATCGACAGGCCACTGATTTCAAGACTTGAGACTATGGGAGAAGTGCGCAAAGGGAAAAGAATTGCGCTGGTGGGTTTTCCTGTGGGCAACAAGGAAGAGTTGGCTAAAGTTGCAGCCCAAGAAGGGATAGATTTCGTCTATCTCCTTACAGATAAACAGCGATGGGCCTGGGTAGAGGGGCAAAGTGGTGCAGAGCTTGTGAACGAGATCATGGAGCTAATTTCAAAGTTGGGCCAGAAGTTCGATTTGGTGATTTTTCTGGGTTCTGATATGCGTTTGAAGATCATGGAGGCTATCGTGGGCCAGAGGCTGGTGGGACTTGAGATTGGCAAAAGCCCAATTAGGGAGGACTGCTATCCGGATCCGGAAAAGTTACGTTTGCTAATTCAGCAATGCAAGGGGGAATTATAATGAAACATGTGGTTAGCGTCAGCATCGGCTCATCTAGTCGGGATCATAAAGCTGAAGTGGAGCTGTTAGGTGAGCGAGTGGTAGTTGAAAGACGAGGTACAGATGGTGATATTGACGCTGCAGTTAAATTAATCCAAGGGTTAGATGGCAAGGTTGATGCTTTTGGCATGGGAGGAATCGACCTTTATCTTATCAGTCGCGGTCGGCGTTATGTGATGCGTGATGCTAAGAGAATTTTAGATGCAGCCCAGAAAACCCCTATTGTTGATGGATCCGGATTAAAAAATACCCTAGAGCGGAAGATCATCTCGGAGCTTGCCGGGGAAATTATTGATTTCAAAGGTAAGAATGTATTGGTAACAGCTGGCGTTGATCGTTTTGGAATGGCAGAGTCTTTCGAGGAGACTGGTTGCAACCTGATTTTAGGAGACCTGATTTTTGCCCTGGGCATCCCCATTCCCATTCGTTCTGTCAAGAGCCTCGATGGATTTGCCAGGGTATTGGCGCCGGTAGTGACCAAGCTTCCGTTCAGCATCCTCTATCCCACAGGGGACCGGCAAGAGGAGAGCACACCCAAATACGGCAAATATTTTGGGTGGGCCGATATCATCGCCGGGGATTTCCTTTTTATTAAGCGCTACATGCCGCAGCGGCTAGATGGGAAGATTATTATTACAAATACTACCACAGCAAAAGATGTAGAGGATTTGAAGAAGCGAGGAGTGGAGATGCTTGTCACCACCACCCCAGTTCTAGAGGGACGTTCTTTTGGTACCAATGTGATGGAAGCTGTGCTGTTGGCTATCTCAGGGCAGCGGGATTTAACCCCTCAAGAATACCTATCACTATTGGAGCGGATGCAGTTCAAACCCCGGGTTGTGGATTTCAAACAAGCATATTAGGGAGGATTTTATGGAAAAGTTTGCTTTTATTATTCACCCACTTGATCTAGAAGATGTAGGACGCAAGTTTGGACCTTTGAAATATCTACCCGCACCCATCATGGAAGGTATTCTCAGGATGCTACCTGCATTTAAAGTTTCGCAAATCACAGGCATCCGTTCAAATGCAGGCGCTGAAGCTGAGGGCTGGTTTGTGGGCTGTCCCCTCACAGCCAAGCAGATGGTTAGCTTGCCAGAAAGTGTTGTGATCCCAAAGATCATCAAGACAGCTCAGCTAGGAGCAGATCTTGGCGCGAAGATCGTAGGTCTTGGTGCTTTCACTTCAGTGGTAGGGGATGGGGGAGTTACAGTTTCTCAAAACGTGCCTATCGCTGTCACCACAGGCAATAGCTATACAGTCTACACTGCCTTGGAGGGAGTACGCTTTGCTGCCAGGCTCCTGGAGCTAGAACTGGAGCGAGCTCATGTGGCGGTAATTGGGGCTACCGGTTCTATCGGTTCTGCCTGTGCTAGGGTCTTAGCAGCAGATGTAAAATATATGACTTTAGTTGGTCGCAACCCAAATAAACTCCAACGGGTATCGGAGCATATCCTCACAGAAAGCGGCATTGCATGCAAGGTATCAACAGATGCAAATCGCGCCATCTCAGATGCAGACATTGTGATTACTGTAACCAGTGCTGTAGGTGGTGTTGTGGATGCTAGAGCTCTTAAGCCCGGAGCTATAGTCTGTGATGTGGCAAGGCCCAGGGATATCTCCCGGCAAGTTGCCGAGACCCGAGACGATGTGCTTGTGTTCGAGGGTGGTGTGGTGCAGGTTCCTGGAAACCCTAATTTTAATTTTAATTTTGGCTTTCCTGAAGGAACAAGCTATGCATGTATGGCTGAGACTATGCTGTTGGCATTGGAGGGTAAGTATGAAAACTTCAGCTTAGGTAAGGAACTGAGCTTGGAGCGGGTGATGGAGATCGGACGACTTGCCCAAAAACACGGGTTTAAGCTCGCAGGCCTTCGTAGCTTCGAACGTGCCTTGGATGAATCGCAGATCTTAAGCCTTCGGGACCGATTGGTTCGGAAGACGGTAGTGGGGCTCGCTTGACAATAGCGAGCCCTTGGTTTACAATATTGCTGAAATAACTAAGCATCTTTTCGCCCTAGGGACTGGGGCATAAAAGGGACTGCTCCAACGCATATTAAGCAAAAAATGCGCTGGGGCACTTTGTTTAACTGCCCAACCGATTATCCATAGGTAAGAAAGGGAGCGAAACCATGGCTGAAAAAGAGATCATTCTCACGATTGAGGGTTTGAAAAAACTTGAGGGAGACCTAGAGCACCTTAAGACAATTCGCAGGCGCGAGGTTGCAGAGAGGATCAAACAGGCATTGGAGTTTGGAGATATTAGTGAGAATTCCGAATACGACGATGCTAAAAACGAACAGGCATTCATCGAGGGGAAGATTATTACCCTAGAGAAAATGCTGCGCAATGCCAAGGTGATAGATGAGGACGAGAAAGAGAAAAATGGTGGAATCGTAACTGTGGGCAGCAAGGTAAAGGTACGTGATCTTGAGGATGGAGAAGAGAGCGAGTACGTTATTGTGGGCTCTGCCGAGGCCGATCCCCTTGCCGCAAAGATTTCCAATGAGTCACCTGTGGGTAAAGCTCTTTTAGGGAACAAGGAAGGGGCTAAAGTGGAAGTGAAAGTTCCGGCAGGAGTCGTGAGCTACGAAATTATTTCTATAAATTAAATGGGGGAAGATTTGTGAGTCAAGAACAAAATTCTCAGCTATCGGATCAGGAGCAGGTGCGCAGAGAAAAGTTAGCATCCCTAAAGGAGCAGGGAATTGATCCTTTCCGAGGGCAATTTAAGCCAGACAGCACATCTGAGGAAATTCTAACCAATTTTGAAGAATTGGAAGGATCCTCTGCTGCTCTTGCAGGTAGGATCATTGCTTTCCGAGGCCATGGTAAGGCCAGCTTTGCCCACATTCAAGATTTAACAGGCAAGATTCAGCTCTACGTAAGGCAGGATGTTTTAGGGGAGGAGGCATACCAACTCTTTCGTCAAATTGATCTGGGAGATCTTGTGGGTGTAGAGGGGGAAATTTTTCGTACCAAGCGAGGGGAGATTTCCATCAAAGTGCAAGAGTTTACGTATCTTGCAAAAGCATTGACGCCGCTACCGGAAAAATGGCATGGCCTCAAAGATGTGGAGCTTCGCTACAGACAACGATACTTGGATCTAATTGCGAATCCTGAGGTTCGGGATACATTTATCCGCCGCAGTCAGATCATCAAATCCATTCGCGCTTTCCTAGATGAGCGTGGTTTTTTGGAAGTTGAGACCCCGATGATGCATGCTATCGCCGGGGGAGCTGCAGCCAGGCCTTTTATCACCCATCATAATGCTTTGGATTTGCCACTGTATTTGCGGATTGCACCTGAGTTATACCTTAAAAGATTACTAGTCGGTGGCATGGAGCGAGTCTATGAGATCAATCGCAATTTCCGCAATGAGGGTATCAGCACTAAACATAATCCTGAGTTTACCATGCTTGAACTCTACCAGGCCTACGCCAACTACCACGATATGATGCAGATTATGGAAGAGCTAGTGGCGAAGGTTGCCCAGGATGTAACTGGCTCTCTTAAAGTTGAATACCAAGGGGAGACGCTAGATTTTACCCCGCCGTGGAATCGGATCTCAATGCTGGAGGCCGTGGAAAAAGCTTTGGGTTCCAGTGTAAATGGCCTAAAAATCTCACAGCTTCGCGCTCTAGCTGAGGAGAGTGGGATCAAACTTGAGGAAGAGGCTACAATTGCTACCATCATCAATGAAGTCTTTGAGCAGAAGGTAGAACCTACTCTCATCCAGCCTACTTTCGTTTATGACTACCCTGTGGAGATCTCACCTTTGGCAATGCGTAAAGCTGATGAGCCTGAGCTCACTGAGCGCTTTGAAGCTTTTGTTTATGGGAGGGAGTTGGCCAATGCTTTCTCTGAACTTAACGATCCGATAGATCAAAGACAGCGTTTTGAAGAACAGGCTAAAGAGCGAGAGAGCGGTAATGAGGAAGCCCAGGCTATGGACTATGATTATATCCATGCCTTAGAATACGGGATGCCCCCTGCAGGAGGCCTAGGTATAGGTATTGATAGGCTAGTGATGTTGATGGTTGATGCGGCCTCCATCCGCGATGTAATTCTGTTCCCTCTCCTCAGACCCAGGGAAGAGATGGGGAGCATAAGGGAGAAATAAGGACTATCCGTCTGATCAATAGTTTCAATAGCCGATAGCGACCCATCAGCCCCTTTGCTAACATCCGCTATCCGTGATATAGTAATCCTTGTCGCCCAGAGCACTGGGGTCCAAAAAAAACCTTGACTTTGTGGCGGCAAGATGGTAGAATAACACTTGTTCCTGGTCCTTGACAACCGAACA
>DIQB01000008.1:0-1789 GCA_002427165.1 Firmicutes bacterium UBA5473
TTGCATACACTGTCTGGTAGCGCTGAGGATCCTCAAGCTTTTCGTGGATATAAGGCGGCAGGGGAACCTCCCCAAGCTTTGCTAGGAGCCTGTCCCAGGATCCCCCGTACTGAAACTGGATGATTCTGCCACCGCTTTCAGTTGTAGAGAGTATAGTCCCTCGAAGAAGATCACCAAAGGTAAGAGTAGTGCCTGGCTTTGCTTTTTTCCCTGGCCTCACCAAAGCCTCCCACTGATCCTCACCTACCGGATGCAATAGCACCAGCTCTACAGAACTGCCTGTATCTTGCCTCTGTCCGAAGAGGCGAGCAGGCAGAACCCGGGTATTATTTAAAACTAAAAGATCCCCGGATTTTAAATATTGTGGGAGTTGGTAGAAATGGCTGTGTTCAGTATCTCCTTCTTTGGAAAGGACCATAAGCCGCGAGTGATCACGCCTTTGGGCAGGATGCTGGGCAATCAGCTCCTGGGGCAGTTGATAGTCAAAATCAGCAGTTCTCAAAGCCATCACCCCTGCGGAAATCTCCAAAAGCATGGGGCAGTAGCTCCCCCAGCGTATATACAGTAGCATCCCCTGCGAGGTTTGCAGTTATAATCTGAAGATCCCCAAACTCCCACAGTGCCTGGCGACAAATACCGCAGGGCGTGGGTCCTTTTGGGAGATCAGCTACAATTGCCAGCTGCAAAAACTCCCGCTCTCCTTCGCTGATAGCGCGGGCGAGAGCCACTCTCTCAGCACAAATGCTGGCACCAAAAGCTGCGCTTTCCACATTGCAGCCTGGATAGATCTTGCCACTTTTGCCCCGGAGCGCAGCTCCTACAGGAAAATTGCTATAGGGCGCATAGGCCTGCTCTCGGGCCAAAAGGGCACGGCCGATTAACTCCTTCAAAACCCATACCCTCCCAGCTGAAATACAAGTCCCACCACGAAAGTCCCCAAAAGAGCCCCCGCTAGGACCTCCAGCGTGGTGTGGATCTTTCCCTCCACCCTACTTTGGGCTACAAGGGCTGCTATGCCAAAGGCAATTATGTAGATAAACCAGCTACGGCTCAAAAAGAGGGTAAGGGCAGCTAGGGCAAAAGACACTGCACTGTGGCCACTGGGCATACCTCCCTGAAGAAAAAACTCGCCCCGAGGCAGAGCTTTAGCCAGAAGGATCACTAAAAGGCAAAGAGCAATAGCCACCACAGAGAGATAAGCCGGCACCTGAGCTACTTTTCGCAAAAACAAGGGATGGAAATCAGCAAGCCTGGGGATGAAGACGATGGCCCCGATGAGGGTGGCGATGGCTGCTGCTGTAAGCACAGCCCCTGCAGCCACCTGTTTGGCCCGGGCAGCTAAGGGATGAAAATCGGGAGATGCCAAATCTACTGCAGTCTCCAAGGCTGTATTGAACAGCTCACTCATAATCACAATCGCGATGGCAAATAGGAGAGCTGCTGCCTCCCAGCGTCCTAGATCTGTGAAGATGGAGAGAAGCAGGACCAAGCCTGCTGCTAGAAAATGGATCCGCATATTTCGTTCCGTTTTCAGGGAATAAAGAACGCCATTAATTGCATCTGTAAAACTATCCGCTAGTTTTCTTTTTTCCATTCGCTACCGTCCCAACCCCATGGAAAGCAGGAGCGTCTCTTGCTCCCGCTCCATGAGTTCTCTTTCGATGTCATTTTCGTGATCCCGACCTAAAAGATGAAGCACCCCGTGCACTGCAAGGAAGGCTAGTTCCCGGGGGAGGCCATGGCCATATTCTTTGGCCTGCCTCCGGGCCACAGGCAAACAAATTACAAT
>DIQB01000008.1:2023-4815 GCA_002427165.1 Firmicutes bacterium UBA5473
ATCTGCTCCTCTCCCACCAGGCTCACAGAAAGCTCCCAGTCCTCGCGGCCTGTGAGCTGCTGTACTGCCCAATCCGTTACCTGCCGGATAAAACTTAAATAGCTTTCAACATCTTCTGCGTCCAACTCTGGGCCGCAGAGTATCGCAACTTCGCCCACAATTAATCCTCCTAAGCCCTGCTACTACTTTTCATGTCGGGATATTCAATTCTTCTATGAAAGACCCCAGAGAGGGTACGCACAAAGGAATTAGCTATTTTATCCAGCTCCCGGAAAGTGAGATCAGACTCATCCAGCTGTCCTGCTGCCAGCCGCTCTTTGATTAGTTTACGCACCAGTCCCTCAATTCTGCCAGGGCTAGGCTCACGCAAAGATCTTACTGCAGCCTCAACACTATCTGCCAGCATTAAAACCGCAGCCTCTTTTGTTTGAGGTTTGGGGCCAGGATAGCAGAAATCCTTCTCTGATACCTTATCCCGATCGTTTTCCTGGGCCCGACGATAGAAGTATTTCACCAGATCCGTCCCATGATGTTGGGCAATAAGATCCACAAGGGGTTCTGGCAATTTATGCTCTCGGGCCAACTCAATTCCATCTTTTACGTGGGAAATAATAATTAGGGTACTGAGACTAGGCGCAATTTTTTCATGAGGATTTTCCATACCAAACTGGTTCTCTACAAAGAAGTATGGTCGTTTCACCTTCCCAATATCATGGTAGTAGGCACCCACTCGCACCAGAACACTATCGCCACCAACCTCCTCAATTGCTGCCTCAGCTAAATTCCCTACCAGCAAACTATGGTGGTAGGTGCCAGAGGCCTCAACTAAGAGCCTGCGCAGCAGAGGATGGTTGGGATTGGATAGCTCCAGTAGTTTTATAGCCGAGGTTAGCTTAAAAAGAGTCTCCAAATAAGGCAAAGAACCGATGGTGAGAATGGCAGAGATAATTCCATTGAGTAGTCCCAACCAAGACAGTTTCAGTATCCCGAAGTCTCCACCCAATAACCCCATTCCCAAAATAGCAAAAAAATTAGCAAGACCAACTAAAAAACCGGCTCTGGTGATATCGGAACGCTGGCTAATTTTTGAGACGCAAAAAGCACCGCTGATCCCGCCCACGAGGTTCACAACTAATACCTGAATGTTATTGTCGGTAACAATCCCTGAGGTCAAAGAGAACATCACGCCCACAACAATGGCAACCCGCAGATCTAGAAGAATAGCAATCAACATGGTGGCGAAGGCTGTGGGAATGAGATAGCCTGCACCTACGGCTGGAATGCTCCCCACGAGCTTGGTCAATGCAACCATGGCACAAACAATTAGAGCCAAGAGCGTCAATAGCTTCTCATCGCTGAGGATATCCCGACGATACTGGTAAAGATAGCCAGCCAAAAAGAGCGTAAGCAGTGTGGTGAGGATCAAGACGCCTAAAATGGCCAGATAATTCATCTGTCGTCTTTGCATGCCTAGATCCTGCAAGATCTGAATATGATCTCGGGTAGCCTTGTCACCACGGCGAATGATCACCTGATCTTTTAGGACCATCACCGGCTCCACACTTCGGATGGCAGCCTGCCGGGCCTGATCCACCTTTTGGGGATCTAAGATCAGGTTTGACTGTAGAAACGCTGCTAATATTTCTTTTAGGGCTGCAGTCTCAGGGCCTGTCAGTTGGGCTTCTGCGATCAGCTCATTTGCCTTTTGTCTGTATTGGGGCAGATTCTCTTTTTTAATTCTTTCCTTCTGCATCAGGCCGGCTAAAGTGGCCTTACCAACCTTCTCTAACTGATCCCGACTGCTGCGGGAAGCTCCAACTATGGTCTTTAGCGTGGAAGCATTAAATTGATACTCCTGCCCGAGGCCGGAGATCACTTTCTGCTGTCCGGTGCCGGCTTCCAGTTGATTATTTATTTTCCCAAAAAAATCTTCTAATTTAGATTCTGCTTGTAAGGCTAAGGTTTGACTAATTACATAGTTTGCCTCATGTTCTTGAGCCTCCCGCACAGCACGTTTCGCAGCCTCCTGCTGGAGACGCTCGGTTTGAGGTCGATCTACAATGGTGCGGGGAGCCGCGATCTCCCGTGGTGCTACCTGACCAACCTTAAGATCTACCTTTGCCACTAAAAAATTTGATAACAATACCAGGGCAATAAGACTAAAAGTACTCGCACCGATAATGAACTGTCTGGCTTGCGGTTTACTCCAAAGGTCTTTCAAAAAAACAGGTATTCGTTTTAGCTGCACCAGCACCCTCGACATTGTCATTCCCCCTCGGCAGCTGCTTCCCTTTGCGCTCTATTTTGAGCATAAGCGCTGATAATTTGTCCCACCAGCGGATGGCGAACCACGTCTTGTTCCGACAACTCCACAAAGGAGATACCCTCCACAGTGGCCAATACTTCTTTGGCCTCAGCCAGGCCACTCACCTTCCCCCGAGGCAAGTCCACCTGGGTGATATCGCCTGTGATCACCATTCGCGAGCCATTACCAAGTCTGGTTAGAAACATCTTCATTTGCTCTGAGGATGTGTTCTGAGCCTCATCGAGGATAATATAGGCATCCTCCAATGTCCTCCCTCGCATATAGGCGAGGGGTGCAACCTCAATTGTGCCCCGCTCCATAGCCCGAGCTGCTACCTCTGCACCCAATAAATCATACAGGGCATCATAGAGGGGCCGCAGGTATGGATCTACTTTCTCCTGAAGATCACCGGGCAAAAAGCCCAACTTCTCCCCTGCCTCCACTGCAGGACGGGTTAGGATAATGCGCTCCACCTGGTGGGAGCGCA
>DIQB01000008.1:4941-15608 GCA_002427165.1 Firmicutes bacterium UBA5473
CCTGGTGGGAGCGCAGGGCCCTGACTGCCTGGGCCATGGCCATATAAGTCTTGCCTGTGCCTGCAGGCCCGATGGCAAAGACAATACTATCCTTCTCAAGAGCCTGTAGATACTGAAGCTGCCCAAAAGTCTTGGGCCGCACAGCCCGGCCCCGGGCATTAACGAAAATCACAGAGCTTGAGATCTCATTTAGTCTTCCGCCCTGGCCCAGTTCAAGGTTGATTGCATAACCCACATCCCGAAGGGTGATCGCCTCACCCCGACCTAAAATCGCAATCAGATCTTCAATTACTGCCTGGGCTGAAAGAGTAGCCTCCACTGTACCCTCTAGCAACAGCTCGTTGCCCCGGGCGGTGATCCTCACTCCCAATTTCTCCTCTAGGAGCTGGAGGTGCTCATCCCGGGGGCCGTAAAGGCTGGGCGCCAGGGTCGGCTCTATCCTCTGAGCCACGCTCTTGTTCAAACTTTTCTTCTCCCTCCTCTGCCTTTGGCTGGAATGGTTTTTCCACAGCCACAGGCCCTTTGCATTCTGCTAATATTTTCACCCTCACAAGTTCACCCTCCCGAAGGACGATGTGTTTGAGGTACTGAATTTTCTCTTTAGGACCCAGCTGCTGGCGAATCTGCTCCTGTGCCAGCTGGTAGGCCACCTTTTCGGGATCCAGTTTCTTTTCCTGCTCCACAATCCCCCAGCGGGTTACAACTCGAATCCCCAGAGGCTTATAGAGGATGCCCTCGATGCCCTCAACCCTCATTGAGGGCTCTTTTTTTGCAACGTTTTGTTGCCATAACCTCACGCGGCCCAGATAATACTCTCGGGCTAAAACTTTTCTTTGCAGCTGGATTTTCTCAACCGGCTGTCCGTGGACCTCGCCATAGCCCTCCAGCCAAAACCTACCCTCAACAAAGGCGCTGGCATGGATATTTTCCACTTTAGGCTCAACAAATTCCCGGCCTGTATCCCGAACCAGGGGGTTTGCTTCATCTGGCCCGTAGCTAACCTGACCACTGACGATGATCTGTCCCTTTTTAACCATCTCGCCGGGTGCCACCATCCCCTGCCCATTATAGACGATGAGATGGATGATTTCCGCATCCCGGGTAGCTGTCAGATGACAGGGTCCCCTCTTGGGAACTTTAGGCATAGTTTTAGGCACCACCTGCACTTTGGCCAGTGTGCCGTGAAACTCAACACCTGCCCAAGCTAGAGCCTCTGTGCGAGCCACAATTCGCTCTGCGATCTGGTTGGGATCCAGCTGGCTCCTTTGGGCACCAATCACCAATCCCGCGGCTGCCAGCTGCCGCCTTACAGTTCTCTCGAGGTGGCCTGGGCAGCCCACAAGCTGGATGAACCAGATTTGTCCTGCCAAAAGGCACGCAGCCACCAGGCACAAAAGCGCGCCTGCACATAGCGCCCAGCGACGGCGCAAGTGTGCACAAAAAAAGGGCAAGCCCACCTTGCGCTTGATCTTAACTCTACAGCCACACTTCCCCAGAAGAGGACGCAGATGTCTGAAGCCTCCCATTCTGAGGGAGGCGATGAGCACATCTTCCCGGAGCCTTTTAATATTCCACAGGGGAATCCGCCGCTGGCTTGTAAGGTTGAGAAACTTCTCAAGGCCGGGTCCGGTGACCATAATTATAACATATCCCAAAAGATAAGACCATAGCTTCAGGACCATGACTTGCCCACCCCCCAGTCACCAAAACTCACCGCTGAAATCCGGCCACAGATGGTGATCTCCTCTGGGAGGATAGTAACGATAACCAGGCCACTGCCATGGACCACAACCTCGCCGAGACGAGTGTTGATTCGGATCTTGTCCGGGCCATATTCGATGATCCCCTTATGGTTTTCCATGATCAGCTGGTTATTGCCGCTGAGCATAATTCTGGGGAGATCGAAGACGATGTCCCGGGGCAGCTCCAAAAGCTCCACCAGGGCCTTCCCTACTTTTTTTCCAGGTGCCTTCATAAAAAGCGCCTCCGCATGTGTTCTCTTCTTAATAAATCTATGCGTTGGCGCCTGGGTTTAGAAGCCCTAACTATATAAGTAGCGTGGGTTCCGGCTCAGCTCCCTGCCCACAAGCTGGATCATGGGAGCTGATTTTACCAAATAAGAGTTGGCCTCCCCAACCAATTCCTCCTGGATTATCCCCGCCTCCTGAAGTAGGGGCAAAGTCTTCATGTAGTCCCGAGGAATGCCATACTGGTGAATCCGGGTCTCTATCACCCTCACCACTCCGTCTTGGATAATTTGAGCCTTCACAGGTTGCTTTTGAAGATGCTCTGGTGCATCCCATTCCTCCTCCAGGCCATGGTAGGTGGTGTTAACCCTAAGATCTACCCCTAAAAATAAAATCTTCCCGCCCCAGGCGGCAAGTTTATAATATGGTGTGCCAGGGCCGCAAGGTGCGGCTGCCATCTCGTGACCCGCCACTAGCTCTGCGCATCTTGCGCCAATTGCTGCTACAGAGTGGGTGGGATGAAGGCTGCGCACAGCATCCTCTCGCTTGCGGAAAGTCTCCGGGATGATCCCAACCCAACATGGGGTGTGCTGGGGATCAAAGACTGGAGGATTATCCGGGCCCAGTTCACGAGAGCCTGTGAGGGTGGGCACTGCCACCAGGCCCTCAGCGCCAACTGTGGCGAGCAAGGCATCAATTACAGTCTCAGCTCCACGGGGGACCCGGCCTAGCTTACTCAAAGAGCTATGGACAAGAACATTATCTCCCCTCTCCAATCCCAGAGCTTCTAGATCCGCTACTATTTTCTCAAGAGTTAACATTATCTCCCCCCTCAGTATTCGATGCCCCAGCGTGCCTTCTGCCCCCTATCATAGGGGTGCTTCAAAGGCTCCATTTTGGTGACTAAATCTGCAGCCGCAAGGACCTCTTGCGGAAAATCCCGGCCTGTGAGGACCACCTCTACTCCCGCTTTTCGCTGGGCTAAAACTGCTAAAAATCCCCGCTCCTCTATGTAGCCTCGAGATAGGGCATAGCTCAGTTCATCTAAAACAACTAGTTGGTATTCACCTGAACCAAGGGCCGCCTTGGCCTCTTCCCATCCCAGGAGAGCCAGATCCCGGTCTTCTTCCCGTTCTTCAAAACAGGTGCCGCAGCCTGTGCACTCCCTCAATCCTGCCTTGATGGGGCCTGCATAGGGGCAGCCCCGGCCCACCTGGATTACCTCAAGGAAAGGCGCCAAGCGTTCAGCAGCCCAAAGCTCCCCTGAGTAGGTGCTGCCTTTGAGGAACTGCACGATGAGGCATTTACGCCTGTGCCCTACCAGGCGCAGGGCCTGGCCAAAAGCGGCAGTTGTTTTCCCCTTGCCGTGGCCACAGTAGATTTGCACAAGTCCCCGTTCTAGGTTCTTTGTCATCAAATCGCCTCCAGATGCAAAAAGGGGGAGCGGTCTCGCTCCCCCTCTCCCTTACTTTTGTTCGTCCTGATCTCGGCTAGCCCTAAGTCCCACGACTACTAGAACCAGAAATGCCAGGGCAAAAACACCAACGATAATTCCTTCTACCATTCCTCTTCCCTCCTCTCGTTTTGCTAACAACGAAGAGGAGCTCCTTTTCTGTATTTAGACCCGAATTGGCGAGGGTTGAGGAAAAAAGCAAGCCAAACGGGAAGATTGGGCATCAGTTTTGGCTGATCCCGCCAGAAGATCCTAGGACTTGGGTTGGAATCCGCCAGCGAATAATTGAAGCTAAGGTATTCTGCCTCCCCCCGAAAAGCCTCACAGGGCGCTTCCTCAGATAGCTGGGGGCTAGAGAGCAGATCTAAAGTATTATGATAGACTGTGCCTCCGTGCCAGGTATTGGGCTGAGGCAAGGGCCTGGGCAGGGGACAACATGCCAAGGCCACAGCCAGCAATACAATTGCCCAACCCCGCTCCCTTGCCATCTCAAATCACCCTTTTTATAAAGATAAGCCTAGCTTATAGAGTTCATTGCGCGGCCAGCCACATTCTGTTGCCAGTTGCCGGCTGGCTTCCTTCAAGGAGCTGCCCCCCTCTAGCATAGAGGACAGGGCTGCTTCTACCTCAGAGGGCGACCAGCGCTCCTGGAGTGTTTTACCCGCCACGATTATCACAAATTCTCCCCGCAGGGGGATCTCCCTCTCTAGGCTCGCTGGAAGGTCCAGGAGGGGGCCCCGCCAAATTTGTTCGAACTGTTTGGTGAGTTCTCGAGCCACTGCTGCCTCCCGCGGGCCTAGGACCTGGGCTAAAGCATCCACTGTTTGCGCGAGCCTGTGCGGTGCCTCATAGAAAATCATGGTTCGCTCCTCGAGGACTAGCTTTTCAAGGAAAACTCGTCTTTTGCCCTCCTGCCTGGGTAGAAAGCCCTCAAAGGCAAAGCGTTCTGTGGAAAGCCCACTTAGCACCAAAGCAGAGAGGGCTGCGTTAGCCCCCGGGAGGACTGTGATGGGCACGTTGGCCTCTGCTGCCAGTCGCACAAGCTCTGCGCCAGGATCTGAAATCCCAGGCAAGCCAGCGTCACTTACCACTGCCACAGGGCCATCGTGGGCCCTGTCCAGTAGCTCTCTAGCTCGCTGGGTCCAGTTGTGCTGGTGGTAGCTGATAAGGGGCCCCCGGATCTGATAATGGGTCAGGAGGGTCCTGGTTTTTCTGGTGTCCTCGGCTGCAATGAGAATTGCTTCTTCCAAAAGCCGCAGCACCCGCAGGGTGATATCCTCTAGGTTGCCGATGGGAGTGGCGCATAAATAGAGGCCTGGCTCGAACTTCGCCACTACTTTCCCTTTTCCCTTTTAGGACAAGAGCCTGGACACTGTCCTTTTTCATAGAGTTCAGATTCGAATTTAAGACAGCACATGAGTCTGCCACAAATGCCGGAGATCTTGGTTGGGTTCAAGGAAAGGTTCTGTTCTTTGGCCATTTTGATGGATACTGGCTCAAAGTCCCCTAAAAAGGTGGCGCAGCACATAGCTCTGCCGCAAGGACCTAGCCCTCCGATCATTTTAGCCTGATCCCGGACTCCGATCTGGCGCAATTCGATCCGCATTCGAAAATGGGAAGCTAAATCTTTTACCAGATCTCGGAAGTCAACTCTTCCGTCTGAGGTGAAATAAAAGATCAGTTTGCTTCCATCGAAGGTGTATTCTACGTCTACTAGTTTCATAGGAAGGCCGTGTTTGTTGATTTTGGCCTGGCCTACGTCAAAGGCAGCTTTGGCCTTTTGTTCGTGCTCCCAGACTTTTGCTTTGTCGTCCTCGGTGGCGATGCGGACAACTGGTTTGTAGATGATCTCGTCGTCTCGTTCTTTCGGTTCGGTGACTACCTCACCATATTCCATGCCACGGGCAGTGTCCACAATGACGTGGGTTCCCATTTCTACATCCAATTGTCCTGCGTTGAAATGGTATATTCTGCCTGCGGACTTGAATCTAATGCCAACAACTTTTTGCCTCAAGCGTTCTCTTCCCTTTCTTTAGCTAAGGTTAGCAACAGCTGTTCTAAGGCCAGCTGTACATTAGCGTTTCTAGCTAGGGCTGCTTCTGTTTTTCCGATAGCAACCAAGGCGCTGTTAATACTAGCAAGTTTTTCTTTTGTGCCTTCTATATTCTGCCACAGGCTTTGCCTATAAAGCAAGGTTAAGATCTGGAAGAAATCCCCCAGTTCCTCTTTTCGCTCCTTCCACTTTTCCGCGATGGTGAAGGGAGCAAGATCGTCCTGTCCAATGATTCGATAGATTTCTCGGATTTCCTCCACTCGTCCAAAAGCGTCTTCGTCCTCAAGGAAGCTAGCAGCTCTGCCGATGCTGCCTTCAGCCAAGGTGGCTGCAAGTTCACGCTTCTCTATTTCAGCGTCGGGATAATGCCTTTCGAGAAAACCTAAGATCTTTTCCTCGCCAATGGGGCTGAAATTAATCTGTTGGCAACGAGAGCGGATGGTGGAGAGTGCTTTTTCGATCTTAGAGGTGATTAGGATAAAGACAGTGACGGGTGGGGGTTCTTCTAGTGTCTTCAAGAGGCTGTTGGCAGCGGCTTCTGTTAGTTTATCTGCATCTTCTAAAATATATATTTTCCATTTGCCCTCATAAGGTTTATAGGCCACACTGTTTTGAAGCTCTCGGATCTGTTCGATGCGCAGTGATGCGCCTTTGGGCTTAATCAGGTGGATATCCGGATGGAATTCTTTGGTGCAGGATCTGCACGCATCGCAGGGTTCAGCTTCGCCCGCCATACAGTTTAGAGTGCGGGCCATGATTTGGGCACATGTTTTTTTACCAACTCCATCGGGTCCGGCAAAAAGATAGGCATGGGCTAGTCTGTTTCTGGCTATGGAGTTTTTAATTAGCCCTATTGCAGGCTCCTGCCCTATTAGCTCTGAAAATTTCATTTTTGCCTCCCTAAGAGTATAAGTCTAGAACCATGCCGCGAATTTCATCTAATTTTGCTAAAAGAGCCATTTGGTTCATTTGGCCTTTGAGTACGTTTTCTGTTAATTCTTCCAGTACATCATCTATCTTTTGCACCACAGAGTAGATACGGTGTCGTCCTGTGCCCCAACCTGTTGTTTGGGCCATGCGATACATTTTCCGCACAGCAGCAGCAACAAAATTGGAGATCAGCTCTTTATATTTAATTAAACTTTCGGGGGTAGGTGATTTGGCAAAGCGCTTGGCCTGTTCGTCTAGTTCTTGGCCTATGGCCTCAATCCGCTGTTCTTCTTCTAATGCAATCGCATTTGCCGTTTCAGAAAAAGTTAGCGGCCTTGCAGGCCGCCCTTTTTCTGTTGTCCATCTAGTCGAACGGGTACCAGTTTTTTCTATTTTCACGGCCTGTTCTCCTTAGATATGTTCGAATTGCTCAATATTTAAAACAAATATGGTAGCTCCGCCCACGGAAACCTCTATCGGACGAGGAATAAATGTATTTACTGCGGTCATGGGGGTTACTAGTTGTTTTCGGGTATGGCATTTATCACGAATGATTTCAAGAACTTCGTCCAAGCGTTCGTCGTCTACACCGATCATCAATGTGGTGTTGCCCTCTCGTAGGAAACCTCCGGTGCTGGCTAGTTTCGTGGCTCGGAAATCCGCTTCCAGTAAATTTTCCACAAGATGGTTGGCATCCTGATCCTGCACGACTGCGAAGACCATTTTCATCTCAGCATCCCCCCCACATTCTTTTTATCTACTTCTATTTTAAGCTTGATAAAGTATTTTGTCAAATTGATGTTTTTAATTTATAGATGATTGAAGTGCAATCATTCATACTATAATGATTCCATCCCTCATAGGGGAGTGAGTTTAAATCCGCCACCTGCTGATTACAAATCAGCTGCTTCAATCCTCTTCCTCTAATTAAGGAGGAAGTAACTGCGGCCTATATCTTGACCGCATAAGCTTGAGAATACATGGCGCAATCGCGAACCTCCAAAAACAAAGACGTGACCATTGCCAGACTATAACCCCTTTCACTGACAAAACGAATAAGGCTCCCCCTACAAACTTCAGGGGGAGCCTTATTCGTTTAAGATCTCCTCATGGCTATAATAGCTTTTCATCTACGTTCCGGCTTTCGATCAGATGTCCAAGCCTTCCAGCTTCGCCACACCAATCGCCTGATCTGCTCCAGAGTAGTAAACCAAATACTCATCATTCCACTTAATTGCACCACAGCTGAAGACAACGTTAGGCACAAGACCTTCCCTCTCCCAAGGCAGCTCAGGCTCCATGATGGGATCCTCGGTACGGAACAGAACCTTTGTTGGATCCTCAAGATCTAAGATTGCAAGACCAAGTCGATATACATTATTCCGATCCGCTGCATGATAGAAAAAGAGCCAACCCTCCGGGGTTTTAAGTGGAGGTCCTGCAGAACCTACCCGCGTCTCCTGCCAACTATCTGGAATGGTCTGCAAAAGGGGCTTGTGATCCTGCCAGTCTTTTAGATCTGGACTGGATGCAAGCCAGACATTTGGTGCCCGGCGATGAAGGAGGAGATATTTATCTCCGACCTTTTCTGGAAAAAGGACACCATTTTTATTGGATTCTTCTAGTAGGACTCCATGTCGCTCCCAGTGGAGAAAGTTCTCTGTACTGGCTAGGGCAATCTTGAAATCTCCATCTTTTCTGCCACCGAAAGCAGTGTAGGTCATCCAATAACGTCCATCCATATAAACAATGCGTGGATCCTCTACTCCCCAATGTTCTTGTGCAGTTTCCCCTTGGAACACAGGCTTATTGAAACGCCAGAAATTCAACCCATCGATGCTAGCAGCATAGCCAATTCTGGAAACAAATCTTTCATTGTATCCGCCATAAGGACGATCCATCGCCCTATATAATAGGTGAATTACTCCATCGCGCTCCACGACTGCACAGTTAAAAACCGCTGCCCGCTCCCAAGGATGATCCTCCAACGGCGCCAAAATTGGTTCCTCTGTTAACCTCGCAAGTCGCATTTCTTCGCCCCTCACTTTTGTATACTATACTTTCCCCCTGCGAGGCGAGGCTGCCTATTGTATTGCCTGTTTAAGCGCCATCCCTAGGCCTGCATTATCTTGCTGCTTTACTATGGTTTCTGCAGCAGGTCCATAGGCGAAAACCGGCACCGAGCTACCAGTGGGCCCCTGGCTGGTCCACACAAGGCCTGCCCGGTTATTCAGCAGGGTGGAAAGTATGTAAGGGGCATTGGTACTATCAATCGTAGAGAGTAATTGCGCCTCCTCAACTGTCAAGTCCTCAAAGCCTGCATCAAGACTTAATAGATCCCACAAATTTGAAAAATCCCATTTCAACTCGCGATCCATCTGCTCTACCGATTTTTGAACCTGCTTAAGATATTCTATGTCAGCTTTGCCGTCAAGGAGACCCCCTGCCTCAAAAGTTGAGGTAATAACAACTAATACATCAGGGTGTGTCCTAGCATATTCTAATACAACTGCCACCGCCCGATCAAATGCTAATATTTCCATTACCATGCTAGCTGGATCATTTTGCATGCTAGCATCTCCCATCCTGCTTCCCGAGACAAGCAAAAAGAAGGGTTCTTGAGCAAACTCGTCCAATGCCTTCTCGGTCATGTCCGCCAAGGATGGCAGCCTTTCTGGATCCCGATCTATTTCAAAGGGAAGCTGATCATTTGCAAGTAGTCCCAAGAGTTTCTTACCCTGGGCCTTTTCCAATGTTTCCCTGGTCTGGGCTACAATAAATCCATCGATCTGCGCTGTCAAGAGCAAATCCCGGCTATCTTGCCTTTTCCCACCGAAGATCACCGGCCTGAAAGCATTACGCCCTCCCCCAATTAACAGATCAAGTTTCGCTCCCATCGCCTGCTCTGCTATAGCTGCCTCATCAGTTGCACTCATGCTCCAGGCATAAAAAGCCGCAGGCAGAGGCTGAGTAACCCGACCATCTGTGATAATCCCGACTTTGCCTCCTTTGCCTTTCATTAGCTGTGCTATTGACTGCAGCTTTTCCCCAGACGGCAGCATTGAGATCAAGCCATTATTTGTTTTTCTGCCTGTAGCCAAAGCTGTGCCAGCTGCAGCCAGATCCGGTACTGGCGAGTTAGCAGAGCCTGTCTTCATCTTCCCCTGGTGCGTAAGCTCATCTATGTGCAGGTGGCCACCGGCGAAACTCCGGGCTAAATTTAACTGCACCGAACCTAGGCCGTTTCCCACCAACAAAATCACACTTTTTGCTTGTTGCGCTACTGTAGACATTGCAAAAAGCGCAAGCAAGATTGAAACAAGTAGCATCTTTCTCATATCCATCGCCCCCTCAAAAATGAATGTTCAAAAATTCCAGACTGCATCAGAATAGTAAAATCCTCTTTTTTCTAGTTATTCTATCTCCACATTGCCAAATCCTCCTGAAGAAGAAGGAGATCCCAGGCAAACCATGAATATATAATTAACAACTTCCAGGAAAGGGGATTTGAGAATGGGATTTAAAATAGGCGTAATGGTAGATTCTTTTCGCCTGGGAATCCGCGAGGGTCTGAAAAAATCAAAAGAAGTAGGGGCAGATGGGGTGCAAATCTATGCTGTCCACGGAGAAATGGATCCGGCCAATTTGAATCAGGCTGCACGCAAAGAGCTCCTACAGTTCATAAAAGACCAGGGCCTTGTGGTTTCTGCCCTCTGCGGTGATCTAGGCTCCCCGGGCTTTACCAATGCGCAAATGAACCCTGAGCGGATCGAAAAATCTAAACAGATTGTGGATCTTGCCTGCGATCTAGAAACAAATGTGATCACAACCCACATCGGAGTAGTGCCCTCTGATCCAACATCAGAGCGCTACCGGGTACTCCAGGATGCCTGCAACCAAATCGGCGCCTACGCAGAAGAAAAAGGGTGCCACTTTGCCATCGAGACAGGCCCCGAGCCCAGCGAAACCTTACGTAAATTCTTAGACAGTCTCCAGACAAAAGGTGTGGGTGTAAACTTCGACCCTGCAAACCTAGCTATGGTAATTGGTGAAGATGCAGCAGCAGCCGTAGCGAACCTGGGGCCCTATATCGTGCACACCCATGCCAAAGACGGCGTGCAATACAAACCTATCGATCCTGAACTGGTCTATGACCCTGAAAAGCTCAGTGCCTCACCTGAAGTGCAAATCCCAGATTACTTCCAAGAAGTGCCCTTAGGCGAAGGACAGGTAGCCTGGCCTGAGTACTTGGCTGCCCTGAAAA
>DIQB01000008.1:15828-19795 GCA_002427165.1 Firmicutes bacterium UBA5473
TATTCCAGTCCCATCTGTTTTAAGTTCTTAAAGCTAATGGCCAAGCTCTCGAAGGGATCCCGCTGGCAGATATCCTGCTCCACTACATACCACTGGACACCACTTTCTTTGCAGGCCTCCAAAATCCCAGGCCAGTTCAGATTGCCCTCTCCTACCTCTGTCATCGCTTGCTTCCCATCAATAACGCCCATATCTTTGAGGTGAACCACAGGCAGCCTCCCTGCCAGCTTGCGAATCCAGGCTATGGGGTCTGCGCCACCGTGCTGGATCCAATATGTATCCAGCTCCGCTGTTACATACCGGGAATCGCTCTGTTCAAAGAGGAGCTCTAGCCCTATCTTCCCATTGAATTTTTCAAACTCAAAACTGTGATTGTGGTAGCCAAACACCAGTCCTGCCTCAGATAGCTTTTTGCCTACGGCTGTTGCTTCCTTGGCAAATCTAATAAATCCTTCTTCGCTTCGATACTCCAGGGGCATGCTCCCCACAGCCACATACTTGCATTCCAAAATCTTATGCTCTCGAATTACCTCTTCAATCTCGTTTTGCAGTCTCTGGAAAGGAAGGTGAGTGATGCAAACAGTGAGTCCCTCACCATCTAAGATTTTTTTCAGTTCCTCCACATCAATCGGTCCCATTCCAGAAATCTGTACTGCCTCATAGCCAATCTCTCGTACTTTTTTCAAGCTTTTGGCTATGTCTTTCGGTGTTTTAAGATAATCACGCAGTGTATAGAGCTGCGCTCCAATTACAGATGCCAACACCAACACCTCCCTACCCTTTCAAATTCGTCTTAATACTGTGTTTTCCTGCCTCAATTTAAAATTTAACGCATAGAATCGAATTGTTGGGAAAACAACTGGAGGTCAGTATGAACAGACGCGAACAAGGAAGTATCGTGCCATCACCCACAACCCCGATGAAGGTCGAGCCATTCGCAAAGCTTTGGCCCTATTAGAATTCGGGGATCGCCTCTGTGAGTCTGATACCATTGTGATCACCCCCAACTGGGTGAAAAGTGCACCGTGGTAGGTCCCCAGTCGCTGCGGGAGCTAATTCGCGGGCTCCGGGGCCACGATCCCAAGAGAAAGCCACAGTTAGTTTGGGGATTAAAAATATTGCCCTCTCCTGGCCACCTGCACAAATCCACGGCTCCCCTAAGAAAAACCTGGGAATCCACGATCAACTCCACGAGTTCATCTGTGCCATGGCAAAGGCAATTGGAACAAGGCTTCTTGGATTCAGGCCTCAGGCTGTGCGCTATTTATTCAGCCCAATTCGCTCAGGTCTAGGGAAAGGTTGAAAAGATGGAACTGAGGGGACTCCCTTTGCATGAAGCAAAGCTAATTTTCAATCAAATAGCCTATGGTACGCCAATTGCTATAGAATAATTTCCTGTGGATTTACTTTTTCAATTCTCCGGCAAAATTTATCCACAAACTCCCCTTGCAGAGGTTATCCTCATATGCTATAATTTATCTAAGCTAAATTTACGTGCGCCTATAGCTCAGTGGATAGAGCATCGGCCTCCGGAGCCGGGAGCGCAGGTTCGAGTCCTGCTAGGCGCACCATTTTCTCATTTAAACCTAACGTGCTTCTTTGGAGGCACTTTTTTCATACCCAAAAGAAAGGATGTGGCTTTATGGAAAACAAAAGATTCAGCGAGGTGGGACTCACCTTCGATGACGTCCTCCTAGTACCGGGGTATTCCCAGGTTCTTCCTAAAGAAGTGAAGCTAGGAACCATGTTTACCCAAAAAATTAAACTGAACATTCCCCTTTGTAGTGCAGGCATGGACACTGTTACCGAAGCTAGGATGGCAATTGGTATTGCCCGCGAGGGAGGCATCGGTGTCATCCACAAGAACATGTCTATTGAAGAGCAGGCAGGTGAGGTGGACAAGGTTAAACGCTCAGAAAGTGGCGTAATCGTAGATCCTATCTATCTGCCACCAGATCGCAGTGTGCGGGAAGCTTTACAAATTATGGAAAGATACCACATCTCAGGGGTCCCCATTACACAGGGTGCATTGCTGGTGGGCATCCTCACTAACCGGGATCTGAAGTTTGAGGAAAACTTGGACCAGCCTATCTCCAACCTGATGACAAGCGAGAACCTCATTACTGCACCTGTAGGCACCACTTTAGAGGAAGCTAAACAAATTCTCCATAAGCACAAGATTGAGAAGCTTCCCCTGGTTGATGATAACTTCCACTTAAAGGGACTTATTACCATTAAAGATATTGAAAAAGCCCGTCAGTATCCCCATTCATCTAAGGATGGCAATGGCCGCCTAGTTGTGGCAGCTGCTGTTGGCGCTACTGGCGATATGATGGATCGGATATCAGCCCTAGTTAATGTTTCTGTAGATGCCCTTGTTGTGGATACAGCCCATGGCCACCATGTGAATGTGATAGAGGCAGTAAGACAGATTAAAAGCAAATACGATGTGCAAGTGGTGGCGGGCAACGTAGCCACAGCCGCGGCCACAGAGGCCCTAATTGAGGCAGGAGCCGATGGGATCAAAGTTGGTATAGGTCCAGGATCCATCTGCACAACCCGGGTTGTGGCCGGCATTGGCGTGCCTCAGATTACAGCCGTGCTCAATTGTTCTTTAGCTGCAGCCAAGCATGGAATCCCTGTGATTGCAGATGGCGGCATCAAATATTCTGGTGATATTGTCAAGGGCCTTGCAGCTGGTGCTAGCAGCATTATGATCGGTAACTTATTTGCCGGCACAGAGGAAAGCCCAGGGGAGACCGAGATCTATCAGGGCCGTAGCTTTAAGGTCTATCGCGGGATGGGCTCAATCGGCGCGATGAAATCTGGAAGTCGGGATCGTTATTTCCAGGAAAATGTTCCCAAACTTGTGCCCGAAGGCATTGAAGGCCGTGTCCCCTATAAAGGACCCCTTGCTGATACTGTCTATCAGCTCCTAGGTGGATTGCGAGCTGGTATGGGCTATTGTGGTGTAGCGGATATCGAGGAACTGAAGACGAAAACCAAGTTTATCCAGATCAGTAATGCAGGCTATAAGGAAAGTCATCCTCATGATGTGCAAATTACCAAAGAAGCTCCCAACTACAGCCTCTAGAACTTGACCTTGTGATCTGAACTAGGTTATAATATAGGTGGTTGTAGTTTTTGCTCCCTATCGCTGTGTTCGCATCTCCCGAAGACCCTAGTTGCAAATGGAGGGGAGTTTCTTGGGTTTAAGCGCAAAGCAAGAGAATTTGTTCCATGAGTTTTCTCAGCTCACCGATGAAGAGATTATCGAGCGAGCCCATGCTGGTTGTGATGCAGCAGTTGAGTTTCTGATCATCAAATATAGAAACTTTGTTCGTGCTAAAGCTAGATCTTATTTTTTAGTGGGAGCAGACCGGGAAGATATTGTGCAAGAGGGAATGATCGGGCTTTATAAGGCGATCCGGGATTTTAAGCAAGATCGCCCCGCCTCCTTCCGTGCCTTTGCTGAACTCTGCATTACCCGGCAGATGATTACGGCAGTGAAATCTGCCACCAGGCAAAAGCACATTCCCCTTAATTCTTATGTTTCTTTAAACAAGCCTGTCTTCGATGATGACTCTGATCGCACTTTGATGGATATGATCTCCTCTGAATCCCAAAGCGTAGCTGATCCGGAGGATCTGATCATCGACCGGGAAAGCTTTAACGACATCAGCGATAAAATGGGCCAGATGTTAAGTACCCTAGAATGGCAAGTCCTGATCGATTACATCAATGGTAAATCATATCAAGAGATTGCCCGGGATCTGCACCGGCATGTGAAATCCATCGACAATGCCCTCCAGAGGGTGAAACGGAAACTGGAGCGCTACATCGAAAGAAGAAATGATACCTGGAATAGACAAAAAAGGTAGTTGCATTTTCCAAAGGAATATGGTATTATAATTTTGCGAGCTGGCGTAGCTCAATTGGCAGAGCAGCTGATTTGTAATCAGCAGGT
>DIQB01000008.1:20040-24956 GCA_002427165.1 Firmicutes bacterium UBA5473
AATCGGATCCCAAACTTTCCATAAACAAACTATAACACTCCCTAAACGACACTAAAAGAGGACCCTCAAGGGTCCTCTTTCGTTTTTTACCGACTTAAAAAGGGAACCGAAGCTCCCTTCTGATTTTTAATTTTTTGACAGAATTCATAATAACTCTTTTTCTATCTTTAAGAATTTTTCAAAAAGTTGATTATAATAATCACGAGTTGGCGTTGGTTGGCAATAATACCTATATTTATTTGATGCCCTTTTTAATTGAAAATATTCTCTTTTCACGTTCTTAAACAAAGATGTTTCATTAATCAACTTATCTCTTTCTTTGTGTTCAAAGTTATCTAATTCTCCAAGCTCTCTTAATTTCATTTCCACAAGATGTATTGCGCAATAGAATAAAACTGTTATTGCCCAATCCAAATAAAAATCACATTGGGCAAAGGCAATACACTCAAGAAAGGATTTATTTTTTATGTACTGCCATTTATGAAAATTTTTAAGCGCCAAAGGTCTCCCTCCTAAAACAATCGTTGAGCTTCGGAGGGGATTTCAACAAATTCGATCTCATTTTTCCCAAACGTCATTAAGTCAAACTTCTTATCTGGGTATTGGTCATAAAGATCAAGAAATATATCACCATATTGCATCTCTATCTCTACATCAAGCTCTTGAATAACAACCCAAAAGGTCAATATATCTCCGCTGCAAAACGCATACGCAGAAATAGGAGTTAGTTTTTTTTCACTAACTCCGGCTTTAAAGGCCTCAATCTGATTGAAATAAGGATTTAATTTTTCTGGGAGCGAAGCTTTCAAAGTTGCTTCCTCCTCTATATAAATTTGCTGGTTCGTTACTCTAGGGAAGCACATAAAGTACTTCTCTATAAGCTGGTCAATAGATGAAGCCATTGGTAATCTTTGAGGATAGTTATATGAATTCCAGTCAACGGAGATGAATGCTTTAAAATTATGTCCTGCTTCATGATAATCTATTCCTAATTTACCCATTTTATTCCTCCTCCTTCTCTTCTTCAATCGTATCAATAATATTTTTTAATATATCCACGAAACCAAAGACTGCCTTTTCGGACAAGATGATCCTTTCAAAAATATTAACTTCTTTCTTTCCAATATCACTAAGGCCAAATTCAATACAAATTTCTCCTGAATCTATTACTCTTCCGATTCGAAAAGCATTCGAGTACCTCGGCTTTAAATCTTCAGGGACATTAATCACTGTTTTTTTTTCACTCATTTTGAACCCTCCAAAACATGATTCTACTCTTTCGGAATTGTTGTCGTATTCTAAAAGCTTGGGTCTAAGACAAACATTCTTTTAATCAAAGATGTCAAAGGCTTAGAGTATCACAATATGTATATACTTAAAACAGATTTAGAACTACTTGTCAAATACTACCTAGATTCATGGACAAGCGTTATATGAACTTACGACCAGCTTTTACATTTTTTCGTGCTTTTGCTAATCCAGCTATACAAATTAAAATGCTAGGAGCTTTAAGTTTATACGAAAACAGTTTAACAAGCTAAAAAACTATAACTCCTATTTCAATAGTTCACCAATAATCTTTAAAAACCTCCCTCCTAGCTCAAGTTACCAACTACGACACCTTAAATCACCACCTAATACTTTAAAACAACAAAAGGGGCCTCGCGGCCCCCTAAAACCTCCAACGTGCTTCTACACCCCAGCGGGGCTGCCCGTCCAAAGTAAAGCCCACGGCTGCGTTCAGTTTGCCATTATCTCCCAACGGCATACTGTATTGCAAGCGTGGGCCGTCTACTGTCATACCATACCTGAGCTGATCTGTTATTTTGTCAGCCCAGGTGAAATAGGGTTTGCCAGCTTTTGCACCTCGGTCTGAGCTCCGCCCTTATACTCGCCAAGCTTCGCCTCCAGGAAGCTGTCCAGCCAATTCTGTATTGGCCCCAACCCTTCCCTTAGCACATCTTTGCTGTGATCAGATAGGTGCGTAATAAAGTATAGCTTAGCTGCAGCTAGTGCCTCTGCAGCTTCCTCCTTGGTAAGCTTTCCGTCTTCCGCGGCTGCCTTAAGGTCATCCACTAGCTGCTGCTGGGTAGCAACTATGGCATCCCTTCCTACAATATGAGCCTCTGCGAGCGCTGCGCCAAAGGCATCTCGCAAAATATCGTTTTTAAGCTTTTCTTGGTGCTTAGAAATATAGGTAACCAAATACCCCAAGAGAGCTACAAGTAAGGCACCAATTACCGGCACTAGGTACTGCACGATCTGCATTACAACATCATTCCAAGTCATCGTTTACCATCTCCTTAAAATTAATCAGTCCACCGAGCACGGAAGCCTCGAACATCAACATGGACAAAACCCTGCTTATAGTACTTTCCAACGCCTGTAAACCCCACCGCATCTGCCGCTGCGGCCAGCTGGTCTACACTCATACCACTGGGCACCCTGATATCAGCTGCAGTACCAAGAACATGCTGGCTATTGGCCGCCCCTCCAACGGCCTTGTTATGTTTTTGACAACGGTAACCGCTAGTGACGGTAAGAGGCTTCCCTACTTTATCCCGCAATCGCTGCAGTAACACAATGAGACGTGTTTTCATCCCCTTTTCTTGGCAGCTTCCCGCAACACCTACATTTAAATTCGGAGTCCATAAAATTGGGTGCCAACTTTTCAGCCATGTTTATCCTCCCTTTCATTTTCCCCCGTTTTTCTCCAGCTGTTCCTTACCCATCATTTTCTTAATCTTCACCAGCACCGGCTGTGGAAAAACTATGCCCATGACGGCAAGGTTCTCAACATTAGACCACGCCTCATTTGCGATGAACAGACTAATAGAAAGGGACCGGAGCGCATCCCCGGTCCCTAACCATATATCAATTTGGTATGTCAAAGCAACAGCTGTAAGGTAGCTAATTTTCTTGATTATTCCACATGCCCCAACTCTACTGTTCAACTTTCGCTCATATATGGCCCTTAGGACTCCTATCAAATAATCGATCACTATTACTGCTATTAATACGTTTAACATAGCCGTTCGTGGGCCCAATGCATCGATGAGAAAAGCAGTAAACAAGACCAGGGCTTTCTTTCTATCCATTTAATCACCCTTCCTAATAAAAATGCTTATCATATGCTATAATAAATTCAGGGAGGATTGAAAATGCAGAACTTGTTATTAATCATTTTCTTGATGCTCCGCCCTGTTCCCAGTCTGCCTTCTAACTCTAGTCAAGTATTGGTAACGATAGAGCAGGCCCAACAGGCGCTTAACTATGCCATGTCACAGGAAAACGTGCCCTATGTATGGGGCGGCCAAAGCCCAGCGGGATTCGACTGTTCTGGCTTACAAAGATGGAGTTATCGTCAAGTTATTCCTAACATTATATTTGCTTCTCCGGAAGGTCCGGTTTTAGACGTCACAGAAGATAACTTGTACAAATATAACGTTCTGATGGTATCCTCCGATGAAGTAGCTCCTGGCGATTTGGTTTTTATTACTAACGATCCCAACAAAATAACCCACGGCGGTATGTTCATCCGATGGATTATCCCAGGTGAGGAATTTGAGTTCATTAACGCATCTAGCTATTGGGGTAAGGTTGTAATAGATACATGGCCTGTCCAGGGCGAAGTGCGCGGTCAATGGTTTGCTGGGTTTGGGCGCCTTAAATATTACCAGAAGCCCCAAAACAGGTGGCAACCAAAGCTAGATATGCCTAAGCCAAATATAACCAAACCAGCGATTCCTATTCTTATCCCCTTTTCTTGAGCATATCTTCCAAGGCCTTGATCCTTGCGTTCAAGCTGGCCTGCTTTTCAAACATACGCTTTCGCTCATCTAATTCCCTCTGAGCCTCCTCTCTTTCAGCTGCTAAGTCCTCTCCCGACTTCGGGACTAACTTCCCCGTGGCAACATCCACCTTATGATTTAAAATCAGCAGGTTGCGGGTTCAAGCCCCATCGCCAGCTCCATTTTATTTGTTTCACAACAAGGGTTTTAGATAGACCATAACCCAAGCCCCTAATAAGGGACAATAACTCCTTAAAATAACTTCAAAAGAGGACCTTTGACAGTCCTCTTTTTTGCGATTTATGCGCCCCAAACTTTTTAGATCGCTCATCGAATGGTTTTCAAATGGAAACGCC
Source organism: Firmicutes bacterium UBA5473 (assembly GCA_002427165.1). Lineage (GTDB taxonomy): Bacteria > Bacillota > DTU084 > DTU084 > DTU084 > UBA5278. Next base: position 24,188 of record DIQB01000008.1, read on the forward strand.
TGGCGTCAAGATTCTAACATATCTTGACACCGGGCGTTTTGCTATTACCCCCAGCTTAATGAAAGTTCTGGCTGCCGTAGCACTTCTTATACTTCTTCCCACTGCTGAAGGGCTCATGGATCGTCTCTGCCAACCTTGCACTCTCTCCCTATTTTCAGGAGCCCAGAAATTATTAATTCCCTTTTTTCGTTTCCTAAAGAGCCACTGAATTTCTCAAGTCTCGCCACGATTTCTTGAATTTCCACTCCCTCCTCCCACCTAGCAGACCATCTCTGTTCGCTAACTGCGACAAAGCTTGGACAGGCTACAGAGGATATCTCGCTATCTTTTTTGTTCCTTTGGATGAACACTTTTAGCATCTATGGCGTAAAATACTATAAAACAGAGAAAGGATGAAGGGCTATGTCTGAAACTCAAGGCTTCACTATCCTTGGTCTTTCCTGGTCACAGTTTTGGATTGTAATGCTAATCCTCTTCTTAATCTTTTTCATTCCTTGGGCCATCTAAGAGTTGGGGGCCGGATTCCAAAAAATCCGGCCTTCTTTTTTCTCCAAGAGCCACGAAAGTTGGAATAGTTTGCAGCCCAGGAAAAAAATATCTAAAAAGACATCGCTCAAACCCTTGACAACACTGGAGTCCTTTGATAGAATAAGGATGTCGGTTTTGGAGAGGTTCCCGAGTTGGCCAAAGGGGGCAGACTGTAAATCTGCTGGTGTCGCCTTCGAAGGTTCGAATCCATCCCACTCCACCATTTCTCACGCGGGAATAG
>DIQB01000129.1 GCA_002427165.1 Firmicutes bacterium UBA5473
ACAGTCCCTGCTACTTGATTAGCTCAGCCATTGATGTGCGGAAGACACGGCATTTTGAAGGGGAATTTCAGCTCACCAAGGATATCATAAAACTGCTTGAAAGAGTTACTTTTTTATTTGTTTGTCATTGAAAACTTTTGACTGTCGTGTTATTTATTAGTAGGGAATATTGTATTTAGGGAAAGGAAGTAGATTCCACACAATCAGAGATTTATTAGCTGAGCGGTAACAAGTAGTTATTGTATAGCTCTTCAATAAAAGAGCAATAGATAATTGAAAAACGGAGGGACAACGATGAAATTAGCGTTAAGGCAGTATCGTTTTATAGTGTTTATATTCCTATTATTAGCAATACCAAGCGTGTCATTTGCAGCTAATCTCCTGAAAAATGGGGATTTAGAAGGTGCTGATATAAGTGAATTCACACGGACGTACGGTTCTATTGCTACTGTTACAGTAATTTTGGAAGAAAGTGGAAACCAATGCGCTAAACTTGTGATAAATCAACTTTATAAGCCGGAGCCAACCCCGGAGGTTAGTACATCTTTGTTAATAGGTGGTGCTAAAGGTTATTATGGAGAGAATGGAAGCAATGCTATCCGGGTAAAACCTAATACAACTTATGAGTTTGCTTTTGATATCAAAGGAGATATTGATACCAATGAACATATTGGTTTGTTAAGATCACCAATGTTATGGGTTTGGGAAAGGGGTAAAGAAAAGGAAAGGGCTGGGAGAACAGAGCTTCAAACATCTTTTGGGAAGACGAATATTGAGGTAACAAGAGAGTGGGTGCGATATGAGGGGGAAGTGACTACCAATGCCACTGCCCATACCGCCTGCTTGAGATTTCCTGTTTATTATGTAAAAGATGATGCCCGAAATTTTGATTTTGATAAGGGCTATTTATTGGTAGATAACGTTGTCTTTAGGGAAAAAAAGTAAATTTTATACAGCTAGCAGGTTTATTAGCTGAACGATAACAATTGTTTTGGGATAGCTCGTTAAATAAAAAAGTAAAAGAAAAATGGAGGGGCAATGATGAGATTACCATTAAGAAAGTATTGTTTTATAGTGTTTATATTCTTACTAGTAACAATACCAAGCGTGTCATTTGCAGCTAGTCTTCTAAAAAACGGGAATTTAGAAGGTGATGATATAAGTGAATTCACACGGACGTACGGGTCTACTGCTACTGTTTCGCTATTTTCGGAAGAAAGTGGAAACCGATGTGCTAAACTCGTGATAAACAAACTTTATAAGCAGGAGCCAAACCCGGAGGTTAGTACATCTTTGCTAATAGGTGGTATTACAGGTTATTCTGGAGAGGATGGAAGTAATGCGATACGGGTAAAACCTAATACAACTTATGAGTTTGCTTTTGATATCAAAGGAGATATTGATACCAATGAACATATTGGTTTGTTAAGGTCACCAATGTTGTGGGTTTGGGAAACAGGTAATGAAAGTGTATCGGCTGGGAGAAAAGAGATTGCAACAACTTTGGGAACGAATATTGAGGTAACAAGTGAGTGGGTGCGATATAAGGGAGAAGTGACTACCAATGCCACTGCCTCTAGAGCTGGCTTGAGACTTCCTATTTATTATACAAAAGATGATGCACGAAATTTTAGTTTTAGTAGATGTTATTTATTAGTAGATAACGTTGATTTTAGGGAAAAGAAAGAGATTCCTCCCACGCCAGATGGTTTTACTGCTATTCGCAATAGTGGTTCAAGCAATGTAACTTTATCCTGGAATACAACCCAGGATGCTGAAAACTATTGCATTTATCGCGATTCTGTGTTGCATTATGAGGTGGATGCTAACGCTACCTCTTGGGTTGATGAAACAGCCGAGCCAGATAGCACATATAGTTATTCGATATCTGCTAAAAACTATAAAGGAGAAAGTGCCCCTACAGAAGAAATTTTAGCGAAAAGAATGAGGATGGTAAGAGGAATAATCAAAGGGGAAAAAGAAGGCGTCACTAATATTCTTCCAGGAGCGGAAGTAAGAGTTTTAGCTTCCCAACTAAATCCAGTGTATAGCGATGGAAATGGTATTTTTCAATTAGGACCTTTGGTTGAAGGCGAATATCAATTTGAAATTAGGAAGTTTCAATATAGTAGACAAACAATTCCCAAAGGGATCAGTGTTGCTGATCCATATGAGTATGAGTTCGATTTAGGTGAATTGATACTCCCCTGGGACGATAAAGCTCCTAATCCGCCTACCTTTATTTTAGCAGATGCAGCTAGGCATGTGGGGATTATTGTACTAGAGTGGGAACCGCCCGCAATTGAACCGGAAGATGTGGAAAGATATAATATCTATCGTTCCAAAACAGAAAATATTGATATCAATAGTGTAACTCCTATAGACACTGTAAGTGCAGAGACTTTGATTTATTATGATAGATTTGATGCAAAAGATTTTGGCTGTACATTTTATTATCGAATTCAATCCGAGGATGGTGGAGGAAACAAAGAGGGAGCTTCAAACGAACTTTCAGAAACTGTAATCGCACCGCCCATACCTATACCTCTTGAGCCCCAAGGAGGTGCTTTGGTAGCTGAGTTTCCAATGACTTTTTCATGGCAAAAAGTCGAGAATGTTGATTTTAGTAAGTACTCCATACAATTAAGCAGTTCTCCCGATTTCCCAAATGATGAACGTACACAATTATTACCCTGTAACTCTTCTCCAACCTTTACCTTGAACTCGCCATTAATTCAGGGAACATGGTATTGGCGAGTAAATGCAATATATGAAAGAGATGTTGAAAGCGCTTGGTCTGAAGCAGTAGAATTTATTACAATAACAACAGATGACAATCCTTACCTGGTTCCATATTTAAAAATTACTCCACAAGTCTTAAGGCAAGGAAATGTTGATATAAGTTATTATTTAACCACAGGAGCCAATGTGTTTATAAGAGTATTTAATCTTAAGGGCCAGCATGTTGTAACCTTGGATACAGAAGACAAGCCTGCCGGTTTATATACTATTAGCTGGAATGGAAGAGATTCTCACGGCAAAGAACTCCAAAATGGACTTGTTTTGGTGCAGTTAAAACTTAAAACACCTGAAAAAGGGGAAAAGATATTTACAAAGAAAGTGCTCATAAATCGTTAATGTAGATTGTGCGGCAACGATAAAGAGAGGGGGGAAAGGAAGACGAATTTGGGTTAATCAAAATCATTAACAAGCACTGAGCTCTTGCCCTTACGGTCTTGGCGCAGATCCTCTGGCCGCATGTTATTAAGGCTTAGAGGTCAGACAATATGGTGGCCTAACATAACATGCGGTCTTTTCCAAGATCAAGATCGAACGGCATCTTTCCTAGTGTAAAAAAATGGAGCTATTTGACTGGCTCTCATATCAGAAAGCCTTTATCTTTAAGATCGATTACATGCTTGGGAAGCCTATTATCGTGATTTAGATGGCATCGGCGGGGCCTCTTGTTTTCCGCGCGTAGGAACTAATCCCTTCAATCAGGTATAAATGTTTAAGGGAGGAACTTGATGACATTCAGTATATGTCAAATTGAAGTTCTTTACATAGCCTTGCAAAGAACTACCAGAATATAACGTAACGCAAGAGGTAGAGGTTTTTTGATGTAGTTATTAATTCCTCGCACTAAAGAGTATATAGTGAAAGGATGAATGTACATGTCTACCCGACAGTTCGGGAAACGTCTTTTAGCTTTGTTATTGGTATTGTGCGCTTTGGCTATACAAGCCTTTACTGCTGTACGCAGCGAAGTTGCGACTCACCAAAGCACAGTCCTCAATACAACAAAAGATTTCTATCTATTTTATCCCAATAAATATAACCCAGACAAGACATATCCGGTTCTCTATCTGCTCCATGGTGCAGGTGGTAGTTACCGGTCTTGGTCATCACAAGGTGTATTGGCCCAGAGTCTAGAAGAGTTTGAAATGTTTGTGGTCTTGCCTGACGGGGATAAATTTAGTTGGTACTTGGACAGTCCCCTTTCAGGATCAAAATATGAGACTTATCTAATTGAAGAGTTGATCCCCTTTGTGGATAGAAATTATCCTACAAAAGCCAATTGTAAAGCTAGGGCAATCAGTGGTCTGAGCATGGGCGGACATGGGGCTGTAACTTTGGCAATTAAGCATCCTGATCTGTTTGGTTCTGCCTCGTCGCTGAGCGGAATTTTGGACATTGTTCGTCATCCCAATGATTGGCAGCTTGATCAGAGGTTAGGTAAGCAAGAGGAAAACATGGCCCTTTGGGAAGCGAATAGTGCCCTTTTCTTGAGTCCGAAACTTAAAAACCTTGAGCTTGCTCTTTTCATCTCCTGCGGTCTTGATGATTTTGCCCTTAAGGAGAATCGCGATTTTCACAGGAAGCTTCAGGAACTAAGGATTCCCCATCTTTATGTGGAGCACCCAGGTGCCCATAATCTTGACTACTGGTTAGGCAATCTAGGGGAGCATTTGCTGTTTCATAACTATATCTTTACTGAGTAATTTATAAAAAATTTCAATGAGACTGATTCCTGAAGGGTTATAAAGATGTCAAAACTTCCACTCTCTTTTCCCATTTGATTCGAAAAGCGACAATTTAGACCCAGAGAAATGTAGGAATGGTTAAAAGCCAACACGTGAAAACAAGATGGTTTTTTTAACCGAACACACATGCACTTGTGATAGTATAAACACCGACTTGCTCATTAGAGTAGTAAGATTATTATAGGGAAAAAGGAGAATTTTGTCTATGAACTCGAAAGCAGATAGGTTTTTCAACAGCAAGAGTTCTTTTATCATTATAAGTCTTGCTCCGCTATTATTATTTTATACTCTCTTTTTGGTAGTCCCCAAGATAACATCGTTCTATTATCCTTTTACAGAGTATGATGGGATTAGCGCTCCAGTGCGGATTGGACTTAGGAACTTCGCCACGATTGCAAAAGATGCAGATCTTTGGGCGGCGATGAAAAATAACTTTTTCTATTGGATTATTGCTACCCCTATCAATTTTTTTGCAGCGTTGATTGTAGCATTTTTGCTTGTGAAAAAACCATATCGTGAGAGTAAGTTTTATCGAATCTTGTACTACTTCCCGGCAATTTTGCCCAGTGTAATCACAGCTTTGATGTGGCAGTTTGCCTTTCACGGCCGCTATGGAATTTTCAATGCCCTCCTCAATGCATTAGGGATGAATGTTGGTGAGTTTTATTGGCTTACCAATACTACAGCTGTTCGCTGGGCGATGATTATTCCTATGGTATGGGGAGGTTGGGCTGGAAATATGCTGATCTTTATGGGTGCTATTCAATCTGTTCCAGCAAGTTTATATGAGTCTGCAGAGCTTGATGGTGCCTCAGATCCACAGAAGCTTTTCTTAATTACAGTGCCTGTAATCTGGGAGACGATGAAGACAATGATTTTCTTCAGTATTATTGGGCTTTTTGGTGCTTTTGAGATGATCTTAATTATGACCAATGGTGGGCCTGCAGGTGCTACAGAGGTTGTGGGTACGTATATGTACAAAATTGCCTTTGGTGCCGAAGGAGTTGCTGCCTTTGGTTATGCAGCAGCAATAGGGCTTATCCTATTCGTAATTCTAAGCGTGATTAGTATTATTGCCTTCCGGTTTATGGATCGGGGCGAAGCAATTGAGATGGCGGGTTAAACCAAGACTTAGACTGGAGGAATTCAAATGGCTGAAGCTGCATACAAAGATTCTGGGGTGGTGAAGCGCCTTGAGGTGAGGGATGTAGTGATCAGGGTTCTCTTGGCCCTGTGGGCACTTGCGATCATCTTGCCGCTGATTTGGGTGGTTTATACTTCCCTAAAAACAAACCAGGAGTTTTTCATGGGCGCCTGGCAATTGCCAAAGAGTATGCAATGGAATAACTATTATCGGGCCTGGACGCAGCTTGGTATAGGGCAGAGCTTTGTAAACACCATTATTCTTATAACAGGTGCGATGCTGCTTAACACTTTTATAGTGGGACTGGGGTGCTATACCTTAGCTAGGTTTGATTTCAAAGGCAGAGATATTATTTACTGGTATATTATTGGCAGCTATTTTATCACCGGTCTCAATACCATGGTTACAGGTTATATTTTGATGAGGAAACTGGGTCTACTCAATAGTTTATTTGGATTAATTATTAATTATGGGGCAGCCCCGATAGTCTTCAATACCTTAATCCTTAATGCCTTTATGAAAGGGCAGCCTAAAGAACTGGAAGAGGCTGCATATATAGATGGTGCATCATACTGGCAAACTTTTTGGTATCTAGGAATACCTCTGGCGAGACCGGCCCTACTTACAATAAATGTTTTTAATTTCATGGGGTATTATAATAATTTTATAAAACCATTACTATATATTCGGGATCCGGAAAAATATCCTTTGTCTGTGGCTATTTATTCTATGGCACAGGCTATGACCTATAGAGCTGATTGGGTGACGCTGTTTGCAGGGTTTGTGATTATGATGATCCCGACTATTTTAATTTATAGCATATTCCAGAATCAAATTATTCAGAACCTGAACATTGGTGCTTTGAAAGGTTAAAATAAATAATTTCGGAGGGGTGATCGAGATGCTACGGAGTAAGAGACACTATGCAGTAATCGTTTTGATCCTAGTGGCGCTTGTGTTGTTTTTCGGCGGTTGTGGGAAGAAAAAGGAAGTATCAGAAGAGAGAGTATATAGTGGAGAAGTGTATCCGGAAAACGGACTTCCAAAAGATAAAAAAGTGACGATCTCGGCGATTTACCCGGTTGCGGGTTGTGGTAAAGAGTATTTTGAGTATGCTGTTGAAACCTTTCAAGAGAAATTTAAAAACGTAAAAATTAATGTTCGTTACATTGAGGAAGGTGTTACGACATATAATCAAATAATACAAGCGATGATACAAAGTGGCAATGATGATGATATGTATGATTGGATTTATATCTCTTATGATGTGTCTTTGATGCAACAAGAAAAGCTAGAATCTCAAGACGAGTTATGGGAACGAACATTATACGATCGGCCTGATACGAAGGTTAAGGATGTTATTATGTCGGACAAATCATCCGTTTTTGCTTATTTTGGACATATGTGGGCGGCGCCCACCAATTATAAAATATATGGTCTTTATTATAATAAAAAGTGGTTTAAAGATTTGGGGCTATCCGAACAGCCAAAAGACTGGTATGAATTTTTGTCACTATGCAAAAAAATTAAAGCAAAAGGTGTATACCCCATGGTAATGGCAGGGAAGTATGCAAGTTCTTATTTTGATTATGGGTGGGGAACAATTCCTTATGCGGTTGATGGTAGTGATAAATATAGTGAAGATGAGTATAATTATCGACCAGATCTTTATATATCTAAACCGCATGTAACAATGCTCAAAAGGTTAGAGGAATTTGTTGCTAAAGGGTATTTACATCCTGGAACTGCAAGTTTCGATCATACGCAATCCCAAATGGAATTTGTTCAAGGGAAAGCTGCAATGATTACTAACGGAACATGGGTAGCTAATGAAATGAAAAATGTTGTCCCTGATGATTTCGAATGGGGATTTATGGTTTTTCCTGGTAACGATCCGAACAAAAAACAAGTTATTTTAACTCAAACGGGTATGTCTGGATTTATTTGGAAAAACCGTCCGGAATTAAATAAGAAATGGGTTAAGGAATTTAATTTATGGTTATTAAACCTAGATATTCAACAGAAGTACGCGCAAAGCGGTGGAGTCCCAACCCGAAAAGATTTTAAGCTTGGGGAAGAACAGACAAAGACTATTTCTCCGTCTGTGGTAGAAGCGTTAAAAGCAATCAGGAGAAGGGGTATTGCACTTGTTGACAATAAACCACGTGTAGAGGTGATAACCAATAGCGAGTTTGCAAAGTTCGGCAAGGTTAAAGGTGATGGGTATATCGCTTTGATTACAGGGGGAAAATCGGCTGAGCAGGTTGCTAAAGACATTAATAAACAATATATGAAGGGGCTCGAAGCAGATAAAAGAAAATAGGTTGAAACAAGAAAGGAAATAAAAGGCGGTTCGCTCAGTGATAGAATCTTCTGCGCCAACAAGGGTTTGTTGGCGTCTGTCTGACAGCGAGCCTTAGTAGAATAATTCAGACTGCTTCCGGTTTAGGAATAGATGATTCTGAATAACTATGATGACCATTCAGCATCTGTGGGGTAACATGGCAAGGAAGGTGGATCCCTATTAATAGAGGGAGCATTACTATTAAGTTATAAATGGCTTGCTATGAAATCGGTGGATAGATATCTTTGGATTAGTGCCAACAAGATCCATTGCTATATAAGCTAAGCATTTGGGGGAGATTCTGAAAATGGTACGATTTGGAGTTGTAGGGTGTGGTACCATCGGGAAAATACATGCAGGGATCATAAACAGCATCTCGGGGGCTATCCTGGTAGGGGTTTCGGATATGAATCCTACTTTATGCGGAAGTCTCGCAGAAAGTTTGGGCTGTTCTTTCTACGAGAATTACACAGAGCTGATAGAAAGAGATGATATTGATGCAGTAGCAGTTTGTTTGCCTTCTGGGATGCATTATGAGGCAGCTGTAGCAGCTGCCAAGGCCGGCAAGCATGTAATTGTGGAAAAACCTATGGAAGTTCAACTTGATAAGGCCGAAAAAATGATAGATGTTTGCAAAGAAAATGGGGTCAAGTTGAGTGTAATAATGCAGCACAGGTTTGATGATGCAATACAGGCGCTGAAAAAGGCTGTGGATTATGGCGATATGGGCAAATTATTCATGGGTTCTTCTCGAACTATTTGGTACAGGGAACCCGAGTATTACATTGGGAACTCATGGAGGGGGACGTGGAAGCTTGATGGAGGAGGGGCTCTTATCAACCAATCAATCCACTACATAGATCTGCTTCTGTACATCATGGGGCCAGTTGAAAGCGTAAACGGTAAATGTAGAACTCTTTTCCATAAAAGTATTGAAGTAGAGGACACAGGTATCGCAACCCTCCAGTTTAAAAGTGGAGCGATAGGCACAATTGAAGGTACGACAATTGCATATCCCGGGTTATTTACTGAGCTGAGTATATACGGGGAAAAGGGAACGGTAGTTATTCAAAATGATCAACTTAACTTTTGCCAATTCAAGGAAGGCGAAAACCTTGAATTAGGAAAGCTTTTAAGTAGAAAGAGCTCAGTAAAGACAGGGCAATCAAAGGCTGAAGAACTTGATACTAGTTCTCATAAAAAACAGTATGTTGATTTCATTAATGCAATAAAGAGCAACAGAAAGCCTCTTATCACCGGAGAGCAAGGGATTAGATCACTTGCTGTTATAAAGGCAATTTATGAGTCGTCAAAAAATAAAAGAGAGGTAACCGTTGGTATATGACTTAGGATTAAAATAGATCAGCACCAACGGAAATACCATCAATCCTGAGTAACCTGCGTAATGGCATTAAAGTACTAAAAATGGGTATAATCAAGACTTGCTGTTTTGGCAATCTTTACGCGAGAGGAATGGTTATAAATCATGAAAGCAGAAAGAGTAGCATTCACTGAAAAAGGAATTGTATGTGTTGAGGAATATGAGATCGGAGAGGTTAATAAGGATGATGTGCTGGTACAAACCTTATATAGTGCAATTTCTCCCGGTACCGAACTCGCCTTTTTACATCAGATGGAGAATACAGTGAAGGAATATCCTTTCTACCCAGGTTATAGCGCCTGTTGTAAGGTGTTGAAAATAGGAGAAAACGTAAAAAAATTTAAGGTCGGAGATACCATAGTCTGCATAGGCCAGCATATGTCTAGGCAGGTAATCAGCTCTGATCTTTGTACTTTGCTCCCTTCTAACGTATCAGAGAAGGATGCTTCTGTCTATTGTCTGGCATCTATCGCTTTGCAGGGTGTTCGGAAGGCGAAAATCCAAATTGGTGACGAGGTTGCCGTCATTGGTTTAGGACCCATCGGCAACTTTGCGGCACAGATTGCCAATGTGGCCGGAGCTACTGTTGTTACTGGGTTTGACTTTATTAAGTGGAAAGGTCAGCTTGCTACACAGTGTGGAGTCAACGAGGTTGAGTACACAACTGAGAAGGAGGAGTTGCAGAATAAATTTGATGTAGTTATCGAAGCTACTGGTTCCCCAAAGGCTATTCTTTCAGCTTTTAAAATAGCAAAACCGTTTGGCCGGGTTATTTTGCTCGGATCGTCGAGAGGCAACACTGAAAATGTCAATTTCTACGAAGATGTTCATAAAAAAGGGATCACCATTGTCGGCGCTCATACGAAATGTCGGGCGAAAGCAGACAACTTCGGATCTATCAAGACGCTTTCAAAGGATAATGAAACTATCATGGCCTTGCTAGGTCAAAGAAGGATTCGTTCGGACCTACTCATCAGTGAGGTTACCACTATCAACCATGCACAGGAAGTTTATGATCGGCTGTTGAAAAAAGAAGAGGGACTTATGATTGCCCTTTTTGATTGGACAAAAAAGAAAAGTGAAATCGGTGCATTTCAGCAGGGGCAGTAGATACATTGTTCTGGGAATCCACTGGATCGGTATATAAAATCCTTTGAAGAATCATTTTTAAGTAACCAGTTTCAAAAGCTAAATAATCCTAGAAATGGAATTAAGTCTAAATGCTATTATAACAACGGTTCTATCGCAATGGGCCATTTTGATTTTCCTTTCAGCGAGGGTGCGAAATTCAAAAAGTATTGCAATTTTAAGGGCCAGCATCTTGAAACCTTAGATACAGGAGATAACCCTACTGGTTTATGTTTTATGATCTGGAATGGAAAAGATTTTCGCGGCAAAGAACCCCAAAAGAGGTTTGTTTTGTCGCAGTTAAAAGTTATAACTCCTGAAAAAGGAAAAAGATACTTACAAAGAAAGTGCTCATGAATCGTTAGGATAAAACACAGAAAAAGGGGAGCTACCATGATTAGGAAAAGAATCAAGTTTACAATGTTATTTCTTTTAGCCATGCCATTGCTATTTGCTCAAACAGACTATTTTGTTAACGCAGGTGAGAACCTCTTGAAAAACGGGGATCTTCAAGGAGCAGAGATAAGTGAATTTACATTTATGAAAAGTGAGGGCTCCTATGATTTTTCCATATATACAGAAGACAGAAGTTGGAATAAATGTGCCAAACTAGAAATAATTGACTATGGATTGTCAGGAGGAGTAAAAGTTGTTAATACGTCTATGTTAATAGGCGGTGCTAGAGACAATGGAGGAGATGGAAGCAGGGCAATACGGGTAAAACCTAATACAACATACGAATTCTCGTTTGATATGAAGGGGACAGTTAATTACACTAGTCCAATTGTCGCATTTACATGGCCTAAGGATGCTAAAGGGCAAGCAGGGAGAGAGCAGATAAATACCAGTTTAGCAGGCACAATAAAGGTTCAACCAAATTGGGCACAGTATAAAGGAACTTTTATCACTGGCCCCAATGCAGATACTGCTGTTTTGCGGATACCAATTTGGTGTAGTGAGTCTAATTCTGCTGGGTTAAGAGAAAAGCCAGGTTCATATATTTTAGTTGATAATGTTTCAATATCAGAGAGAGTTGTTGATCAGGATTTACCATCTGATTTTTTAGTAAGTACAGTTAGTCCAACATCTGATTTTAGTATACCATTGTCCCTTCCAAGTCATGAAATGTTAGAAAAAATCGAGGTGTTCGCATCCATTAACGAATATGAGTCTCTGCCGATTATTATTACTAACCTAACGGACTCTACAGAGGCTTATCGAGTCATTATTTTTGGTGAAGAAAAAAGCGGTATTGAACAAAAAAACTTAATAGGTTGGGATGGTGATTTTTTCTCCGGTGATGCCATTATAATGAGGGAAGCGATCAGGGTTAAAGAGAGCGATTCGCCGGGATACGGTTTAAGATTTGATCCCTTACCTTTAATAAATTCAGGCCATACTATTACAGTACCAGCTCATGATTCCAGTATAATATGGGTAACTTTTGATTGTAAGAACGCAAAACCGGGCGATTACTATGGATTTTTGAGAGTGATTCCTTTAAGCCAACCTGCAGAATATAAGGTGGATTACTCCGGACCGATGCAGGATATACTGCTTGACTTAACCATATGGCCTATAGAATTACCCCAAGAGCCTCCTATTCCGTTAAGTTTATTGCATAGGGCTGATAATAATCTTTTTTTCAAAGATAAGTTTGAACATGGTATAAGGTATTTTCAAGTCAACCCTTGGGGAGCAACAGCAAATTTTAACGATGATGGTTCGATCAAAAAACCAGTTTTAATGCCTGATCTTCACGATCACCTTAAACAGTTGGATTGGTTTCCTGAAGGGTCAGACATAAAAATTTGGGTGGGGTATAATCTTTATCCTGTTTTTGAGCATTACTCTAGAAACCGTTTTGTTTTTGGGAGTGACACTTGGAAAAACGCATGGGCTTCGTGGTTGAAAGAAGTGGATGCTGTCTTGCATGAGCATGGATTATCATATAATGATTACATAGTTGAGATGTTTGATGAGCCAAATTTGGAAAAGGATCTGGAAAAGGTACTACTTGTATGCAAAGTAGCGAAAGAAGCAATACCGCAAATGCAGATCCAACTTATAATTGGTTGGCATTGGAGCTCTCCTGATATATGTGAACCTCTTCTTCCATATGTTGATAACTGGTGTTTTATAGATAATTATTGGTACACTGAAGAAAATGCAACCTATTTTAAAAAGCTTCAAGAGCAAGGTGAAAAGGTATGGTTTTATACTTGCCAATCAAACATGCGACAAAATCTTTATAGTTATTATCGGTTACATGCTTGGAAAGCTTATGATCGTAATTTAGATGGCATGGCAATGTGGAAGTACATTCTTGGTCCGGGAGGAGATGTTGGACCTGCAACTTGGAAGATTGCTTCAGCGGGGCCTCTTGTTTATCGCTCATATGAGGAATCAATCCCCTCAATTAGGTATGAATGTTTGAGGGAGGGACTTGATGATATTAAATATCAGAGCAAATTGAAGCATTTACATTGCCTTGCCAAGAAAGAAATACCAGAACATAACTTAACGCAAGAGGTAGAGGCTTTTTTAAATTATGTTTCTGAAGATGTAGTCATTAATTATGCCCATGATACTACTTTTGCTGATCAGGTACGACATAAAGCGGCTAATTATATCATTAAACTAAAAGAACTACTAGATGATTGATGATAAAGCAAAATAAAAAAGGAGTGTCTTAGGAATTAGTGCGCCTAGGCACTCCTAACCCAACTTTTGGAAATTGGGCAGCTTGTCGTCTTGTTTTCGTTTCTTTTGTTGTTGTGCTTGCATTTCTTGACAGTAAGCTGCATCTGTAATGGGATTCTCGCCAATTTTCGTTAGGCTCTACCTAACTATGGGTTATCGCTTGCTCTTTTTAGTTGAACATTTTGTGTTTCTCATTGAGTGTCGGCGCTTTGCTCATTTTCAATTATTTTTGACGAATACTCATCTATATGCTAGACAGCTTCTTGGCATATACTGGATGATGACTAGTTCGCCCAACCGGTAATTATTTGATTCAAACTGCGAAGAAGGTGTTTTTGAGAGACGGTTCTAGCCTTATCTGCGTAATTTCCATTCAGGAAAGTCAAGGCGAGAATTATTGTATACGAAAGGCTTTATCAGAGATGAAAGTACCGAAGCGAAAAGCTAAATCAGGGGGTGTAGCGGAAAATTATAACCGTTCCCCCCGTTAATACCCCCCCACCATTACCTTCCTACCTGCCAATGTGGTGCAATGCCTATGACCGTTTTCGTTTTCAAATTTGGACATTTTAATTTGTTAGACCTACTCTATATAGACAAAAATTTGATCAGTTTTAATGGATGGCGGGTGAAAAGGAGAGAAAAGGATGCAGAAAGTTACCCTGAATGGTGCTTGGGAGCTTTTTAAAAAGGGGGAAAACCAGGCTATAGAGGCCATAGTCCCTGGGTGTGTTCACCTGGATTTGCTCTCAGCTGGGAAAATCCCAGATCCCTATTGGCGAGATAATGAACTAGCAATGATGTGGGTTGGTGAAACAGACTGGCTCTATCAACGCACTATCAATCTTTCTAGTGATTTTTTGGCACATGAACAGATTAAACTATCCTGCATGGGTCTTGATACCCTAGCCACCATTGTCGTCAATGGAAAAGAGATCGCTACCACAGCAAACATGTTTTGTAGTTGGGAATTTGATTTGAAACCTGTGCTTTTTGAGGGAGAGAATACCATCCAAATTTTCTTTGCCTCTCCAATAGGGTTTTTGCAGGGAAAAGGCATTGAATTCAATTCTCCTACAAAAGCAATATTGCTTAATTCTAGTTGGATTCGTAAAGAACCATGTAATTTCGGTTGGGATTGGGGCCCTAAGCTAGTGACTTGTGGAATCTGGCGTGATATAGAGCTAATTGCCTATGACCTAACTAAGATACAGGATATTAATATTAACCAGGATCACTCCCAGCCCAACGGGGTGGGTCTTTTTATTCAAACAGAAGTGGAAGAGCATCTTCCTGGATTAGCAGCAAACGTAAGTGTGTCATTGGCGGGAGAAGTGTGCGCTCGAAGTTCCTACCCCATTGTGGGGAATAAAGGGGAGGTTCAACTTGCGATTAGTGATCCTAAACTATGGTGGCCTCGTGGCATGGGAAAACAACCCCTCTATGAGGTAAAGGTGGAACTTTATAACTCCCAAGGTGAGGTCATAGATAGTAAAACCAAAAGAATTGGTCTTAGGACCCTAAGACTAATTCGTGAGCAAGACGAATGGGGTGAGTCGTTCTATTTTAGCATCAATGGAATTCCATTTTTTGCTAAAGGGGCTAACTGGATTCCTGCAGATACGTTCGCACCACGAATTAAGCAGGCTGATTATGCTCGCTTAGTGCAGGACGCAGCAGCAGCAAATATGAATATGCTGCGCGTTTGGGGTGGGGGCTTTTACGAGGATGATATTTTCTATGATCTATGTGATGAATTGGGGATCTGCGTCTGGCAAGATTTCATGTTTGCCTGTTCAGCTTATCCGGCCTTTGATGAAACTTTCATGGGGCAGGTGAAAGAGGAAGCAATCCAAAATGTAAAACGGCTTAGGCACCATGCTTGTTTAGCCCTTTGGTGTGGGAATAATGAATTAGAACAGGGGTTTATTAGGGATACACGGACAGAAAGGCATATGAGCTGGGAGGAATATATAAAACTTTTCGATCAGTTGCTTGCTGAAATTGTTAATGACTTAGACCCCCAAAGGGACTATTGGCCCGCTAGTCCACATAGTCCTCTAGGGGATCGGACAGATCCCAATAACCCTAATTGTGGGGATGCTCATCTATGGGAGGTTTGGCACCGTAATAAACCTTTTGAATGGTATCGTTCTTGTACACACCGTTTCAATAGCGAGTTTGGTT
Source organism: Firmicutes bacterium UBA5473 (assembly GCA_002427165.1). Taxonomy (GTDB): domain Bacteria; phylum Bacillota; class DTU084; order DTU084; family DTU084; genus UBA5278. Next base: position 15,432 of record DIQB01000129.1, read on the forward strand.
TTCAGTCCTTTCCACAGCCGCGTACAATAGAAAGTTATACTTTGCCGGAGGATCGCAATATTACGTCCTATGTTATGGAACACCATCAGCGCAGTGGCATTGGTAATACCACTATTATGCAATACATGCTCTCCTGGTTCCGTCTGCCCACATCTTTCGACATGGTAATTTGGCTTAGCCAGATCCTGCAAGGCGTGGCGATGAAATATGCAGTTGAGCATTGGCGACGTTCTATTCCCAGGGGAATGGGTACTCTCTATTGGCAGCTAAATGACTGCTGGCCAGTAGCTAGTTGGTCTTCTATTGATTACGCTGGCCGTTGGAAGGCTCTTCATTATCTGGCCAAGGAGTTTTATGCTCCGCTTCTGATCTCGCCCTTAGAGGCTCTAGGAGAGGGGGCAGTGGAACTTCATGTTACAAGCGATCTCCTAGAACCCCAATTAGGGGAAGTAAGCTGGTCTCTGACAGATATTGAAGGAAATCTGATTGAGGAGGAGAGCCAAAAAGTAGATATTTTCCCGCGTCAGGATAGCTGTGTTCAAACTATTGATCTTAAACCCTACTTCAAGGCTTATGGAGAACGAAACCTTCTTTTGTGGCTGGAATTGAAGGTGGATAGTAATACTGTTTCTACAAACTTACTTTCCCTTGTCCGGCCTAAGCATCTGGAACTGCTTCAGCCCGAAATTACAGCGCTGGTCCAGGAAGAACGAACGTTTTTCCTGGTGACTTTGACTGCGAAAAAACCAGCTCTTTGGGTTTGGCTGGAGCTTACGGATTCAGATGCCAGCTACTCCAATAATTTCTTTCACCTAGTACCTGGCAAAGAGGTAACTATAACTGTGGAACCGAAACAATCTTTAACAAAGGTAGAGTTTGAGCAACAACTAAAGTTACATTCGCTGTTCGATACGTATCATTAGAAATAGAAAGAAACGAAGGCCAAATAGAAAATACCTCAAACTAAAAGCATTCCTTCAGCCAAAGTTTAGCATCAAAGTAGCGGGAATTCTCATTACCGTTGTCTTATAATCTATTTGTTTCACGCTCACTTTCATGGGTTTTACCGGTTCGAAACCACAAAGATAGAATTTCTCCACAGGGGGAGCAATGAGTCGCATAGAGAAGGAATAACGATAATGTCATTCTATGACAGAATACATCCATGAGATAGTCGATTTAGTCAAGGAATTTAGGAAGTTCCTTTTGGTTTTAACAAGATTAAGGTGTGATAATAAAATGAAAGTATTATTAAACGAGAATTGGAAATTAACAAGTATGGAACCACAAGTAGGGATTCAGGAAAAGATCAACAAGCCATGCTTGGAAGCAGAAAACTGGATAAACGTGAATGTCCCGGGTGATGTAAACGACGCACTGTTGAAATCTGGGATAATTTCGGATCCACATTACGACACTCAGGCTAGAGAATGTTACTGGGTATCATCCAAAGAATGGTGGTACGTTTTAGAGTTTGATTCAACAGCAATAGCTGCCAGAACTGCAGATTTATGCATGACAAATGTTGATGGGTATACGGATATATGGCTTAATGGTTTTTACCTGGGTGAGACAAAAAATGCTTTTCGACTTTTTCGATTTAACGTAAAAGATCACCTGAAAGAGAAACAAAATGTATTGATGATAAGGTTTAAATCTATCGACCAACTACTTGGTGGACCCCGCATTCATGAACTCGAAGGTTGGAAGGGGAGAAGAGCTTATTTAAGAAAGCCACAGTTTTCATTTGGATGGGATTGGGCACTTCCACTACCATCTGACGGGCTCTCTGGGAATGTGTGGCTGGAATTGGATAATGATTTGAGATTGACTGATCTGGCGATTGAGCCCTTCAAATCAGGAAGAGTTGATTTTTCCTTCGAAGTAACAGGTGCTACAAAGCAAGAGGGGTACGAAATAGCAATTAGACTATGGGGACACGGTAACGATATACGACGCGTTTTAAGTCGAGATACCCATAGATCATATGTAAGTGTGCAATTAGATAACCCAGAGCTCTGGTTCCCGAATGGATATGGTGAACAGCCATTATACAATTACAGTGTCGAGCTTATCGTTAACAGGCAGATTATCGATTCTCGTGAAGGAAAAATAGGCCTGCGTGAAGCCAAGATCGTAGAGAAGCCGTTTACGGAGGATGCTGGTCCCGGCTACTCTTTCTGGATTGAAATAAATGATATGCCCGTATTTTGTAAGGGTGGAAATTGGGTTCCCTTAGAGATATGGCCAGGGACTATAAAGCCGGATCAATACGAATTTTATATCCGGAAGGCAAAAGAGGCAAACTTCAACATGCTTCGTGTATGGGGCGGCGGTATCTATGAACCTGATACCTTCTATGAGCTTTGTGATAAACATGGAATTATGGTCTGGCAAGATTTCATGTTTGCCAGTACGGGCTATCCAGTTTCTGCTTTGAGAGATGAAATTATAGCTGAAGCCGATTACCAGATACGAAGGCTTCGTAACCATTCATGCATCGTTTTATGGTGTGGTTGCAATGAAGATATCTTTTCTTGGAAATACGAGCAGGACTGTGCGGTAGCAGAACAGCAGGATGCCGGAGTTTATTCAGAGATTGAGGACGCGAGAAGTATTGACAGGCTAAGGGATGATCCTCAAATATATACTATGATTTTAAGGGGAATGGTAGGGAAGCTTGGACTGGGAGTACCTTATATTGAGTCCAGCCCCCAGTCAAGGGACGACTATGGTAATATGCCCAATTCAGGTAACTCCCATATTTCTTGCTGGAAATTCTCACTGTTTCAGAGCGGCGGTAAATATGATACCTTTCGCAAACATTTTGAAAAGGTATGCTCTTTTAATTCGGAGTTTTGCATCCAAGGGCCCAGCAGCATAAAAATGATCAAAAGCTTTTTAAAGCCTGAAAATCATTGGCCTCCGAATGACGCTTGGGTTTATCATATACAAAGGGGCCATGCAAACCTACCCCATTATGAGCAGACCATGAGTATTGCTGGTTCTTTGTTCGGTGAAATTGACAATCTTGAAAAGTACGTCAAATATGGTCAAGCAACTCATGTGGAGATGATGCGGGCTGAATTTGAAAGCGCACGTAGGGACTACCCGAATAACGGCGGGACAATGGTGTGGATGTATAATGATTGCTGGCCTACTTCCAACTGGTCTATCATAGATTATTCGAGAGATCCCAAACCTTCGTATTTTGCTGCCAAACGTGCCTGTGCACCACTATTGCCCATCATTTTCGAAAGGAATGGTAGAGTTGAGTTTCTCTTTAGTAATCATACACAAAGGGACGTTAAGGTAGAGCTTAATTATGGGCAGGAGACCTTACAAGGTGAGGCAGTTTGGTGTAGTAGTTATAAACATATCATAAAGGCAAATGATTCTGTTGTTTTTGACTGCTTGCAAAGAAAAGGACTGGATATCCCCAAAGGAGATTTTCTTTACATTAATGCCTGTGTGGATGGGATAAAGCTTAACCGGGTGATTTATTTTCCAGATGGATGGAAGAATATTGAGTGGCCATGGCCCAACATTATAACGGAGTTAATAGATCAAAAGTTTCTACAGGAGGAATGGCTAACGCATTTAAAAGTGAAGACAGATGCTTTTGCAAGACTTTGTCATATCATCTATAGGGGAGAAGATACCGATATATTTCTCTCGGATAATTATTTTGATTTGTCTGCGGGAGCCGAACATGAGTTGTATATCAGGTCCGGGAGGAAGATAGGTTTAAATAATATACAGACAGGGCATTGGCTTACTAGTTGGCAAACATGAGGGGATACCATGATTCCCTTCTTGTTAGCTCGGATGAACTAATAGGAAGGGAAATTAAAGGTTTAAGCCAAGGCTCTTTGCCTAAAGATCGTTATGTGGGTACAAAGATCAGCCTCTTTGGAATCGTGAAACAAATTATTAGGTACATGGTGAATATGTTGCTGATGCGTATTGTTCCTCTTCTTTTCGTCAAGAGGTTTTGTATCGATACGATCTTATGGTCTGTATAGTTCGTTTACAGATGATAAGCAAGAGCACTGATTGACAAAAGAGCCATTGTTCTGATTCCCTTTTGATGAGGATCATTCACAATGGAATAATGTGAACAACCTGGCAAAAAAGCATCAATTCTTTTTACGGGAATTCGGGTTATATAGCAAAGCTTCCAAGGGGGAATTGAGTTGTATAAGAAATTATCTTTTTTGACTTTATTGACCCTCTTATTAATAGCTGCTAATAGACCCTGTCTATTAGCAAATGAAGGGGATAATATTGCTCTCGGGAAACAATATTCTTTTTCTGCGAACCCAAACTATGCTCTATGCACTGATAATGAGGATATTTTACAATTAACAGATGGCGAATATGTAGAAGGTTATTTTTGGACACAAAGGGGAACTGTTGGTTGGACACGCGAAAAACTAATTTCAATAACTATCGATCTGGGCAAAGTAGAACCTGTTAAAGGAATATCTTTTAATACGGCTGCTGGAAGAGCTAGCTTTTTTTGGCCTAAGGCTATCTATATCTTTACTAGTGATGATGGAACTAACTTTTATTATGCTGGCGAATTAATTCATCTTCACGAGAAGGATTTACCTTCGCCCATGGAATATGCAGTATATCGATATAAGACCTGTAGACTTGAGACAAAAGGGCGATATGTTAGGTTAACAGTAATGCCCACTTGTGATTACATGGTTGTTGATGAAATTGAAATCTATCGAGGGCCCAATGATTTCCTCGGTCGTAGCCCAGGACGTAAAGTAGATGATTTAAATAAATTTTTAAAGGAAAATCTAGTTAAGGCTGCAGTTTTAAAGCGTATACGGCGGGACATTGCCCAAATAAGAAGGGACATTAATGCCTCTTCCATTCTTTTAACAACAAAACAAAGTTTGATTGCAGAACTTGATATCTTAGAAGCCGAAAGGTTAAGGTTAATAGTAGATGTGGGAGAAGATTTCAGAGCGACAATCCCACTTAATCCCTTACACGAGCGAGTATTTAAAATTAATGCTAAGCTTCGGAAAGCTCAGGGAGCAGAGAAGTTGGTTGTTTGGAAGAATAATCGTTGGGATATGTTATCGCCTACAGAGATTCCACCTGAAAGCAGTGGCATCTTACCTGAGTTAGAAATCGCTATGTTATCAAATGAGTACAGAGCAGAGGCGTTTAATATAACAAACAGCTCAGAAGAGAAGTTAGCAGTAAAGCTAAAGATTGAAGGACTACCTGGTGGTTCTAACCCAGGCTACATAAAAGTTCACCAGGTGGAATTCGTCGATACTAGAGAAGAAATTGTTATTGCGGATGCCTTGCCTTTAGCAAGGCTTGTTAGCGGGGGGGTTGAACTTGATATACCAGCTGGAATGACCCGACAGGTTTGGTTTACATTCAACCCACACGATGTTGAGCCAGGAACTTATCGGGGCCAAGTTGTCCTTGAGCCTGGTCATGAGATGGAGGCAATTAATCTACCATTATCTTTCAGGCTCTCTGCAATAAGTTTTCCTGATAGCCCCTCACTATCGTTGACCATGTGGGATTATGTAGATTATTTAACACGTGATTTGACCGAGGGTGTTCGTGTTCAGGCTATTGAAGATATGAGGGAACATTTTGTGGATTCACCATGGGCTTCAAGCATAACCGCTCCTTGGCCATCCTCAATCCAGAAAGTTGGAGATATAGTAGTTGGTATGGAAATGGATTTTACTAGATTTGACAACTGGGTTTCCGATTGGCATGGTGCAAGAAACTATATGATATATTTCGGCGATAAATCTACCTTTGGACCCGAAGGCGAAAGAGTACCGTATAATGATCCTCGATTTGAAGAGTTAGTTAGTTTTTGGGTCGCTGAGTGGGCTAAACATGTGAAAGAGATCGGTCTTGCTCCTTCACAAATAAACTTATGTTTGGTTGATGAACCCAGGACTGAAGAGCAAGATTTGAAAGTCATTGCGTGGGGAAAAGCTATTAAAGCAGGTGCTCCTGAGTTTGTTATTTGGGAAAACCCACTTCATTCAGAACCGTGGAAGGCTAATCAGGAACTATTTAATGTATGTGATGTTATTTGCCCGAATTTGGCCTCGTATATAGATGGTGGGATAAGAAGTGCGAACTTCTATAGATCTTTGCGCGATGCAGGTAAAAACTTGTGGGTATACGAATGTAGGGTTGGTCGTGTTGGGGCCCCCTATTCTTATCATAGACTGCAAAAATGGATGGCTTGGGAGATGGGAGCGGTAGGCTCTGGATTTTGGACATATTCATCTGGAGGCGGAACATCTCCGTGGAATGACTATCTGGATATGGGTGGTCGTGTAAGTTACAGCCCTCTTTATTTCGATAATGTTTCAATAACAACTGGCAAGCATTGGGAAGCGGTTCGGGAGGGAGTTGAGGACTATGAATATCTAAAAATCCTAAGCGATATGGTAGAAACGCTTGAAAAAGAAGGTTGTGATCAAGAGATATTAAATGAGGCAAGGCTCTTACTGATCGAAGCTCCCAAGCATGTATGGGAAAACTGGACTAGATCTTCTATATGGTGGTGGATTTCCGATGAATTAGAGGATGCAGATGTTGCGGACATAGAGAGAATAAAGATATTGAATATGATAGAATCATTGTCAGATCTTATAGAGTCGGTTAGCGTGAAAAAATAACATGCTTTGGGGTGAAAAGAGGAGTACTAAACCAAGGCCTTTAAAAGACCCAATAAATTCCATATTATTTGTGCCGCCAGCGTAGCGGCGGAATGGAGGTTTTTATGAGGCTTCTTTTACTGAACTGTGGCGTAGGTATAAAAACGCGGGAGCCTAGGTAGCATATTAGCTTGTAGAAGGATAGTCTTAAAGCGAAGTTACCAAAAGCAAAATTAAAATATGCTTTTTTGTTGGTACTCAGCCAAACATGTTATTATTTATGAAATTTTAGGTTATAGGTAGGGGGTGATAGCATTTAAGTTTTTCGTGGGTTTTACTCATTAGGATAATCATATTAAGGCTAAGAGCAGCATGAGATTTTAAAATGGAGGTATCGAAATGAAAGGGAAGAGTAAAGTTTTTTTGATAATGTTTGTACTTATGATAATGAATACTTGCTGGGTAGCAGCGGAAACAAAAATTACGCAAGCTGTTTTTTTCCCACAATATACTAAAGACAAACTTAGTATGTCTAAAAGTCTTGATGCGATTTGGCAAAAGGCGCCACAAGTTGAACTGAAGGATTATAAAACAGGTGAACAACCGAAGAAAAAAACGGTGGTAAGGACACTATATGATAACGATTTCCTTTATATTGTGTTTGAATGTGAAGAACCAGAGCCAAAGAAATTGAAAGTAGAATGCACAGAACGAGATCAGGCAGTTTGGCGAGACGATTGCGTTGAAGTATTTCTTTCTAGTTTTCAGCAGGGGACCCCTTATGCGCATTTTATTGTTTCAGCGGCTGGTGTGATATGCGATTTGTGGGACAGAAATAGTGGTTGGAACCCGGATTATGAAGTTGTAGCTTGGTCGGGGACTCAAGACTGGTGGGTAAAATTAAAAATACCTTTTAAGCTTTTTGAAACAACACCACAGACAGCCCCGATTTGGAAAGCGAACTTTTGTCGTGAAGAAAAGGGTCTTGGAGAACTTACTTCTTGGCGAAAAGCAGCTAATGGATTTAATGATCCTACATCCTTTGGGGACCTAGCTTTTATTACACCAGAAGAATATGCTAGCAGCCAAAAAATCGTTAACCCTAAAGTGCCTTTAAATGAATCAGGTTATGTAATTTGGAAGGAAAGCCCTTTGAAGACCTCATTTGTAGACTCGAAACCGGAAGATTTGTTCAATGATTGTAAATCTCTACAAGTAAAAGTTTGCCAGAATCAGAAGACATGTGCGAAAGTAATGGTGACAAATTTAAGTGAAGTTTCATTAACATTTCGTGTTGAACCGTTTGAGATAAAGCAGCTAGATAAAAAAAGTACTGAATATGATTTTCATAGACTCTTTACTTTTAAGGAGGCAATACCTCGACATAATAGTCATTATCAAAGACAGCTAGATCCGCTTTGCCGACTCAACGAAGGCAATATTATTTCTATTCCTGCCTTTGAAACTAGAGCCCTTTGGATTGATATAAAGGGTCAGCTTCCGCCAGGACAGTATCAAAGTACGATTGCTTTTATACCGGTAGATAATAATAAACCCTCAAAAAAGGTTACACTCAATGTGAACATTCTTGATTTTAAGTTCCCCGAAGTACTACCTGTTGATACCTTTCTTTGGGGGCCTGCGGTCACCAGTAACGGAACATGGCCGAATAACCGGGTAATTGGTAAGGAAGAAGCATATTATGGGGTAGCATCTGAGTATCATTTAAAGTATCTACATGCTATTTTTCCTACTTCCGCTATTGAGGGAGGCCCCAATGGACCGGTAATAAATAAAGGACGAGAACATTATCTGAACGACGCTCTATTAGCTGCAAAAAAGAACGGCAAAATTATATATAGTTCTGCAGGCTTTTTCATGGATTTCGATAAAAGAATCAGGGCGAGAGGATTTAGTGGTCCTATTTTTGAGGAACAATGGGTTGAGTTGTTTACAGAATGGATAAATACATGGTTTGGATATTTGAAAGAAGTTGGCTTAACCTTCGATGATTTTATGATCCAAATCATAGATGAACCGAGAGCTGATGATATTGAGGGAGTATATCGCTGTGGCAAACTTCTTAAAGAAATAGCACCGGAATTAAGAATTATGTGTGATATAGCTGCCTGGTCAACAATTGAGGAAATCAAACGATTAGATCCGGTAATTGATTTTTGGGTACCTTATGAACAACGTTTACATTCAGTTCCGACAGCCGAGGAAGAATTAAAATTCTTCCAAAGTACAGGGAAGCCATTTGCTCCGTATTTGTGTTCAGTACGTAATGATGTGCAGCCCTTGCTCGGTTACTATCGTTTTCGCGGAATCCGTTCATGGCTATTAGGAGCTAGTGGAATTTTTATGTGGCCATTTAATTATTGGAGAGGGAACTCTTGGGATCCGTCGGATGTGATAAAGGACAGTGGTGCCAAAGATGAAGGAATCTTCTACCATGGCGATTATGGTCCAATCCCTAGCGTTCGCGGAGAAGCTTTGCGGGAAGGAATTGAAGATTATTACTTAATATCGATTGCCAATGAAAAATTAAAAGCGGGAACACTTCCTGCAGAGGCAGCTATGCTTATCTCTGAAGAATACCTTAAAAAATTAATGAGCAATAATAACCCGGATGAGGTTGAAGAATGGCAAAATCTATTAGCCTCATACCTATAGCCTTTCTTGAATTCTTAGCGGGAAGGTATCAAGGGAAAAAATTCAAATCATTGCAAACGTTAAGGTCAAGTTAGTATAAAAATGACCATAGGTTATTGGCAGATAGCATTTGTATGAAGAGAGGTAATATCTTGATCTAAAAAAATTTAGGAGTATTCCACTAAAGGCATTCATAAATTGTTTCTGCTAATTCTGTGCAACTAAGGTTAGGGAACAGTTTAATAATTTTTTGAATCTCTTTGATCTTGCCCAACCAACGACCTACGAATAAAACTTTATTTTAGCACGAATTAGTTCCTTTTCTTTACTAATGATAACATGCTTTGGTTCTTGGCCAAAGCATGTTATCTCATTTGGCCGAAATTTGAATTATCCACTTTACGAACTTGTATTTCATAAAGGTCATGTTTGGTAAACTCCTACTGGACAAATCGCCCTTGGTAATGGTTTTCGTCAAAAGATTATATTTGAGATATTAAGCAGCCGTTTCCGGGATTTTCAAGCCATGCGTCTGAAATATTTTTTATGATACAATGCTGTTTTCGGTCAATTATAGCTAATAAGTATTGGACAAGAGCCGATACCTGGGGGTTGTCCAGCACTTTTGAAAAATTAATAATCATTAAATGCCTAAGGGGTTGAGTAGTAACAATTATATTCTGGGGAGGAATTTCTAAAAACATGTTGAATATATTAATTACACGTGTAACTTGATTGTGGTGATAAAATGAGTAAGCAAATTACGAGCGAAATGGTTGCTAAAAAAGCTGGCGTATCAAGGGCGACAGTCTCACTTATTCTGAATGGCCACCTTAACAGAGTGGGTGATGAAACTCGCAAAAGAGTTTTAAAAGTTATGGATGAGCTTGAATATAGACCTAACTTGCTAGCTAGAACAATGAAAACCAAACGTTCTCAAATAATAGGAATTATCGTTGAAGGTATTGCTGAAGGATGGTTTACCAAAATCTTTTTTGGAGCTGAAGAGGAATTACGCAAAAAAGGTTATCAGCTTCTATTATCTAGTCTTCTTTTTCAAAAAAGCTCAGATAAAAATTTATGTGATGCTGTTGAATTATTACTCTCAAGGCAGGTTGATGGAATAATCCTTATTACGAGCTCCATAGATAGAGAAATCACACCACTGAAAAGTATTATTAGTTCAGAAATACCATTGATCTTGGTAAATTTTTATCCAACAAAGGAAGTTCAAGTACCAAAAATTTACCTTGACTATGTGGAAGCTGGGAAAATTTCAATACAGCATTTTCATTCTCTAGGGAAAAGGAAAATTGCATATATTGGCACAGATAATCTGGCAAACCTGAGCTCGAATATGCGCAAAGAGGTGTTAAGAGGCTATAAAAAGGGCTTAAAAGAATTTGGTTTACCCTATATTCCGGAGTTTATAAAAATAAAAGAGGTAAATATTGACAGTTCTCCTCGCGAAAGATTAAAGTTTTCGAAGGGGAGACTAAGTTGTGAGATGGGCAAGAAAGCTATGGAAGAAATCCTTACCTTATCTGAACGACCAGATGCTGTTTATTGCATGCATGATCATATAGCTTATGGCGCAATAGCTGCTATACAAGCGGAGGGTTTGAAGATTCCAGAAGAAGTAGCAGTAATTGGTAATAACAATTTAGAACCCTCGGAATTTATAGTTCCAGGTTTGACTAGTATTGATATGCAATTAGATAGATGTGGATATTTAGCAGCAAGATCTATGTTGAAGTTACTTGAGGGTGAAGAAGTAGAAATGGAAGTATTAGGCCCGGTTTCTTTAGTGGTTCGTTCGTCTACTGTGATTTAGAGGAGAACTGTAATTTTAATTTAGGATTTAAATTATATATTGCGATAAGGAGGATATTTTTTTATAAAAACGGGAGCGATAATCTTGCATTCTCGATGTTTTTACCCCCGTTTGGTAAGTCAATCTCGATTAAACCAATCTTATTTAATTCATTTAGTATTTTACAAGCTGATTTGTTTACTTTTTTCCCTTGAGCAATGTATTCGATTGCGATTGTTACGAAGTAGGCTAAAACACAAATATAAATATGACCTTTTACTCTTTCTTCTTTTCAATGATACATCGGCCTAATATCTATGTTGTTTTTTATAGTCCGAAATGCGGTTTCCATTGCATTGAGATCTTTAAAAATCTTGACTAGTTTTTCACCTTCGAAATCAGGATGATCAGTCTGGATAACAAAAGTACCATCTAATCGTTTGTCTGATTCAATCTTAGTTTCATCAGTGGTATATTCCAACACAAATCCCAAAGGGCAATTTAAATCATCTTTGGTGTTTACCTTAAAATAATTTCCGGTTTTTTTGCTTTTCAAGATACCTCCTACTTTTTTAAGGATATCTTCCTTTGTTTTAAGCCGTTTTTGTTTACCTTTGATTAATGATGCGTTTAATGCTTCAAGTTGCTCACAAATATCTTTTATACTTTGCTTTCTAAATTCTGTGTCTTCAGTTCGCTTTTCGGTATTCAAGTATCTAGCATTTGATTTTCATTAATGTCTATACATCTCAAGTACTTCTTGCTCCAGGCCCGGGGGATTGTCATAATATATTGTTGCTTTTCTTCGAGAATAGCATCGATGTTCTTTTTGCTCAACATGCCTCTATCTCCCACAAAAATAAACTCCTCAATGGGGTAGTTAGCCCTGATTTCCTTGATAATATCAGAAACGGTTGTTTTATCAGCCGGTGAACCTGGGTAAATATTACACTTTATAGGAAAACTCTGGTGTCGTTACAAGACCTATCACTAGTTGTTCGCGATCTTTTCGATGGTCGCGGGAATAGCCATATTCCGCTCAAAATACATTTGTGGCTTTCAAAATAACTGCTGGTTATATCGTAATAAAGTTCTTGCATGTTCTGTTGAAAAAGTGATTGGGCCCATGTATAAAGGCTTGGTTCAACCAAAGAAAAATTATCCGTAAGAACCTCTAGAGAACGATAAATAGTTCGGAGATCATGTTCGGTTTTCCCTTCGCCTAAGAAGTGTGAAATAGGAGTTCCGTCTAGCCACTCAGTAAGGGCTAGTTTACTATCGGGTTGAATAATTCGTTGGAAAATCATGGCATTAATACATTTCAGAGCAGTAGGAACTGAAATATGGTCATCATTAGAAACAAAGGAGTCTCTAAATGTCGGGAACATGTCTAGATATTCAAAGATACTATTGATAAGATAGAAGGATCCGTATGGCACAGCACTAGGAAATTCTACTTTATTGAGGTTGGTAAAGGAGTCAAAGTCTTTGGAATAAACGATTTTAAGCTTTTCAGCAGTCTCTTTGCCTACACTGCCAAAATAATTAATTCTTCTATGTTTGACCTTGCCATCTTCGCGGTATGCTTCGACTAATTCGGCATAGTAATAAATCTTTTCACCTTTTGTACGTGGTGTAACTTTTACGAACAATGCTATCTCCTCCTGATTGGCAGAGGGCTTTCAGTTGGCAGCCGGCCCTCAGGGTCCAATAGTGCTTTCAGGCCGGGATGTGCGCAAGCTTCAACTTGCCAAAGGAGCGATCAGAGCAGGCATTGAGATTCTGCTTTCGGTGGGAGGCGTGGATTACCAAGAGCTGGATGAGATTATCCTGGCTGGAGCTTTTGGCAGCTTCCTCAGAAGGGAGAGTGCGCTGAAAATGGGGCTTTTGCCTCCAGTGGAGCCGGAGAAAGTGCAGAGCGTAGGCAATACTGCAGGAGAAGGAGCAAGCAGAGGAGCTGGCACAAAAGCTTGAGTATATAGAGCTTGCCGGTAGGGCTGATTCTCAGGAACGTTTCATGGAGGGGATGCTTTTTTAATACAAAACAAGTTTAAACTTCATAAAATTTTTTGTTAAGAAGGAAGGATTTTTATAGCAAACGTGGAATTATATATTTAGTTACACGTGTTACTAGGCGGCTAGGTATAGTAAAGATTCTATGAAAAAGATCAATTTAGAAAGGGAGGTCAGGAGTTTAAAGGACAGTGGGCGATTACATGGAATGGAAATGTTTTAATAATAAAGAGAAAAGCTTATCACCTCGTTAAATAACATTTTTCACGGTAACATTTTGGAGACTTGTTTAAAAAAGATGTTCAGGATAAGGTAAGTAAAAAAATATAAAGCAGACAAAGATCATTACACTGGCATTAACTTTATTTATGCACATTTTAAAACATGTATAACGAACATATGAATAATCACCCTTGGTTATCAGCAAATAAGAAGCATTATAACATATCTTGTGGATATAAAATATGATGTGCGGCTTGATAACCCTGAAAAGGAATTGTTAACTCATCCCCGAACAAGGTGGGGGTAAGATAAGTATTCTTGTACCTGGGACCTAGCCAGATATTGTTTTAATTGTTTTAGTTCTTTTTTTAGGGGAGATGGGTTTGACCGATAACTATCTTTCAATATTGAGAACCATTTAAAGCTGAATAAAGCTTAGTTGGATTAAAAGGGAGAACAGTTATACAGAGATTAGCCGAAAACCCCGCCAGCTTGCTACGGGGGATGAAGGTGTCACTTCTTGTGGCATGGAGAGCGTCAAGATTGCCTTGAAGGCGGGGCCCCTCCAAGGCAATCTCAAAAAATTATAAGGAGATGGTTTTATTGTCGTCTATAGCAGCACAACTATATACCGTACATGATTTTATGCAAACTCCAGCAGATATTGCCAAAAGTTTAAAAAAGGTTTCAAAGATAGGTTATAAAGCTGTACAGGTTTCTGGTTTAGGACCCATAGACACTAAAGAATTAAAAAGCATTCTAGATGGTGAGGGACTAAAGGTATGCGCTACTCATGTTAAATTCGATAAGCTGAAGGAAAATATTAATGAAGTTATAGAATATCAAAGGATTCTGGATTGCGATTTTGTGGCTATCGGAAGCATGCCTGAAGAATATCGAAATTTAGAAGGCTTCACGAGATTTGCTAAGGCTATCAATCCTATTGCAAAACATCTTAGTGAGGCAGGATTGGTTTTTGGTTATCACAACCATAGTTTTGAACTTCAAATATATGGTAACAAAACTGGACTGGAAATCTTCTTTGAAGCATGCGATCCTAAATATGTTACCGCTGAGTTTGATACACATTGGCTACAAAACGCTGGTGCAGATCCTATTGCTTGGATCAGGGAGTTTAGAGGTCGTGTTCCTGTAATTCATCTAAAAGATATGACTATAGTAGATAACGTCCCAATTATGGCCGAAGTCGGGGAAGGCAATATGAACTGGCAGGGCATATTAGATGAATGTAGGAAATCCGGTACAAAGTGGTATGCAGTTGAACAAGATATATGTCGGCGCGATCCATTCGAAAGTTTAGCCATAAGCCTCAGAAATTTAAGAGGGATGGGATTAAAGTAGCGCTGAGCATTCTATTTGTATCCAATGTGGGTGGATTATGTATCGTAATAAGAATAATGGTTTTGAACTCAACTTTCGCAGCCTGAAATAGTGCTCCAAAGCGCGTAGAGACTGTTATTATAAGGGATTTCGAATGCTGACTCTAGGCTGGTCTGACGGACATAGTTTTATTCCAGTTGATTTTGCGCTGCTTAGTTCGATTAAATCCCAATTAAACGGTATGGTAGCTAAAATTGATAAAAGAACCTCTGGTTATAAAAGACGCGTAGAGTCCCTGCTTCCTGCTCCTACACTTGTTCCCGATATGGTCGATCGCGCTTTGTCAGCTGGAATTAGAGCTTTATATGTACTAAAGGATAGCTGGTTTACTCATGCGCCGCTAATAAGAGCTATTAAACAAAAAGGGCTAGATGTCATTGGCATGGTGAAAGCTGACAACAAACGTTATCATGGTGGAGAAAACCGATTATCTTTAAACGAGCTATATTTTGCTGCTACAAGGGTTCAGGAAAAGAATAAGAACATAATCCGTTCCATTCGGACTCAACTTTCGCCAGGAATTCCTGTACATATTGTTTTTGTCCGTCATCGCACAAATAAAAAGGACTGGGTAGCAATCCTATTAACTGATTTAATCTTAACCGTAGAAGAAATAATCAGATCTATAGCATTCGTTGGGATAAAATACCGATATCGGCATTTTGTCCCTTATGCTGATATTCCAGTTATGCCGACATTTTAATGAAGTTCCAATGTCTGCGTTCCATACGTATTAAATATCGGCATTTTCTGTTATGATGAGAAAAATCATAACAGGAGGTGCCACTATGGAACGAACAATTTAAAATGTTATTGACGGCCTGATTCTGCAGATTAAAGAGTACGGGGCCACCTTGCCGAGTGGCTGGGGCACAGCAGACTTGAAACGACTAGAATTAACGCATCAGCTACGACAGAAAGGAAGCGCAAAGCAGCCGAAAAGTTGGCACTCGATGAGAAATCCGTCTTCAAGAATGATGTGCCGTTTAAGTATGCTGATAATGATGAAATGTTGAAACGTCTTTGTGGACTGAAATAATTATCCCGATAAATATCAAGGGCATTGTGAAAAGGAGTGTTTCCGTAGCTGCCCATCGTAAAACCTGTTCGCCACTTTGCAAGTAAACATCTTACCAAGGCCTTCGTGAATACTTGCAGCTCCTAGTCTTCGTGCTATGTACGCTATGTCTTTGAGCTTTGATTCCAAGGCCCTATTGGAAAAGGTTATGGTCGCTTACCCCAAATTTTAAAGATCACGTTATGAGGGCGCCTCTATCTTAGCGCCCTCGCTATTCCCGAATCTTTGTACCGCAAACACTTTGATAAGCTACTCCCTATTTATAAAACCTAATGATCCCAACCATTTACCACATAACTCTGTCCAGCTTGCCTCAAGCCCTTCTCCCAAACCTAAACCATGTCTTCCCTCAGGATAGATATGAAGAGCAAAAGGAACCTTCTTTTCCCGCAGCGCCCGTGCAAACAGAAGACTATTTTCCACAGGCACCGCCTCGTCATCTGCAGTATGCCAGATGAAACAGGGCGGTGTCTCTTTTGTTACCGAGTTTTCTAAAGATAACCTTTCCCTAAGATCCTCTGAAGGCTCCCCACCCAAAAGATTCACCATAGACCCTCGGTGCCCGTAAGGCCCAAAAGAGATCACAGGATAGCACAAAATCATAGCATCAGGCCGGGAAGAACACCTTTCAATAGGATCTTTTGCCGTGGAATCACCTGAGGTGAAAAACGTACCAGCCGAGGCCGCCAAGTGCCCACCTGCAGAAAAACCTAAAATCGCAATTTTATCAGGAAGAATATTAAACTCCGAAGCCTTCGCGCGCACAAGCTGAACCGCCCGCTGCGCATCTTCCAAAGGTGCCGGATGTTGCGCTAGTCTGTAGTGAAGCACGAAGGCAGAATAACCCAAACTATTTGCCCAGCGGGCAATAGGCTCACCTTCATGGGGCGCTAAATGCTCATAAGCTCCACCAGGGCAGACGATTACCGCACCTCGTGGCTCCTCTGATTCTACTAAATACGGAATCAAGATCCCGGATTGCGTATTTTGGTTACTTACATTCAATTCAATTGGAGTTTGTCTCACCGAAAAAGACCCCTCTCAAGATTGTTTAATACAATAATTCTTCAAAGGGTGGCTGCTTCCTGCTAATTGATTTTCACTTTGCAGGGTTTGTAGGGGCGAATAGAGAAATATAGAAGATACCAGGTTCTACCATTGTCAAAATCGGAGTGGGGGTGTGAGTAAAAATAATCACCACAAAAGAGGGGGAAAATTATGATAATGGACGAAGAAATTTGGCGTGCGTACTTAGATTCACTCACAGAAAAAGAACTACGTAGCTTTGCCCGAAAGTTGGGCTTCAGGATCGATGGTTTTCGTAAAGATCACCAAAAAACACCCAGACCCGTCCTCATCAGTCACTTTGGAAAACATCCTGGTGTTGCAGCAATCATGCCAAGTTTGTTGTGGCTAAGGAAGAAAATGGAGGAGGAAACGGAAAATGAGGTTGAGGCAATTGAGGAACAACAGCAAGAACTCTTTGCAGAATACGGGGCAGTACCAATAATCGCAGCCTTAGCCTCAACTGAAGAAGATGAGCTTGTGGAGTTAGGAGAACTATGGTTCGACGCTTGGCTAGAGGAGAGCGAACAGCAAAAAGAAGAGGCAAAGGATCAAAAGGAGGAGAGCAAACTGGAAAGCCAAATTGTTGACCTCCAGGCTCAGATGAAGCAGCTTGAAAAGAAACTCAAGCGAGCGGAAAGAGATGAAAAGGACTGGAAAAGCAAATATGAAACTTTAAAAACTAAAAACGAAAAAGATCGAGAACGTTGGAAGAAAAAAACAAACAGCTACGATGAGAAACTCGCGAAAAAAGAGGAGGAAGTCGCCCTATGGATAGAAAAATGCACACAACTGGAAGGTCAACTTGCGAAAATGGAGACAGAAAAAGCGAAACTGGAGCACGAATTAAATCAAAGCTGCCTCGAGATCCTAGTCGTAGGGACCCAGGAGCGACCAGGGGAGAGGAAACGCATCGGATCTGAACTTGTGAACCTGAGCTATATCGACAGCAACAAACAAAATGGCCTCTCAGAGCTAGTTTTAGATAAAGATTACATCCTCCTTCAATCTGCAAGGCTATCGAATCCTTTGCGAGCTAACCTTTACACCTGGTGCCTGCGGGCAGGAAAACAGCCCCTGGAATTCTCAGGTGAAGAAGAACTAATGAAAAAACTAGAACGTGTTTTGGGGGCAGAAAAATGACAAAAAGATGGGAATGCTTATTGGCCGGCAGACTGGCCCGAAAAGAAGAGATGTCCTATGGCCAGGAGCCGATTTTTGTAAATAATAATGACGCACTGCAGTTCTCAATTAAAGTGCAAAGCATCGGGCCTGAGGATTGCCCCACAGACGAACTATACTCTTGCTGGTGCAATAAAGTAGAGCAGTTTGGTTTCCATGATGATTCCCGAGAATTTGAGGTTTTGCGGTTGGACAAATTGACTAAATTTCTTGAAGATAAGATCATCCTCTTCAAGCCCAGCATGAATCACGGTGGAGAGGGGAGAATCTTCTACACTGCAGAACCAAAAAGCCTCCTTCCCCGACCTGACGGAATCACTGGGGACACAAAATTGGTACCACTGCTCCTGGCTCGAGAGCAGGGAGAGGAGCTGGCAGAAGCATTAGCACTGGGAAGAGCTCTTGGTCGCTTTGAAAGCTACCCCAGAGAGATGCCCCAGCCTGTGGCAGTTGTGGATAGCACGCTTTCCGTTGCCTATGGCCCTGTGGCAGGCCTCGCCATCCGGCGAGATGAAATATCCGCCATTATCCAAGAACCCCCAAGATATGTTCCCTTGGAGGAAAAATTCTCAGACTCCTTTCTCTTCTACGAAAACCTGATCTTGGTAGACGAGGGAATAGCTAAAACTTTAGAGGAGGAACTAGCCGGGGGCCAGACTGTTACCATCCAACCTCCTCAGGTGCAGCAAACAACAGGACATACATCCCCTGTGGAAATTAAATTCCTTGAGGATTTTCAAGCCCTCACCCGGGCAGAAGGGTTCTTGTATAGCAAAGAGGACATGGAAAACCTTCACCTCTCTTTTAAATGTGGGAGCCTGGTGCTCCTCGCTGGCATGACTGGCATCGGCAAAAGTCAGCTGGTGCGGCTTTATAGCAAAATGCTAGGTCTTAAGGAGAGATTTCTCATGCTCCCTGTAAGCCCAACCTGGCACGAAGACTCAGATCTCATTGGCTACCTGGATACTTTGAACATGATCTATAGGCCTAGCACGGAACTTGTGGATCTTTTGCTTGCGGCCCAACTGAACCCAGATGAACTATATCTAGTCTGCTTCGATGAGATGAACCTAGCCCGACCAGAGCACTATTTTGCCCAGTTTCTCAGCGTCCTTGAATCACCGCAAAAAGAGCGCTACCTTACCCTCTACAACCCAAAGCTCCAAGAGAGGGTCTATAACTCGAACCTTTACCCCCCGCGGGTGAAAATTGGCAGCAACGTACTCTTTGCCGGCACAATTAACGTTGATGAATCAACCTATGCCTTCAGCGATAAACTCCTAGATCGGGCCAATGTAATCAGGCTCAAACTGGACTCGTTTTCAGAGCTGGCAAGATTGGGAGCAGAGGAGCCACCCAGACTCTACCCTATCTCCTTTGCAACCTACAGCGCCTGGCGGCACTATAATTGCCAAGGCCTGGCCCTCACCGACAACGAGCTGGCCTTTTTCGAGGAGCTCCAGGCAGAATTTGAGAAAGTGGATTTAGAGCGGGGCTTTGGCTATCGGGTCTTGCGACAAATAGACTGCTACGTGGGGAACCTCCCAGGGAGCGAAGGTTGGCTTACCAGGGGCGAGGCCATAGACCTGCAGGTGAGCCAGCGGATTCTCACCAAACTCAGAGGACCCAAAGAGCAATGGGAGAACCTGGTGGGCAGGATCAGAGGCGAAGAATTGGAAGCAAGTTCCCTGGAGGAGGTTTTTAATAAATACCCCATGGTCAGTGACTTCTCTCGCTCCCGCATCGGTCTTAGACGCAAGGCAAAGGAGCTAGGCTGGTATGGGTATGCGTCGTAATGATCTCCCCTTTGAGCTCCGCTTCTACCTCTACCGCAATGTGGAGGCTAGTCGCGACTGTTTTTTAACCATCATGGATGACTTTGTGGAAGAACCAAGTGAGGTGGATTCCAGCTACGTCCAAATGCGGGAGTTCGCCCAGGTAGAGGTGGAGCTGGTGGCCAAAGAACCTGGTCCCTGGCGTCTGTATCTGGCAGGCCTTGAGCGCAGCGATAGCCGCTATGTAGAAAGCGATGGTAAAGAGTCGTGGTTACCTCACGGCGCGCGCATTACCCTCAGCAGTCCCACAGAGGAGCCCTGGATCCCAGGCTACTACGATGTACAGGTCCGCTGTGGGGACAGGATCTATTATAACCTGCTCTACGTCTGTCCCAAAGGCATGACCACCCACCAGTTAGATCTCATGCGCCAGGAGATTGAGGATCTAGCTGCAGGCCTGGCCATGGACGTGGCAGGAGGAAGAGCTGGGGGGCTTTCTCCGGAGGCCCACTATCGCTACAGGCTTCTGTGGGACAACTTCCCCCAACTCTGCGCTGCAGTAACGGATATCCTGGAGCGTCCCTCCCAGCAGGTTACTCGCAACTGGCAGGTTGTCCCCTCCAGTTGCGCCCGGAGGATCGACAGGCAAAGCATCACCTGGCTTAGCAAACACCCCCAGACCTTTGCAGGGGGCAAACCCCAGCGCATCCTCTGGGGTAAAGGCACGGTCCTGTATGATCTGCCAGAAAACGTCTGGCTAGCTGGCGTCCTAGATCAGATCATCACCCTTTTAGGAGAGATCGCTCTGGCCGGGGAGGGAGAGCAGGCAAAGCGGGCCCTACATATGCAGGAACGGCTGCGGATCCTGCGGCAGCGGCCCCCTTTAGCAGAGCTTATAGGAGGGAGCGTCAGTTGGTCCTTGGCCATGTTCAAGGACGGCAGATACAGGCTCCTCTACGAGCTCTGGCGGCAGCTGTTTAAGCCCCTATCTGTGTATTTCCGCGGCGAGCTAGGCTGGAAACGCACAGATAAGCTCTTCGAATACTGGTGCTTTCTGCGCACCATCGTTGCCCTCGAGGAGTTAGGTTTCAGTCCCACCGGCGGTACTTTGCTTGCAGGGCAGCTAGAAAAAGAGGGAGTGGTGGTTTCTCTCAGTGCAGGCACCAAAGTGGAGCTCAGCCGCGGAGAACGCTCCGTTGTGGTTACGTATGATGAGGTATTGCCCCATACTCTAGAGGAGGTTAGGGCTCGGGACCATTTTCTAATGGTGATCTCCCCCCATGATAAGCCAGACATTCGTTTAGATTTCTATGAAAACGGAGCGTATCAATATACCTCGATCATGGATGCTAAATACCGCCATCCCCTTTGGATCTGGGACCGGAGGGTTTTTGCTGGAGGGATAAAATGGCCCCAGGCTATGAACCAGATCTCCAACTATAAAAATTCCGTCTATAACATTAATCAATCAGATCTGCGTTGCGTCCGGGAGGCTGCTTTGATTTGCCCGCCTGTAGATGAACCACAGGTGGACTACGCCTCAGACTATCACCTAGCGCTTGTGATGGAGGCGCCAGGTGATGGCAAGGTGCTGCGGGAGTATTTGGAAAGCAAAGTAATTGCCTAGGAAAACCAGCAGAGCACAATCCCGGCTAAAGTTCCCACGGCAAAGGCAACTGTGGCAAGATACTCGTGGCTAAGCTCGTGGGCATCTGGGAGCATTTTCTCCACCACAATGCACAGCATAGCACCGCCTGCAAAGCCCAAAGAGCCTGAGAGGAGGCCCCCAGAGAGCCGCCCTACAAGGGCGCCGATGAGGGTCCCACCTGCCATGGGGAGGCCCGTGAGGATGGTGGCCAAAAGCACCTTGCCTCGCCTGACATTTGCCAGACGCATAGGGACGCCTATGGCCACCCCCTCTGGGATGTTGTGCACAGTCATCACAAAAGCCACGCCAAAGCCTAGGCTGGCTGCAGCAGAAAAGCCTGCTCCCACAGCCATCCCTTCAGCAAAGTCGTGCATAGCGACTCCCAGAGCTAAAAGGAGGCTAGTGGCCAGATGCTTGTTTTGTAAAAACTTTAGCTTGCGTAGAAAAGAGTCCAGAGCCAAGATTAGCACAAAGCCCAGGAGCATCCCTCCTAATCCCCACAGGAGGCCCCCAATATCGAAGGCAGCCGTGAGGAGATCGAAGGCAACCACAGCAAACATCAGTCCCCCGGAAAAACCCAAGAGCCAACCTAAAATATTTTTACTCTGGTGGATAGTGATGGAAATGAGCCCACCCAGCCCTGTGCCCACAATACCGCTGAGGAGTCCGATGGTGGTTGTAAAAAGTAAATTCAATTGCCTACCTCCTGCGCTTTACGAAAGCCCTCTTAATATGCTAGAATATGGCTATAGTATTATCAATTTATGATCGATGTGGATTATTTATGATTTGGCCAGGAGGGAATGGAATTGGCAAAGAGAAGAGTTGAGAATCTCATCTGGAACAGAGCACGGGAGTGCATGGACCGAGAGGAGAAACAACAGCTACAGTTGGAGAAGCTACAGGAGACAGTAAGGCGGGTGTATCAGAAGGTACCCCATTACCGCAATGCCTTGCAAGAGCGGGGGATTGGCCCCGATGATATCCGCTCTTTGGCAGATCTAACCCACCTGCCCTTTACAGCAAAACAAGATTTGCGGGATAACTATCCGTTTGGCATGTTTGCCGTGCCTAAAAGCGAAATCGTACGCATTCATGCCTCATCAGGTACCACAGGCAAACCCACAGTTGTGGCCTACACCAGCCGGGATCTAAATAACTGGGCAGAACTTGTGAGCAGATCCCTGGTTTGCGCAGGTGGCACCCATGAGGATACCATCCAGATTGCTTACGGCTACGGCCTCTTTACAGGTGGCCTGGGCATTCACTATGGAGCAGAGCGCCTCGGAGCCACAGTGGTCCCCATCTCCGGTGGCAATTCAGAGAGGCAAGTGAACCTAATGCGGGACTTCGGCACCACGATTCTCGCTTGCACCCCCTCCTATGCCCTTCATATTGCAGAGGTAGCCCGGGAGAGCGGGATCGATATTCGCGAGCTGCCTTTGCGTGCCGGTATTTTCGGGGCAGAGCCCTGGTCTGATAACATGCGCAAGAAACTGGAAGCAGAAACAGGAATCAGCGCTGTTGATATCTATGGTCTCAGTGAGGTTGTGGGTCCAGGTGTTGCCTGCATGTGCCAAGCTAAAGAGGGGCTCCACGTCTTCGATGATCATTTTATTCCTGAAATCGTGGATCCTGTAACAGGTGAGCCCCTGCCGCCAGGGGAGGAAGGGGAGCTTGTTTTCACCTCCATCTCCAAGGAGGCCTTCCCGATTATCCGCTACAGAACTCGGGATATCAGCTCCATCATAG
Source organism: Firmicutes bacterium UBA5473 (assembly GCA_002427165.1). Classification (GTDB taxonomy): domain Bacteria; phylum Bacillota; class DTU084; order DTU084; family DTU084; genus UBA5278. Next base: position 38,704 of record DIQB01000129.1, read on the forward strand.
AGGAACCATGTGAATGTGGTCGTACTCACACCAGGATTCAAAGAATCTGTGGACGCACAGACGACATGCTCATTATCCGGGGTGTGAATGTCTTCCCATCCCAGATCGAAAGCGTGCTACTTGAGATCGGCGAGACCGAGCCTCACTATCAGCTAATCGTAGATCGCAGAGGACAGATGGACGCCCTTGAGGTACTAGTGGAAGTTTCCGAACAAATGTTCTCCGATAAAGTCAGAGGCCTTGAGGAGCTAGGACAGAGGATTCAGCACAAGATTGTGAGTCTACTGGGCGTCTCTTGTAAAGTGAAACTGGTGGAGCCTAAAACAATTGAACGCACCAGTGGTAAGGCTAAACGCGTCATTGACAAACGTCAATTATAAGGAGGGAGCAAGAATGCAAGTCACTCAAATCTCAGTATTTTTGCAGAACACAGCTGGCAGGCTGGCAGGAGTCACAAAAACATTGGGTGAGGCGGGGATCAATATTCGTGCCCTATCCATCGCAGACACCAGTGATTTTGGAATTTTGCGCCTGATTGTGGACAAAAGCGAGGAAGCCCTAAAGGTTCTCAAAGATCGGGGCTACGCTGTGAGCAAGACAGAGGTGATCGCGGTCCGCGTCCCAGATAAGCCTGGGGAACTTTCTACAATTTTATCCCTTCTAGAGGGAACAGGGATCAATATTGAGTATCTTTATGCTTTTGTGGGTCGCTCTGGGGGAGATGCAGTTGTGGTTTTCCGAGTCGAGGAGCCCCAAAGAGCTCGGGTCTTGTTATCCGAGAACAACATCGAATTTCTTGATGAAGATCAGATCAATAAGTTTTAGGAGAGAGTTATGAAGATCGTAATTGCACCTGATTCTTTTAAGGGCAGCGCCTCGGCCAAACAGGTGGCCGAGGCCATAGCCTCCGGCTGGCGCCGGATTTTCCCCGGGGCCCTCTGCGAGCTTGTGCCCATGGCAGATGGCGGCGAAGGCACTATGGAGGCCTTAGTAGATGCCACAGGTGGTGTTACCAAAACCATTCGCGTCCAAGATCCTCTTGGCCGCACTATCGAGGCAAGCTTTGGGGTTTTAGGCGATGGCAAAACTGCAGTGGTTGAGATGGCTGAAGCCTCAGGCCTGCCGCTGCTCGCGCCCTCTGAGCGCAATCCCCTTCTAACTACCACCTTCGGTACAGGGCAGCTGATCCGTGCCGCCCTAGAGGAGGGTATTGAGCGGCTTTTGATTGGCCTCGGCGGCAGCGCTACAGTTGATGCAGGCGCGGGTTTGGTCAGTGCGATGGGAGCTAAACTATTAGCTAAAAATGGCCAGGAGGTTGGCCCCGGTGGCGGGAGCCTCGGGAGCCTCGCCAAAATAGAATTAGGAGAGCTACCTAAGCTACTAGGCAAGGTTGAAGTCTTGGCAGCCTGCGATGTGGACAATCCCCTCACAGGGCCACAAGGCGCAGCTGCCGTCTTCGGACCTCAGAAGGGAGCCACTCCTCAAATGGTGGCCCAGCTAAATCGGAACCTGGCCCATTGGGCACAAATCGTTGCCCGGGACTTGAGGATAGAGGTGGATCATCTCCCTGGGGCCGGCGCTGCAGGGGGCCTGGGGGCGTGTCTTGTGGCCTTTTTGGGCGCCAAGCTAGTTCCAGGGATCGAGATGGTGATGTCCTCCTCAGGCCTTGAGGAGAAGCTCAAGAACTGCGATCTGGTGATCACAGGTGAGGGCAAGTTAGATGGACAAAGCGCCAGGGGTAAAACACCTATGGGTGTGGCCCAGTTGGCAGCCAAACATAAGATTCCAGTCCTGGCCATAGGCGGCTCAATTGCAGAAGATGCATCTCTCCTCTATAACGAGGGAATCGGCGCCATGCTCAGCATCGCGCCAGGACCAATTTCGCTAAGTGAGGCAATCGAAGAGGGACCCAAGCTGCTGGAGGAGACAGGGGAGCGAGCAGCGAGGATTTTTGCCCTGGCAGGTTGGAAGGATTAAAACTACTAGCTAAAGAATGGGGGGAGAGAAATTCTCTCCCCCTTTTGCAAGGAGGGGGAAGATGGTAACCATCCAGGTGGGGAAGAAGAAGATCCAAGGGGCGAGAGGGAGTAATCTGCGCGAGACTCTTCTGGCGGCAGGCGTTCCCCTGGATTCCCCCTGCGGCGGCCGCGGCAGCTGCGGCAAGTGCAAAGTTCGAGTATTAGGAGAGGTAGACCCACCTTCTATAGCTGAGCGGGAGCTTTTAGACTCCGGCCTCAAGCTAGGGCTGCGCCTGGCCTGTAGGGTTACAATTCGGGGCCCCCTTGCAGTAGAACTACTCTCCTCGGCAGAGGAGAGTGCTCCTTCAGAGGAAGTTATATCACGAGATATGCAGTTGGGCGCAGCTGTGGACATCGGCACCACCACCCTTGCCGGCTACCTTGTGGATCTTCCATCTGGCAGCGTCTTGGCCACAGCCTCAAGATTAAATCCCCAGGCAAGTTATGGCGCAGATGTGATCTCGCGCCTGGCTTATGCCCAGGAGGGAGGCAGCCAGGATCTTACAGAGGCTGTGCGCAGGGGCGTAGCCGATCTTTTGGTTGATCTGGCAGGGAGCCTGGGGCAGATCCGCAAATTGGTTTTGGTTGGCAATTCCGCTATGCACCACCTGTGGTGGGGCATAGAGACAAGCAGCCTGGCTCAGGCTCCCTACAGACCAGCGTCTACCCAGCCCATTTCAGAGCCTGCCTCCACTTTAGGCCTTTCTCTCCACCCAGAAGCCCAGGTATATTTTTTGCCCCTTGTGGCAGGGTTTGTGGGAGCTGATACTGTGGCAGCACTTCTTGCCACAGGGCTTGATGAGGGGCACGCCAGAAGGCTGCTTGTTGATATCGGCACCAATGGAGAAATGGTGCTGGCTGCAAATGGCAAGCTCCTTACCTGCGCTGCAGCTGCAGGGCCGGCTCTGGAGGGGGCTGAGATTAGCTGCGGTATGCGGGGGATTCAAGGCGCGATTGAGGCAGTGAATCTTGATGATGGTATAAATTATAAAGTGATCGGAGATGTGGAGCCTTTGGGCATCTGCGGCTCGGGGCTTGTGGATCTGCTCTCAGAGCTCTTGCGCGTTGGTGCTGTGGATCATACAGGACGGCTTTTGGGCCAAGCTGAGTTTTTGGCCCAAGGTGGGGCGGCTAAGCTAGCTTCCAACTTGCTTGAGGATGGCTTTCAAGTAGCGGTTGGGCCCCAGGGGCCAATTGTGCTTACAGGCCGGGATGTGCGCAAGCTTCAGCTTGCCAAAGGGGCAATTAGAGCAGGCTGTGAGATCTTGCTCTCTGCGGGGGGCATTGCATACCAAGAGCTAGATGAGATTATTCTCGCCGGTGCTTTTGGCAGTTACCTCAGCCCCAAAAGCGCCCTCAGGGTAGGGCTGTTGCCTCCAGTCGAACTCGAAAGGATCAAAAGCGCAGGGAATGCTGCAGGTGAGGGAGGAAAACTCGTGCTTGTGGGCGACCAGCAGAAGAAGCGGGCAGAGGAAATAGCGAGAAAGCTTGAGTATATAGAGCTTGCAGGTAGAGGAGATTTTCAAGAGCGCTTCATGGAAGGGATGCTGTTTGACTGATAAGATTCGCTCTTTGGATTTTTAAGGGAGGAAGTTATAATGCGAAAGAAGCTTTTATTCTTTCTGCTGATGCCGTTGTTATTTATAGGTTGTAGCAAACCTGGAAAAAACATACCTCAGCCTCAGGGTAGTTTTCCCCTAACAATTACCGATGCCTTCGAGGAAGAAGTTACAATTGAGAAACCACCAGTGAGGATTATCTCTTTGGCCCCCAGCCATACCGAGATTCTTTTTCAGCTGGGTTTGGAGGACAAGATTGTAGGTGTAACCAACTGGTGCAATTGGCCCGGGGAGGCCCAAAAGAAAACTCTGGTGGGAGATATTAATCTTAACTTCGAAAAAATTGTCTCCCTCAAGCCGGATCTCATCGTGGGTATCCGCAGCATGCAGGAGGAGAACCTCAAACGTCTGGCCCAAATGGGATACAAAGTACTTAGCCTGGAGCCCGCAGGGATCGAGGGCACAATTAAAACTATCGAAACCCTGGGCCTGGTAACAGACCGCAGGGCAGAGGCTGGAAGGCTTATCGCGAAAATAAAAGAGCAGCTAGCTAGCATCAAACCCAAAACCACAAGGCCCAAAGTGCTGATGGTTTTAGATTTAGATCCCCTCTATACAGTGGGACCGGGTAGCTTGCAAGACGAACTATTAGTTCGCGCAGGTGGCGAAAACATCGCAGCTGAAACAAACACTCCTTGGCCGCAGCTTTCAGATGAGATTATAATTGCCCAAGATCCCGATGTAATTTTGGTGACAGCGGATTTCCAGGAACGTATTTTGAATAAGGCTGCCTGGCGAAATCTCAAAGCAGTTAAAAAGGGGGCCATCTATTCTGTAGATCCGGATTTAATCTCAAGGCCTGGCCCCAGAATTGGTGAGGCTGCAGTGGAGATCGCCCAGGTGCTTGGAGAAAAGTAGGAGGGACGCAATTGCAGGGGAAAGACCTGAGCTCTCAAGTTCGCGCCCAGCGCCATAGGTGGAGGCTTGTTAGCTTCTGCCTTTTTCTAGCGCTGGTGCTGGTGGTTATCCTGGCGCTATCCGTGGGAGCTGTGAAACTTAGCCCCGGGGACGTCTTGGGAGTATTCGCAAACAAACTCTTCGGATCCAAAGCGCCACCTGAGACTGCCCGGATCATAGTCTGGCAGCTACGCCTGCCCAGAATCCTTATGGCAGCCGCAGTTGGTGCAGCCCTATCTAGCTCTGGCGTGGCCCTCCAGGGCCTTTTTCGCAATTCGCTAGTAGACCCATATATCCTCGGCCTCTCCTCTGGTGCAGCTTTAGGCGCAGCTTTAGGGTTTAGCCTAAAGCTTTCCGGGTTTATTCCCTTCTTTGCTTTTTTAGGCGCTCTTCTGGCGACCAGCATCGCTTATCTATTAGCTCAGGAACACGGGCGGGTGCCTCCCATGCGGCTCCTCCTCTCCGGCGTTGCCACCAGCGCTTTTCTTTCAGCGTTGGTCTCTATGCTAATGCTCAGGAGCCAGCAGAGCATGCAAACAATTTTTTTGTGGCTGATGGGTAGCTTTTCCGGTCGCAGCTGGCCTGAACTCGTGCTGGTCTTCCCCTACATGTTAGTTGGGCTCCTTCTGATCTTTTTCCATCTGCGGGAGCTCAACCTGCTACTCTTGGGTGAGGAGGCAGCAAGCCAATTAGGGATGGAAGTGGAGCGAGCCAAACGCTTTCTGCTTCTGGGCGCCACCTTGGCTGCGGCAGCAAGCGTGGCCGGCAGCGGCACCATCGGCTTTGTGGGCCTTGTGGTGCCGCACCTGGTGCGGCTCGTCACAGGCTCTGACCACAGGCTCCTCTTTCCCCTCTCATTCCTTGTGGGGGCCTTATTTATGGTGCTAGCCGACACTTTAGCCCGCACCATAATGGCACCTGTAGAGCTGCCTGTTGGTATCATCACATCTTTAATTGGTGCTCCCTTCTTTCTCTATCTCCTCAAGAGAGGAGGGCGGAGATGGCAGTAGTATTCGATATTTGTGGCCTTACTTTCACATACGATAAAACCCCGATCCTCGAGGATCTGAAGCTTGAGATCGAAGAGGGCATGTTCGTTGGGATCATCGGTCCCAATGGCGCAGGTAAGTCCACTCTCTTGCGTCTTCTCTCCAAAGCCCTCTCCCCACAGAGGGGGGCTATTCTTCTGGAGAAGACTCCCCTCAACAAATGGTCCCGAGGTGAGCTTGCTCGTCACCTGGCTGTAATGGGGCAGGAAAGGCCGCAAGATCTGGAATTGACAGCCCTTGAGGTTGTGATGCTGGGGCGTGCTCCCCATCAGGGACGCTTTGGCGGTGAAACTCCCCAAGATTACCGGGTAGTGGAGGAGGCCATGGTTCTCACCCATGCTTGGGATTTGGCCCTGCGGCCTTTCTCTCAGCTCAGCGGTGGAGAACAGCAGCGGGTGATGCTGGCCCGGGCCCTGGCCCAGGAACCTGAGGTCTTGCTGCTGGATGAGCCCACAGCGCATCTGGATTTGAATTATCAGCTGGAGCTATTGTCTCAAGTTCAGACGCTGGTATTGCAAAAGGGGATTACAACCATAGCTGTGCTCCATGACCTAAACCTTGCTGCCAGCTTTTGTGACAAGCTGGTGCTGCTTTCCAGAAGAGGTGTGCTTGCAGCGGGGCTTGCGGGGGATGTGCTGACAACTGACCTTATTCGGGAAGCGTATGGGATCGGGGTGCAGGTGAGCACAAATCCCTTAACTGGTCGCCCGCAGGTTACGCCCCTGCCCCAGGGCAAGAGGCAGGATCGTTTTCGGGTGCATATAATTGGTGGTGGTGGCGCTGCAGCCTCGTTGTATTATCCGCTGCTGGAGGCTGGCTTTACTCTGTCTACTGGAGTGCTAAACCAGGGGGATACAGACTGGCAGGTGGCAAAAGATTTGGGGATAGAACTTGTGGAAATACCTGCCTTCAGTCCTATACCCGAAGAGGCACACCAGGCCAACCTTGCTTTAATTGGACAAGCAAGGGCAGTGGTGCTGGCAGATGTACCCTTTGGGCCGGGAAACTTGGGGAATCTGAAGGCGGCATCAACCATTGGGCCCGGGCGGGATCTCTTATTGCTTCGGGGCAGGCCTCTTTCCCAAAGGGACTTTACAGGTGGGGTTGCTACTCAATTATATACGGAGCTACTGGCAAGGGGAGAGATAGTGGAGGAAACGGATCTTGTTGGTCGGCTTATAGAGCTGGATAAAACAGGGAGCTGAAAGGCTCCCTGTTTTAACTATTAGATTATTTGGCAAAGGCTCAGTTAGCTTCTCCGGTAACTGGGCCTTTTCTTGAAAGGCAGTTTACAAAAGAAATTCAAGAGAACAAAAAATAATCCAAAGGTCCTCAGCTGGAGAATAGGGAATTATAGATAGAAGTAGTTTTTTAGGAGGGAACCGATGGCAAGCTATCAGGAGCGATTAAATAAGCTAATTCTACAGCATAAAACCTTAGTCGAACGCAAAAATAGCATAGATGATAAATGGCAAAACGGAGTCTTCGAGCGTTACCGAAACCCGGTCCTCACCCGAAATCATACGCCTCTCTTTTGGCGCTATGATCTCAATCCCCAGACCAACCCCTACCTTCTAGAAAGATTGGGGATTAACGCAGTCTTCAACCCCGGCGCCATCGAACTAGACGGCAAGATTCACCTTGTCTGCCGCGTGGAAGGCTCCGATCGCAAATCCTTCTTTGCCATTGCAGAAAGCGACAATGGCATCGATAACTTCCACTTCTTGGATCGGCCCATTCTCATGCCTCAAACCCAAGAGAGCGATGTGAATGTCTACGATATGCGCCTTACCAAACACGAAGATGGTTGGATCTATGGTTTGTTTTGCACAGAGCGCAAAGACCCCACAGCACCACCTTCCGATACCTCAAGTGCTGTTGCAGCTTGCGGCATTGCCCGTACCCGTGATCTTAAAAAATGGGAGCGGCTTGCTGATCTTAAATCAAATTCCCAGCAGCGCAATGTGGTGCTGCACCCTGAGTTTATTGATGGCAAATATGCCCTCTATACCCGGCCCCAAGATGGCTTCATTGACACAGGCTTCGGTGGCGGCATCGGCTGGAGTTTGGTAGAAAGCATGGAAAATGCCCAAATAGAAGCTGAGGAGATCATCCATAGCAGGCATTACCATACCATCTATGAAGTAAAGAACGGACAAGGTCCTGCACCCTTAAAAACCCCGGAGGGATGGCTCCATATCGCCCATGGGGTGAGAGGCACAGCTGCAGGCCTCAGGTATGTGCTCTATGCATTTTTCACAGATCTAAAAAAGCCAAACCGGGTTCTCTATACCCCGGGAGGATATTTCATGGCGCCAATAGGCTCCGAGCGGGTAGGGGATGTCTCGAACGTTTTATTTTGCAATGGTGCGGTTCTTAGGGACAACGGCCAGATTTTTATTTATTACGCCTCTTCAGACACCCGGATCCATGTAGCCACAACGGATCTGGAGCGGATGTTGGACTATGTAAAAAACACTCCCCCGGACCCCCTCAGATCTTTTGATTGCGTAGGGCAAAGATTTGAGCTGATTGAAAGCAATCTTGCTTTTTTGGGGGAGAGAAGTCTTTAAGCTTTATTTGTTATAACATTGGGCAGCGTAATAGAACTAGCTCAAAAGCCTGCCAAATAGTACCATTTAGATTTTAAGCAGTGAGTACATTATCAAAATGAGAAATTAATAGCATGTCTTGCTATGGCAGAACAGGAAGAGAGATGAAACAAAATCCTAGGTCAATAGATATAGAGCAGATAAGGAAAGGTGCTTCTACGATCCCTTTGGGTCTTATGTTTGTGAGAAACAAAGATGTGGTTCAAGCAAGTATATAAGCATACCTATTTTCAGGGATAACTCAAACTATAAGGGCGTTGACAGGTCTCGATTCTGTTAATGCCTTTTTTATTGCTGGCGTTTCCCAATTGTTGCGAACTTGACTTAAAGGGGGCCAAGGAGGTAGTGGACAATATTTGGCGAATTTCTCAAAGGAAAGGTTCCAAACCTTGCTTGGTTTTTTATAAGCTATGAAATAAAGAACACCTTAGATACAACCTGGAGGGTGAGATTAATGAATGGTCAAAGCAGCACCAAGATTCTTTACCAACTACGAACAGGCTTCGTCTTCCTAATTGTGCTAGTGGTTGGCCTGGGGATTTTAGCTACCACTAAAATTCGAGGTATTAGCCACAGCGTTCATGAGGTTAAAGAAAACTATATTGTGATCGCTGAAATCGGCTCACTAATCGATGAGAACGTTTATGAATCTACGCAAGCTCTACAGCGCTATTTTGATACAGGTGTGGGCCTAGAAGAAGCAAAGCAAGCTGCAGGTGTAATTGATCGGATTTTAATTGGAGATCAACTACAAACAACATTGGGTAGGCTGCACGAACCTGAACTTGGAACGTCAATGAAGATGCTGCAGCAGGCAACCCGCAGTTATGTTGAAAACATCACAATCCTTGAGCAGGAGGAAAATGTTTCTCATACCAGGCTGGATCGGTTAATGTTTCTGGAATCGAAAGTAGTGACTTTAGCAGGAATCGTAAAGAACCAAGCTTGGGAGCGGGCTAGCGCCAAGGTACAAGCAGCGGATCAACTTTCCCAAGATGCGGTACTGATAATTTTAATTAGCGCACTAGTTGTTGCTGTGGCAGGGCTTGCTGTTGAGGGAGCCTCTTTTGTTTTGGTACGTGATTTTGCCTCGCAGCAAGATGCATTATTAGAGCATTATCAGAAGGAAGCAGAGTTAGAGAGAAATCTTCGCGAAGCAGAGGTGAGAATTTTGCATTCGCAGATCAACCCCCACTTTCTGTTCAATACCCTCAATGTAATTTCAGCTATTGCTTTTGCTGAAGGGACAAAACGAATAACTAAAATTGTGAAAGCATTAGCAGACCTTCTCCGCTACGGCTTGAAATTTGCCGGTAAACTTGTGCCTCTCTCTGAAGAAATTGATGTAGTTGAGAAATATTTGCTCATCCAAAAAGAGCGTTTTGGGAAGCGCCTACGCTATAGCATCCAGATCGAACCTGGGTTTACTGATTTAGAGCTTCCTGCTATGACCCTCCAGCCGTTGGTGGAAAATGCCTTAATTCATGGAATTGAGCCCCAGGGAAAAGGAGGTATTGTGAGGGTTGTGGCCTACGGGCAGGCCGGAGATGTGGTAATAGAAGTCACAGATAGTGGAAAGGGGGCAGAACCTGGTGCATTGGAGGATATTCTAGAGGGGAAAAAGGAAACGAATCATCTTGGTGTTGAGCTAGTTTACAGGCGGCTGCAGCATTTTTTTGGCAATAGGATACAAATGAGAGTTTTTACAAATCCCGGCAGAGGTTTCCGTGTGCAGATCAGAATCATGCCCATAAATAGTCGCCAGGAACAATTACAAGACCCATTTATGGTCCTTCCTATTTCTGAAGTATAGGCACCTTTGATGTTAAGATAAATATATGTTTTTGTTAAAACAGTTAACCAATAAAACCATTTTAAAAGGAATAGAAAGATATTCCAAAGGTTTTCCCACATGAAAAGGAGAATTTTTTAATTGTGGTAACTATAAAGTTAAAAAAGAGGGTTGCCAATGTATAAGTTACTCATTGTGGATGATGAAGAGCTAGATCGCAAGCTAGTCAGGCTTATGCTCGAAGGCGAGACCCAATTTGAGATTGTAGGTGAGGCAGAAGACGGGCTAGCTGCAATCAAGCTAGCACAAAAACTTGAGCCGGATATTATTTTGATGGATATCCGCATGCCCGATAAAAATGGCTTAGACGCAGCAAAAGAGATTAAAGCTTTTTTGGGAAAAGTAAAAATAATTATGCTCACCGCCTATGATGATTTTCATTACGCGAGAGAAGCTATTTCGGGGAAGGCATCAGCATACTTGCTCAAACCCATCGATCAAGAAGAGCTATTTGAGACACTTTCGCGTACAGCCCGAGAGTTGGAAGAAGAAAATATAGAAAAGCAAAAACAGGCGCAAGTGAAAGCGGAATTTGATGCCAATATCGATGTTATCCGTACAAGGTTTTTCAATGATCTGCTCGAGGGTAGCTGGAAAGACCATGGGATTTATGAGGATTTAGAGGAACGGCTGGCTCTCTTACAATTAGTCGTGCTCCCTAACGTGGTTGTAGTTTTCAAACTTGAAGAAGGATTAAATCGGCAAGGGAAAGCACCCTATGTTTTTTATGAATTACTAAGACACGAAATATTTATCCATCTTAAAAACACCTTAAAAGAATATTTCTGGAACTCATTTTTGCTTTCCGACTCCTTCCGCTCTAACTATATTTTAGCGGCTGTCCCTGAAAATAATGAAATTCAAAAAAAAGAACTCTTGCAGCTATTGTCCGATTGGCAGAGAAAAATACAGGAAGCATATTCAATCCCCATTGCTATCGGGATTGGCAGAACCTATGAGCGGATCTTTGAAATTGCCAAATCGTATGAAGAGGCGATGATCGCCATTAGCTCTAATATGGGAGAGGGTTCGCTAATTTGTTACGATGACTTGGGTGAGGAAGGGAATATGACCTCCTATCCAAGCTATCTTGAAGAACAGCTGTTATTGGCGATTCGTACTGGCAACCTGAATGAATCCATGAAGCTTGTTGAGCACTTTTTATCTTTTTTTATCGATAAAGTTGATTTGGAAATGGGGAAACTGCTGGTGTCCGAAACCTTATTGAAAGCGATGAGAGTGGTCACAGTATCCGGGGCAGCAGAGCTCAAAGCAATTGAAGATCAACTTGAGATAACAAAACAGCTGGTGGCTATGGATAACTGGGTTGAGCTGTCTTCATGGCTTAGGCATAAGATTCAAAATTTGGTTGAGCTTGTAGTTGCAGCAAAAGGAAGTAGAAAATATAAGCTTGTACAGAGGTCAGAGGAGTATCTGAAGGAGCATTATGGAAGAGATTTAAGTCTAGATGAAGTATCAAGCGATCTTCAAATCAGCTCCTGCTATTTTAGCAGTATTTTTAAAGAAGTAACAGGCAGTAGCTTCAGTGATTATCTCCTCGATTTGCGTATTGCTAAAGCAAAGGAGCTACTTGGTAACCCTCTACTGACAATTTCTGAGGTAGGATACAAAGTTGGCTTTAACGACCCTGCATACTTCAGTCGCGTTTTCAAACGGATAGTGGGAGTTTCTCCCACCTTCTTTCGCGATGCTCAATGAGAAACCCCTCAAATGTAATAAATACCGGGAGTGATCCTTTTGGAAAATAATAAATCCCTGGGGAAACAGATTTGGAAAAATAGATGGAACTATCTTTTTCTCGCTCCAACTATTATTTTATTTACTATGTTTACCATCTACCCTGTAATAGCCAGTTGGGTAATTTCCTTTTATAATTGGAATGGAATGGAGCCGTTAAATGACTTCGTTGGTGCTTCGAACTTCATTAAAGTTGCAACAGACCCCGGCTTTTGGAAGGCTTTTAAGAATAGTTTCATCTACATGCTAGGGGTTGTTCCTATTCAATTATCACTCTCTTTGATTGCTGCGATTTTTCTAAATAACCCCAAACTTAAGGGAAGCACAGTTTATCGTACTTTGCTATTTCTGCCTGTGGTTACAACCACAGCTGTAGTTGGCATCATTATGGCTTTTATCTTTGGTACATATAACGGCGTTATCAATGAACTTTTACTGGCTACGCGCTTGATAAAGCAACCGGTGAATTGGCTCGGCTCTGCGAATACTGCAATGGCTATTATTATCACCGTTGGGATCTGGAAAACTTTTGGCTATAACCTAATCTACTGGCTAGCAGGATTGCAATCAATTCCCGGTGAACTGTATGAGGCTGCAAAGGTAGACGGAGCCAGCAGCAGGCAGCAGTTCCGCTATATCACCGTTCCCCTTTTGAAGCCCATCGCAATTATAATCATATTGCTTGCAATTATCGGGAGCTTAAATGTTTTTGATTTGGTGAAGGTAATGACAGGTGGCGGGCCCGCTTATGCTACCGATGTTGTTGCTACATATATTTATCGATATGCCTTCAGCACGGAAAAGGGCATTCCCAGACTCGGTTTTGCCAGTGCAGCAGGCGTCTTCTACGGTGTGACAACGATGTTGATTGCAATAATCCAGGGGGCTTTAATGAAAAATGCCAATCGGGAACGTGCAGATTACCAATTATAGGTGGGGAATGAGATGAACAAACAGTCAAGATATTATGAGAAAATCACACACATTATTTTTACCATTATTTGTTTTGCTTGGGTTTACCCGTTTTTATGGATGGTCTTCACATCATTTAAAACTGAAGAGGAGATGTTCGCCGGCGGCTTGCGCCTTCTGCCTTCCCACTTTAACTTCGGCAATTTCATTCGTGCCTGGGAACAAGCAAATTTCAGCATTTACTTTTGGAACACAGTTATTGTTACTGTTGTGGGTGTCCTAATTACGATCTTTTTAACATCAACATCTGGCTATACACTAGGTAGATATAACTTTCCAGGAAAGAAATTCTTCATCGGAACTGTTATGGTGATGATGTTTATGCCTAAGGGATATACCATTATCCCCACTTTCGAACTGATAAGGCAGCTGGGCCTTTTAGACAGCCTTGCAGGTGTAATTTTAGCTCAGGTAGGTGGGGTTAATACCATGGGAGTTCTATTGTTTATGGGGGCTTTTTCGCAGATTCCGAAAGAATTAGAGGAGGTGGCAAAATTAGATGGAGCAAGTTACCCCAGGATTTTCTGGCAGATAATGCTCCCCATGGTCAAGCCCATAATCGCCACAGTGAGCATTTTCCAATTTATGAGCTCATGGAATGACTTTTTTACACCGCTGGTTTTCACACTTGGCAAGCCAAATTTGAGGACACTTGGCGTAGGCATGTATTCGTTCATAGGCGAACATTCAACAGATTGGGTAGGGATGGCAGCGGCAGCTAGCATCTCCCTGATTCCCATTATCATCGTCTATATGTGTTTGCAGCGTTATTTTATTGAAGGCATTGCAGGCGCAGTTAAAGGATAAAAGAGAGGAGAGGGTATTGATGAAGAAATGGCCCTGGATAATCGGTATTTTAGTAGCTTTATTGGTAGTAGTTGTAACAACTCGCAAACCTGATAGGCAAGTAGCTACAGGAGAGCAGATAGTAGTGAAAGTCTGGGATTGGGGAGTATCACAACAGAAGATTTACGAGGAACAGTTTGCAAAGTTCATGGAGAAAAACCCTGATCTAAAAATCGAACATCAAGTGATTCAAAGCGGACAATATGATAACCTTCTGCAGCTAGCGCACAAAAATAACAATGTTCCCGATATCTTCTGGCAACCCGGTTCCCTAAAAGTGGTAGAGCTTGTAGAAATGGGGTGGATCGAGCCCTTAACCGAGTATATCGGAAAGAACAAAGATAATTTTGCTCCCAATAGTTTCGTCTCCGGAAACAACGTCATCGGTGGGGAAATATATACTTTCCCCGATATGGAGCCGCGCACAGGTGTCTATACCCCGCTGTATTGGAATAAAAAGTTATTCAAACAAGTGGGTCTTGAAGGCCCACCGAAGAATTGGACGGAACTTCGGGAATATGCTCGCAAAATTACGAAAGCAGGGAAAGGCAAGTTTTATGGTTTTATCTTAGGCGGAAAAGAAGATTTCTGCTGGGATATGAACATAACGGCCTTGGCCGGCGAAAATGGTGCTCCTACTGGTGGGTTAAACTACCAGCAGGGCAAATATGACTATAATAAACCTGCTTTTATTGATGCTTATAAAATACTTAAA